>NZ_JBEXDX010000084.1:0-17772 GCF_040605995.1 Streptomyces sp. NPDC005492
GGGGCGTCCGGCTCGGTGTGCTGAGCTGCCATCTCAGCCTGCGCCAGGACGAGCGCTACGAGCAGGGCGGCATGCTCCTCGACCGGCTGTCCGGTGTGCTGTCCGGCGGCCACGGGGAGGACCAACTCGCCGTACGCGCCTCGGGCGTGCTCGCCCGCCGCCTGGTGCGCGCGCCGGGCCGCGGCCCGGCCGAACCCTGGACGACGAGCGGCACGGCCCTGGTCACCGGCGGCACCGGCGGGTTGGGTGGATACGTGGCGCGGTGGCTGGTCGAACGCGGCGCGCAGCACCTGGTGTTGGTGTCCCGGCGCGGCCCGGAGGCTCCGGGTGCGGGGGAGTTGCGGGCCGAGTTGGAGGCCGCGGGTGCGCGGGTGAGCGTCCTCGCGGGTGACGTCGCCGACCGCGCCACCATGGCCGACCTCCTCGCCGGCCTGCCCGGCGACCTGCCGCTGCGGTCGGTCTTCCACACCGCCGGGGTCCTGCACGAACCGACGCCCGTCGAGGCGATGCCGGTGCGGACCCTGCACGACAGCCTCTGCGCGAAGGCCGAAGGCGCCTTGCTGCTCGACGAGTTGACCGGCGGCATGGACCTGGACGCGTTCGTGCTGTTCTCCTCCGGTGCCGCCTCATGGGGCGGAACGGGGCAGGGCGGTTACGCGGCGGGCAACGCCTGCCTGGACAGCCTCGCCGAGTACCGGCGGGCCCGCGGCCGTACCGCCACGTCCATCGCCTGGGGCACCTGGGCCGAGGCGGGCATGGCCGCGGCCAACACCGAGGAGCATGACTACCTGGTCCGGCTGGGTGTGCTGCCGATGCAGCCGGGCCCGGCCATCGCCGCCATGCAGCGCGTCCTGGAGGACGACGCGACCACCGTCACCGTCTCCGACATGGACTGGTCGCGGTTCGCGCCCGCCTTCTCGCTGGCCCGGCCGAGTCGGCTGCTGGCCCTGCTCCAGGACCAGGCGGACACGGAGGCGGACCAACCCGAGGCCGACGCCGCCGCGTTCACCGGCCGCTTGGCGGCGGTGCCCGCGCCGGAGCGGCGCGAGTTCCTCGTCACCCTGGTCCGCGACCACGCCGCCGCCGTGCTGGGACACGGCAGCGGCGACGAACTCGACCCCGAAACCGCCTTCCGCGACGCCGGGTTCGACTCGCTGACCGCGGTCGAGCTGCGCGACCGGCTCCAGGCGATGACCGGGCTGAGCCTGCCCGCCACGCTCGTCTTCGACTACCCCAACCCGTTCAAACTCGCCCTGCTGCTCGAGGAGTTGACCGGCGGCGACGCCGGGGGCGAGGGCGCCGAGGAGGAGCTGCGCCGCAAGGTGGCCGCTGTGCCGCTGGCCCGGCTGCGGGCCGCCGGACTGCTCGACGCCGTACTGGCCCTGGCCGAACAGGACGCCCCGGACGCCCCGGACGGCCAGGGCGCCGGGGACGAAGAGCCCGACGGGCCCGACCTGTTGACCGCCGACGCCGACGACCTCGTCCGCATCGCGCTCGGAACCGCGTGAAGGAGCTGTAGGACAGACATGGACATCACCGCAGCAGTACTCGACGAGGCCGGCGGCCCGTTCGTCCTCAAGCAGGTCGAACTGGCCGCGCCCGGCCCGGACGAGGTGCTGGTCGAACTGCACGCCACCGGCCTGTGCCACACCGACGTGGCCGTCCAGCACGGCTTCACGCCCTTCCCGCTGCCGGGCGTGCTGGGCCACGAGGGCAGCGGTGTCGTCCGTGCTGTCGGGCCGGGCGTCACCGGGCTGGCCGAGGGTGACCACGTGGCGCTGTCGTTCAGCAGCTGCGGCGCCTGCGGCAACTGTCGGTCCGGGGTGCCCTCGTACTGCGACACGTTCGTGGCCCGCAACCTCCTGGGTGCCCGCGTCGACGGCAGTCGGCCGCTCACGCTGGACGGCAAGGGGCTCGGCTCCAACTTCTTCGGCCAGTCGAGCTTCGCCTCGCACACCGTGGCGCACGCCCGGTCGGTGGTGAAGATCCCCGAGCAGGTGCCGCTGGAGCTGGCCGCGCCGCTGGGCTGCGGTGTGCAGACCGGCGCCGGGGCGGTGCTGAAGTCGCTGCGGGTCGAGGCGGGCAGCTCGGTGCTGGTGCTCGGCGGCGGCTCGGTCGGCCTGAGTGCCGTGATGGGCGCGGTGCTCGCCGGGGCGGAGACCGTCATCGTGGTGGAGCCGGTGGAGTCGCGGCGGCTGGTCGCCAAGGACCTCGGCGCGACGCACGTGCTGGACCCGGGCGACGGGAAGCTCGCCGAGCAGATCCGCGGCGTCGTGCCGCAGGGCGTGCGCTACGCGGTGGACACCACCGCCAAGCCGGCGGTGCTCACCGAGGTCGTGCGGGCCATGGCGAAGCGGGGCAGCATCGCGCTGCTCGGCATCCCGTCCGAGCCGACCGCGGTGTTCCCGCTGAGCCTGGGGCTGAGCCAGATCCTGGGGCTGACGGTCGTGGGAGTCGTGGAGGGCGACAGCGACCCGCAGACGTTCGTGCCCTGGCTGCTCCGGCAGTACCTCGAGGGCCGGTTCCCGATCGACCGGCTCGTCAGCACGATGCCGTTCGCCGACATCAACGAGGCCGTCGCGGCGCAGGTGCGCGGAGACGTGATCAAGGCGGTGCTCACGCACCGATGACCGGTCCGGCGCCCCTGCGGCGCCGCGCGCCGGGTACGCCCGCCGGCGACTTCGCGACGGCGACTCCCTTACGAGCACAGGCAAGGACAGGCGAGGCCGCATGCCCATCGACCACAACGACTTCTACATCGGCGGCGCCCGGGTCGCGCCCGCCACCGCGCACCGCATCGAGGTGCGCGCCGCGGGCACCGGAGAGGTGGCCGGCAGCGTGCCGGAGGCGCACCCGGCCGACGTGGACGCGGCCGTCGCCGCGGCCCGCACCGCCTTCGACGACCCTTCCGGCTGGCGGACCTGGAGCGCGCAGGACCGCGCGGAGACGCTGGACCGTTTCGCCGCGGCCCTCACCGAGCGCGGCCCGGAGACCGCCCGGCTGGTGAGCCTGCAGAACGGCATGCCGATCAGCCTGGCGAGCGTGCTGGAGGGCGTCGGCCCGGCCGCGCTGCTGCGCTACTACGCCGCCGTGGGCGCCGCGAAGACCGCCGACGACCGCCGCCCGGGCCTGTTCGGCGGGCACACGGTCGTGGTGCCCGAGCCGGTGGGCGTGGTCGCCGCGATCGTGCCATGGAACGTGCCGCAGGGCATCACCTTCATGAAGGTCGCCCCGGCCCTGGCTGCCGGCTGCGCCGTGGTGCTCAAGCCGTCCCCGGAGACGGTCCTGGACGCCTACCAGGTCGGTGCGGCCGCCGAGGCGGCCGGACTGCCCGCCGGGCTGCTGAACATCGTGCCCGGCGGTGCGGAGACCGGCCGCTACCTGGTCGGTCACCCCGGCGTGGACAAGGTGTCCTTCACCGGCTCCACCGCCGTCGGCCGGAGCATCGCGGAGACCTGCGGGCGGCTGCTGCGGCCGGTGTCGCTGGAGCTGGGCGGCAAGTCCGCCGCGGTCGTCCTGGACGACGCCGACCTCGGCGCGGTGATGGACCGGTTCTTCCGGGCCACGCTGCTCAACAACGGGCAGGTGTGCTGGCTGGGCACCAGGGTGCTCGCGCCCCGCTCACGCTACGCCGAACTCGTGGACGCCGTCACCGGCATGGCGCGCTCGCTGAAGGTCGGCGACCCGCTCGACCCGGCGACCCAGCTGGGCCCGCTGGTCTCCGAACGGCAGCGGGACCGGGTGGAGTCCTACATCGCCAAGGGCGTCAGCGACGGCGCCCGGCTGACCACCGGCGGCGGCCGCCCCGCCGGGGCCGACCGCGGCTGGTACGTGGAGGCGACGGTCTTCGCCGACGTCGACAACCGGTCCGCGATCGCGCAGGAGGAGATCTTCGGGCCGGTGCTGTCGGTCATCCCCTACACCGACGAGGAACAGGCCCTGGCGATCGCCAACGACAGCGACTACGGCCTGGGCGGCTCGGTGTGGACCACCGACTCGGACCGCGGCCTGGCCTTCGCCCGCCGGATGCAGGCCGGCTCGGTCGGCGTCAACGGCTACGCCAACGACCCGGTCGCCCCCTTCGGCGGCCGTAAGGCCAGCGGGCTCGGCTACGAACTCGGCCCCGAGGGACTCGCCCAGTACCAGGCCCTGAAGTCGATCTACGTCGACCAGCAGGTCTGACCCCGGGCGGCGCCCGGTATCCCTTTCCCGCGGCACCGGGCAGCCCCCGCCCAGTGACGAACACGCAGGTAGTGACACGCAATGAGAGACGGAGTGGACCACACATGAGCGGACGACTCGACGGCAAGGTCGCCTTGATCACCGGTGCGGCGCGCGGCCAGGGCCGCGGCCACGCCCTGCGGCTCGCCGAGGAGGGCGCCGACCTGATCCTGGTGGACATCTGCCAGAACATCGACACCCTCGCCTACGCGCTGGGCACCGAGGACGAACTCGCCGAGACCGCCAGCGAGGCGGAGAAGCTGGGCCGCCGCGTGGTGACGGCGCAGGCCGACACGCGCGACGCGCCCGCGCTGCGCGAGGCCGTCGAGCGCGGTGTGTCGGAGCTGGGCCGGCTGGACATCCTCGTCGCCAACGCGGGCGTGGGCATGGCGCACCCGGCGACCAGCCAGGAGCAGGCCTTCCGCGACCAGTTGGAGATCAACACCATCGGCGCGTGGAACACCGTGCACGCCGCGGCGCCGAAGATCATCGAGGGCGGCCGGGGCGGCGCCGTCGTCGTGATCAGCTCGGTGATGGGCCTGAGCGGCAAGATCGGCAGCCCGACCGGCGGCGCCGAGGGCTACGTCGCCGCCAAGCACGCGCTGCTGGGTCTGTCGCGGGCGTGGACGCGGTGGCTGGGCCCGCACGACATCCGGGTCAACTCCATCCACACCACCGGTGTGCGCACCCCGCTGCTCATCAACGACGCGGTGAAGCAGGTGCACACCAAGCCCCCGACGTCCGGCGCCGAGGTGGGCCACATCCTCGACGTCACGATGCTGGACGTCAGCGATGTCACCGGCGCGGTGGCCTGGCTGGTCTCCGACGAGGCCCGGTACGTCACCGGTGTCGCGCTACCGATCGACGCGGGCTTCACCACCCCGTAAGGCTGCCGAGCGCCCCGCACGGCGAACCGCCCCCGAGCCTGGTGAGGCTCGGGGGCGGTTCACCGCTTTCTGCTTTCTGCCTTCCACGGCTGGGTCAGGAGGGCGCCCGGGCGAACTCCACCCCGTCGTCGAGCGGACCGCGCCGCAGCAGTTTGACGTCCTTGCGGTAGTTCTGCTCCACCGTCCACGGCGCGCGCGTGCCGCGCTTCGGCATGCTGTCCGCGCCGCGCTGCACGTACCCGGAGCTGAGGTCCAGGATCGGCAGCACCGGGTCCTCGGGCGGCGGCGCGAGCGGCCGGACCACCGCGTGCCCGTGCTCGGCCATGTGCGCCAGCAGCCGGGACACGTACTGCGCCACGAGGTCGACCTTGAGCGTCCAGGAGCTGTTCGTGTAGCCCAGCGTCCAGGCGAAGTTCGGCACCCCGGCGAGCATCAGGCCCTTGTACGCGACCGTCGCGCCGGGGTCGACGGCGGTGCCGGCCACGCTCATCCGGATACCGCCCAGCGGCAGCAGGTTCAGCCCGGTCGCCGTGACGACCACGTCCGCGGGCACCTCCTCGCCGGACTCCAGCCGCAGCCCCTCGGGCGTGAAGGACTCCACGGCTCCGGTGATCACGGACGCCTGTCCGGAGCTGATCGCCGCGAACAGGTCCCCGTCGGGCAGGTAGCACACCCGCTGGTCCCACGGCTGGTAGCGCGGGGTGAAGTGGGGGTCGATGGCGTAGCCGTCCGGGAGCTGCTTGGCGGCGCCCTTGCGGAGCATCGCCTTGACCCGCTCCGGGTTCTTCCGGCTGAGCCGATAGAAGGCCATCGCGAGCGTCGCGTTCTTCCAGCGGATCGCGCCGAGCGCGGCCTTCTCGGGCAGCACCCGGCGCAGCAGGTCCGCCAGGCCGTCCCGGGAGGGCAGCGACATGACGTACGCGGGGGAGCGCTGCACCATCGTCACGTGCGCGGCCCGCTCGGCCAAGGCAGGCACCAGGGTGACCGCGGTGGCGCCGCTGCCGATGACGGCGACGCGCTTGCCGGCGCAGTCCAGGTCCGCCGGCCAGTGCTGCGGATGCACCACGGTGCCCGCGAACCGGTTGGCGTCCTTGAACTGCGGGCGGTAGCCCTCGTCGTAGCGGTAGTAGCCCGTGCACAGGTACAGGAACGAGCAGGTCAGCGTGGCCACTTCGGCGTCCTCGGGCGACCCACGCGAGACCGTGACGGTCCAGCGGGCCGCCGACTCGTCCCAGTCGGCGGCGGTCACGCGGTGCCGGAACCGGATGGCGTCCAACAGGCCGTACTCCCGGGCGGTGTCCTGGATGTAGGACAGGATGCTCGCGCCGTCGGCGATCGCCCTGGGGTCCTTCCAGGGCCGTTCCCGGTAGCCGAGGGTGTGCATGTCCGAGTCGGAACGCACACCCGGGTAGCGGAACAGGTCCCAGGTGCCGCCGACGGCGTCCCGCGCCTCCAGGATCGCCAGGGTGCGGCCGGGGACAGTGCGGCGCAGGTGTCCCGCCGCACCGATCCCGGCCAACCCGGCGCCGACGATCAGGACATCGACATGCTCAGCCATGGCGGCGCCCCTTTACAGCGGTCGCAGCCGCCTCCGCCGCCGTCCCGGGCGTCACCACGCGACCGGCATGGAGCGTGGACCGCGGACCATCATCTCGCTCTTCCACGCGATGTCGCCGGCCACCCGCAGGGTCGGCAGCCGCTGGAGCAGGACCCGCAGCGCCTCCTGCAACTCCAGCCGGGCCAGCGGCGCGCCCAGGCAGTGGTGGATGCCGTGGCCGAACCCGATGTGGTGGTTGGCGGGCCGGTCGAGCTTGATCTCCTCGGGGTCCTCGAAGCGCAGGCCGTCGCGGTTGGCGGCGCCCAGGGCCACCAGGACCGGTTCGCCGGCGCGCACCAGGGTGCCGCCGACCTCGATGTCCTCCAGGGCGTAGCGCGGGGCGGCCGAACCGCTGCCCAGCGGCACGAAGCGGAACAGCTCCTCGACCGCCGACGGGATCAACTCCTCGTCGTTCAGCAGCCGTTGCCAGTGCTGCGGCTGGTCCAGCAGGGCGTAGACGAAGCTGGGGATCTGGGAGGCGGTGGTCTCGTGCCCGGCGATGAGCAGGCCGATGCAGTGGTCGAGCAGCTCCTGCTCGGTCAGCTTGTCCTGCACGTCGCGGGCCTCGATCAAGCCCGAGATGAGGTCGTCGGCCGGTTCGGCGCGGCGCGCCTCGATGATGCCGCGGATGTACTCGACCAGCTCGATCCGCTTGGCGCGGCCCTCCTCGGCGTTGAGGGAGCTGGTGGACAGGATCGCGTCGGTCCAGTTGCCGAACCGGTCCCGGTCCTCGAAGGGCACGCCGAGCAGTTCGCAGATGACGGTCGTCGGGATCGGCAGCGCGTAGTCCGCGACAAGGTCGGCGGGCGCGCCGTTGCCCTCCATCTCGTCGATGAGCCGGTGCGCCAGGTCGTGGACCTTCGGCCGCAGTTCCTCCACCCGGCGGATGGTGAACGCCGTGCTGATCAGGCGGCGCAGCCGGGTGTGGTCGGGCGCGTCCATGTTGAACATGGACTTCGGCTGGGCGTTGAACTTCCGCGCCCGCGGCGGGTCGTGTTCCTCGGCCATCGCGCGGCTGAAGCGCCCGTCGCCCAGCACCAGCCGGGCGTCGGCGTAGCGGGTGGCCAGCCAGGCCGGCTCACCGTAGGGGAGGCTGACGCGGATCAGGCCCTCGGTGTCCCGCGCCTTGCTGTACGACTCGCTGAGCGCGAGGCCCTCATCGGGCCCGAACGGGTAGGACAGCGGCTCCGGACAGATGGTGTTCAATGCGTGCTCCTCAGCGGGGAATGCGGGTCACAGCCGTGCGAGGTCGATGACGGACACGAGGTTGGCGCCGTAGTTCGCGAGGTAGGCGCGGCGGCCGTCGGCGGAGACGGCGATGCCGGCGGGGGTGCGCTCGACGGGGACGGTGCGCATGACGGTCTGCGTGGCGGTGTCGATCACGGACATGGTCCGGCCGGGCGTCTTGTTGCCGCCCATGTTGACGACGTAGGCGCGCGAGCCGTCGGGGGACAGTGCCACTCCGCCGGGTCCGTCGCCGACGGTGATGACGGACACCACGGCGTGGGTGGCGGTGTCGATGACCGACACGGTGTTCCCGGGGTCGCCGAACGGGCCGTGGTCGGCGACGTAGACGCGTGTGCCGTCCGGGCTGATGGCGACGGCGCCCGGGGAACGGCCCACGGTGACGGTGGTGGCGACGGTGTTCGTCGTGAGGTCGATCACCGACACGGTGCCCTCGGTGTCGGTGGGCCGGCCGTAGTTGACGACGTAGGCGTGCACGCCGTTGTCGTGGATGGCCACCGCGCCGGGCGCGGCGCCCACGTCCACGGAGCCGACGACCTGGAGGGTGGCGGTGTCGATGACCGACATGGTGCTGCCCGGGTCGGTCTCGATGCCCAGTTCGGAGATGTAGACGTACCGCCCGTCGGGGGTGACCGCGACGCCGTCGGGGGAGTTGCCGACCTCGATCGTGGCGACCACCTCGTGGCCGGCGGTGTCGATGACCGAGACGGTGTGGCCGGGCTCCTTGCCGGAGCCGTAGTTGACGACGTAGACGCGGGAGCCGTCGGGGACGACCTCCAACGCGGTCGGGCCCACCCCGACCTGGACGGTCGCGACGACCTCGTGGGTGGCGGTGTCGATGACCGACACCGTGTCACCGGGGGAGTGGGTCGCCCACCGGCCGTAGTTCGTCACGTACGCCCGGCTGCCGTCCGGGGTGAGGGCGACCGCGGAGGGCCCCTCGCCCACCGGGATGGTGACCTCCACGTGCGGCAGGTCGATCTGTTCGGTGTCGGTCACGGACGCGCTCTCCTCACGGCGGCTGCCGACGGTCCCGCCCCGCGCACGGGTGCCAGGGCGGGGAACGCCGGGAATATCTCGCTGATTCGCCGGATTCGCGTATGCGGAAAAGCCGGCGGGTAACGTGCTGTCGCGCACTTACCGGCGGCGCCGACCGGTGGTTTTCGCGGCGTCGAATCCGGTACCGATGCTCGAAGGATCGTAGCGGCGCCCTCCCGATAAAAGGCGGGGCCTTCGACATTAGGGGCCTCATTAGGGGGCCGGTCGGCCGATTAGGGGCCTTGCCCGTACACCGCCCGATCGCTTAGGGGATTGCTAGGGGAGTGTCCGCGCCGGGTCCTTCAGTACGTTCGTGCCCCGAGAAGGCGTCGCATGGGATGGGGAGCAACGTGAAGATCGCGTACCTGATCGATGGGGGTCTGAGCGATCTGCCAGGCGCCGGCACGGACCTCTACGAGCGCTACCCACAGGTCCGCGAGATCTACGCGCAGGCCGCCGAGTGGAGTGGCCTGACCGTCGACCGGATGCTGCGCTGGGAACTGGACCGCCTGGAGGAGTACCACGAGGTCGGCCTGATCAGGCAGACCTCCATCATCCTCGGTGTCGCCGACCTGCTCGCCGAGCGCGGCGTGCGCCCGGACGTCATCGCCGGCATGAGCCTGGGCTCGCTGGTCGGCGCGTGCCTGGCCGGCGCCGTGGAGCGCCGGGACCTGTTCACCTTCCTGCGGCGCAAGACCGAGGTGCCCCCGCCCACCGGGCCCGCCCAGGGCTGCGCCGGGCTGCTGGTGCCCGCGGACGCCGATGACGCGGACTACCTCGGGCAGCTCGTCGAAGGCACTTGGGTCGGCGGCGAGTTGGGCCTGCGCCGCAACAACACCGTGCGCGGCTTCATGGTCTCCGGCTACGTCGACGCCCTGCACGAACTCATGGCGAAGCTCCCCGAGGGCGCGATGCACATGATCAAGGACATCGACGTCGCCGTGCACGTCCCGCTGTGCGCGGACCAGAACGAGTACCTCGAACCGGTCTGGTCGAAGATGAATTTCCACGACCCGGAGATTCCGCTGTGCTCCTGCAAGGAACGCGGAATGCTCACCACGGCCGCGGACGTGCGGAGTTGGTACCTCGGCAACCAGGTCGACAAGGTGAGCCACCCGGACATGTTCCGCAATGTCGTCGACAACGAGCCGGAGATCGCGTTCCTGCTCGGCCCGGCGAAGCTCGACATCTACCTCGACGCGCTGCCCTGCCCGGTCGTGCAGATCGAGAACGACGAACAACTCACCGACGCCATGACCGCCCTGTACGAAATGCGGATCTGACGCTGTTCACCCCTCAGAAAGGCGCGCCAGGAATGAAGGAATCACTGGCACTGGTCGACCGTTTCCTGCAGACGGACCTCGACGAGTGGACCCGGCAGGTGGTGCGGCGGCACTTCGACCCCGAAACCGGTAGCCCCTACTGGCTCAAGCGCGCGGCGGAGCTGGACTTCGACCCGCGCGAGATCACCCGCTACGACGAACTCGGCGCGCTCGGACCGTTCCCGCTGTCCGTGCTGCGCAGACTCGACCCCGCCGACCTGGTCCCCCAGGCGGTGCCCCGCCCCATCGCCGGCCGTGTCTTCGACTCCGGCGGCACCACCGGCGACCCCAAGCGCATCCTCTACACCCCCGCCATGCTCGAACACCGCCAGGCATGGCGCCACTGGTCCTTCCACACCGAAGGGTTCAGCCCCGAGGGCAACTGGGTCCAGGGGACCCCCACCGGCCCGCACGTGATCGGCCTCGGCGTGCAGGAACTGTCCACCTACGGCGGCCGGATGTACATCGTGGACATCGACCCGCGCTGGGTGAAGCGGCTCATCCGCGCCGGCAAGCTCGCCGAGGCCGACGAGTACACCGACCACGTCATCGGCCAGATCACCAACATCCTCGGCAGCCAGCCGATCGACTACCTCAACACCACCTCCGCGCTGCTCAACGCCCTCATCCGGCGCGCCCCCGAACTCGCCGCGCAGCTCAAGGGCGTACGCGTCAGCGGCACCCACTGCACCCCGGCCATGTACCGCGCGTTCCAGTCGACCCTGAACGGCGGCAGCGGCGCCATCGTCGGCCGCAGCTACGGCAACACCTTCGGCACCTCGGCCGGCATCCCCGCCTCGGACGACGGCGAGGTCCTGCCCTACCTGCCGAACTACCCCAACGTCACCGCGCTCGTGGTCGACAAGGAGGACTGGACCCGCACCGTCGAGTACGGCCGGCAGGGCCAGGTCATGCTGAACATCCTGCACCCCGACCTGCTGCTGCCGAACTTCCTGGAGCGCGACCAGGCCGTCCGGTACGACACCGGCGACACCTACCCCTGCGACGGCGTCGCCAACGTCATGCCCCTCCAGGTCACCCGCAGCGCGCCGGAAGGCATCTACTGACCGGCCGCGCCCTCACCTCGCGGCCCGCGACCGGCGACGGTCCGGGCCGCACCCGCACCCACGGACCCGAAGGAGGGACGGGCAGCGGCCCCGCGGGGCACCGCGGCCCCCGACACCCCATGCATGCGATCGTGATCGAGCACAAGCAACTGGTGCTGCGCGAGGTCGAGGACCCCAAGCCCGGGCCGGGCGAAGTGGTCGTCGACGTGGCCGCCGCCGGTGTCAACCGCGCCGACATCGCCCAGCGGCAGGGCCTGTACCCGCCACCGCCCGGCGCCGCGCCCTACCCGGGTCTTGAGGTCTCCGGCGTGGTCAGCGCCCTCGGCATCGGCGTCAAGGGCCGCCGGATCGGCGACGAGGTGGCCTGCCTGCTCGCCGGCGGCGGATACGCCGAGAAGGTCGCGGTGCCCGCCGCACACACCCTGCCGCTGCCCCAGGGCGTCTCCTTGCGGGACGCCGCCGCCCTGCCCGAGGTCGCCTGCACCGTCTGGTCCAACGTGGTCGAGCGGGACGGCCTGCGCGAGGGCGAGACCCTGCTCGTCCACGGCGGCGGCAGCGGCATCGGCACGTTCGCGATCCAACTGGGCAAGGCCCTGGGCGCTTCGGTGGTGGTGACCGCCCGAGCCGCCAAGCACGACCGGCTGCGGGCGCTGGGCGCCGACCTCGCGATCGACTACACCGCCGAGGACTTCGTCCTGGCCACCAAGGAGTTCACCGCGGGCGTCGGCGCCGACGTCATCCTCGACATCATCGGCGCGAAGTACCTCGCCGACAACGTCGAGGCGCTTGCCCCCAACGGCCGGATCACCGTCATCGGCCTGCAGGGCGGCCGCCGGGCCGAACTGGACCTCGCCCTGCTGCTCAACCGGCGCGGTTCGCTGTCCGCGACCTCGCTGCGCGCCCGCCCGAGGGCCGACAAGTCGCGCATCGTCGCGGGCGTCGAACGCGAGGTGTGGCCGCTGATCGCGGCCGGCACCGTCGCACCGGTCGTACACACCGCCCTACCGCTGGCCGAGGCGGCCGAGGCGCACCGCCTGATGGAGGCGAGCGACCACATCGGCAAGATCCTCCTGCTGCCGTAGCGGCACGCACGCCGGTGCGGTGATGCGTGCGAGCGTGCGCCGACCGGGTACGGCCGGCGGGAGGGGGTGGGGGGAGCGTGCGGCGCCGGGCCGCCCGCGGTGCACCGGCCGCCGCGGTGGGGCGGTCGGCGGTCGGCGATGCCGGAACGGAGTACCCGATGCCGTTCCTCGGCATCCTTGACGCCGCCGGCGGCGGCAAGCAGCTGCACGACCTGCCGATGCCCCTCGCCCGGCCAATTACGACCAGCTCGGCGGCGAACCGGCGGTGATCGCCCGCACCGAACGCACCACCGCCGACGGCGTACCGGTCCGGCTGTACTGGCCCGACAGCCCCATCCTGCTCCTCTTGCACGGCGACGACACCGAACACCTCGCGGTCGCCGGCGACTTGGCGGGCGGCAACCTCGGCACCACCCCCAGCAACGAACTGCCCGGCAGATTCCGCGCCCAGGCCCTGCTCGACCCGGTCACCGACCAACCGCAGGCCGCGCCAGAACGCCCCCCGGGCGTGGCCGGACTCCCGCTCGCCCCGGTGCCCCGGTCGAACAGCAGCCGCAGCGGCCCCGGGCCAAGCCGTTTGCGCGCCTCTGTCAGCGACCCCGTACGAGCGGGCTGCCAGCCCTCTCCGCTCTTTCCGAAACGACAACTCCCAGCGCATAACACGGAATTGGGCGGCGAATCACCGGATCACCCCGCCGCACCCGCCACCCCGCACCACCCCGACCCCCGACACACCACCACCACACCGCCGTTGACCAGCCGCGACAGCCGCCGCCGAAGCACCGAACCCCCACGCCCCCGCACCGCGACGGCGAGTGACCGCACCCTGCCATCGGCGGTCACCCCTAGCTGTGTTAGGGGTCGAAACGAAGATCTCCAGGGGCCGTTTAGGGGGACGCCGCTCCCGCCCGCCGCCATAGCGTTCCGGCGGAGCACCAGAAGCCGGGCACAGCGCCGGACGCCGGGATCAGGTACGACCGAGGTAGGGGCGAGAAGTGACAGCTGAGGGCCACGCCGAATCGATGGACCACGAATTCTCCGGCTTCTCCGGAGCGGATGTCGCCGTCATCGGAATGGCCTGCCGCCTCCCGCAGGCCCCCGACCCCGCCGGCTTCTGGCGGCTGCTGCGCACCGGCGGCAACGCCGTCGGCGACGTCCCCGCCGACCGCTGGCCCGACCAGGACGGCAACGACGGCCACGACCAGGCCCTGCGCTCCCTCGTCCGCCGCGGCGCCTTCATCGACGCACCCGACGCCTTCGACGCCGCCTTCTTCGGCGTCTCCCCCCGCGAGAGCGCCGAGATGGACCCCCAGCAGCGCCTCACCCTCGAACTCGGCTGGGAGGCACTGGAGGACGCCGGGCTCGTCCCGGCAGCCCTGCGCGGCCAGCCCGTCGGCGTCTACGTCGGCGCCATGGCCAGCGACCACGCCCACCTCACCGCCCTGCGCAGCCCCGACGCCCTCAGCCACCACACCATGGCGGGCACCCACCGCGCCGTCATCGCCAACCGGCTGTCCTACTTCGCCGGGCTGCGCGGGCCGAGCATGACCGTGGACACCGGCCAGTCCTCCTCGCTCGTCGCCGTCCACATGGCCTGCGAGAGCCTGCGCACCGGCGAGGCGCGGCTCGCCCTGGCCGGCGGTGTCAACCTCAACCTCACCGAGCAGTCCGCCCTCCTGGAGGCCCGGCTCGGCGCGCTGTCCCCCGACGGGCAGTGCTTCACCTTCGACGAGCGCGCCAACGGCTACGTCCGCGGCGAAGGCGGCGGCTTCGTCGTCCTCAAACTCCTCGCCGACGCCCTCGCCGACGGCGACGACGTCTATTGCGTCATCCGCGGCAGCGCCGTCAACAACGACGGTGCCGGTGACAGCCTCCTGGTGCCCACCGTCACCGGCCAGCGCGACGTCCTCACCCGCGCCTACGACCGGGCCGGCATCGCCCCCGGCACCGTGCAGTACGTCGAACTGCACGGCACCGGCACCAAGGTCGGCGACCCCGTCGAGGCCGAAGCGCTCGGCCACTGCCTCGGCACCAGCCCCGACCGGCGCCACCCCCTGCTCGTCGGCTCCGCGAAGACCAACGTCGGCCACCTGGAAGGCGCCGCGGGCATCACCGGCCTGCTCAAGGTCGCCCTGATGCTCAAGCACCGCGAGATCCCGGCGAGCCTGAACTTCCAGCGGCTCAACCCCGCCATCCGCGCCGACGAGTGGAACCTGCGGGTCGCCGCCGAACCCGGACCCTGGCCCGAGCCCACCGGCACACTGCACGCCGGGGTGTCCTCCTTCGGGATGGGCGGCACCAACTGCCACGTGGTGCTCAGCTCCCCGGTACGGGCAGCCGAGCCCGCTGCCGAACCCGCGCAGGAGCCCGGGGCCGAGCCCGGCGAACTGGCGCTCGTACTGTCCGCCAAGTCCGCGGCCGCGCTGCGCGGCCAGGCCGAACGCCTCCGGCATCGGATGACCGCCGACCCCGCGCCCCACCCCACGGACGTCGCCTGGTCGCTGCTCGCCGCCCGCTCCACCTTCGACCACCGCGCCGTCGTCGTCGGCGCCGGACCGGACCGACTGGCCGCCGGACTCGCCGCACTGGCCGCGGGGGAACCCGCCGCGGGCCTCGTCCAGGGCCACGCGCGGGCCGAGCACCGGGTGGCGTTCGTCTTCCCCGGCCAGGGCGCCCAGTGGACCGGCATGGCCACCGAACTGATGGCGGCCTCCCCGGTCTTCCGCGCCGCCATCGAGGAGTGCGCGCAGGCCCTGCGCCCGTTCGTCGACTGGTCGCTGACCGACGCCCTGGACGATGAGGAACTGCTCGCCCGCGTCGACGTCGTACAGCCCGCCCTGTGGGCCGTCATGGTCTCCCTCGCCCGGCTGTGGCGTTGGATGGGCGTAGAACCGGCCGCCGTCGTCGGGCACTCCCAGGGCGAGATCGCCGCCGCCTGCGTCGCCGGCGGCCTGTCCCTCGCCGACGGCGCCCGCGTCGTGGCCCTGCGCAGCCTGGCCATCGCCGAGACGCTCACCGGCCGCGGCGGCATGGCCGTGGTCTCCCTGCCCGCCCCCGACGCCGCCGAGCTGATCGCCCCCTGGGACGGCCGCCTGTCCGTCGCCACCGTCAACGGCCCCGGCTCGGTGGTGGTCTCCGGCGAGTCCGCCGCCATCGAGGAACTGGCCGCCCGCTGCGCCGACACCGACATCCGGGTCCGGCCGGTCTCCGTCGACTACGCCTCGCACTCCGCGGCCGTCGAGGAGATCGAGAGCCGCCTGCTCGCCGACCTGGCGCCGCTACGCCCCCAGGCGGGCACCGTGCCGATGTACTCCTCCGTGACCGGCGCCCCTGTCGACACCGGGGAACTCGACGCGCACTACTGGTACCGCAACCTGCGGCAGACCGTGCAGTTCGAGACCGCGACCCGCGCGCTCGCCGCCGACGGCATATCGGTGCTGGTGGAGGTGAGCCCGCACCCGGTGCTCACCGTGCCGGTCCAGGACACGCTGGACTCCCTCGGCGACGCGCAGCGCACGGACGGTGAAGCGGTCCAGGCCGCCCTCGTCACCGGTAGCCTGCGCCGCGACCAGGGCGGCCTGGACCGCTTCCTGACCTCGGTCGCGCAGGTCCACGTGCACGGCGTGCCCGTCACCTGGACCGCCCTCTTCGAAGGACTGCGGCCGCACCGCGTCAAGCTGCCCACGTACGCCTTCCAGCGCGAGCAGCACACTGTCGTCGGCCTGGGCGAAGGTCCCGCCCGGCTCCTGGCGGCCGCGCCGACCGACGCCCCCGCGCCCGCTGCCGCCGCGGACCAGGACGACGCGCTTCTGCGCACGCTCGCCCCGCTGTCCGCCAAGGAACGCGACACCTACCTGCTCGGCCTCGTCCGCGATCACGCCGCCGCCCTGCTCGGCCACCGCGGCGGCGCCGACGTCGACCCCGCCGTGCCCTTCCGCTCCGCCGGCTTCGACTCGATGACCGCCGTCGACCTGCGCAACCGGCTCCAGACCGCCACCGGCCTGCCCATCCCGAGCAGCATGGTCTTCGACTACCCCACGCCCGCCCGGCTCGCGGCCTTCCTAGCCGACCGACTCGGCGGCACCCGCGCCGCCGACGACACCGCCGCCCCACTGTCCGCCGTCCCGGCCACCGATGACGACCCTCTGGTCATCGTGGGTATGTCCTGCCGGTTCCCGGGTGGTGTGTCGGACCCGGATGGGTTGTGGGATCTGTTGGTGCAGGGCCGCGATGGCATGGGTGAGTTTCCGGCTGATCGTGGCTGGGACACGGGCCTGTTGACTGAAGTGGCCCATGCGGGCGGTTTTGTCGAGGGCGCGTTGGATTTCGATGCCGGGTTCTTTGCGATGTCGCCGCGTGAGGCGTTGGCGACTGATCCGCAGCAGCGGTTGTTGCTGGAGGGGTCGTGGGAGGCGCTGGAGCATGCCGGTATCGATCCGGTGTCGTTGGCTGGTTCGTCGACGGGTGTGTTTGTCGGCAGTTATCAGTCGGGTTATTCGGAGGTTGTTTCGGCGGCGTTGGCCGATGCCGATGCGGATGCGCAGTTGTTGACGGGTGGTGCGCAGAGTGTGCTGTCGGGGCGGGTGGCGTATGCGTTGGGGTTGGTGGGGCCGGCGTTGACGGTGGATACGGCGTGTTCGTCGTCTTTGGTGGCGTTGCACCTTGCCGGTCAGGCGTTGCGGGGTGGGGAGTGTTCGCTGGCGTTGGTGGCGGGTGTGACGGTGAATGCGTTGCCGCATACGTTTGTTGGTTTTTCGCAGCAGGGTGGGTTGTCGGCTGATGGTCGGTGTAAGGCGTTTGCTGAGGCTGCGGATGGTACGGGTTTCAGCGAGGGCTTGGGTGTGCTGGTGGTGGAGCGGTTGTCTGATGCTGAGCGGAATGGGCATCGGGTGTTGGCGGTGGTGCGCTCCAGTGCGGTGAATCAGGACGGTGCGTCGAATGGTCTTACGGCGCCGAATGGTCCGTCGCAGCAGCGGGTGATCCGGCAGGCGCTGGCTGCGGCTTCGCTCTCACCGTCTGACGTGGATGTGGTGGAGGCGCACGGTACGGGGACGACGTTGGGTGACCCGATCGAGGCACAGGCGCTGCTCGCCACGTACGGTCAGGGCCGCCCCGCCGAACGGCCGCTGCTGTTGGGGTCGTTGAAGTCGAACATCGGCCACACCCAGGCCGCGGCCGGGGTCGCCGGCGTGATCAAGATGATCCAGGCCCTGCGGCACGGTGTGTTGCCGCGGACGCTGCATGTGGATGAGCCGAGTTCGCATGTGGACTGGAGTGCCGGTGATGTGCGGCTGCTGACGGAGTCGGTGCGGT
>NZ_JBEXDX010000085.1:0-16185 GCF_040605995.1 Streptomyces sp. NPDC005492
TTGTCGAAGCACTCAAAGCGCGGCATACAGCAAGACATCTCGCTCGGCCCCTGCCCAGAGCTGATCCAACTCCCAGCCCTCAACGCCTATTAGGCCTACAGCTCCCGAGGATTCCGCGCCTACCTGCGCAAACGCGGCATCGCCTGCACCATCCCAGAAAGAGCCGACCAGCAGCGATACCGGCACAACCGCGGCAGCCGCGGCGGCCGGCCACCGGCATTCGACCGTCAAATCTATTGGCGCCGCAACATAGTCGAGCGCTGCTTCAACCGCCTCAAGGCCTTCCGCAGCATCGCCACCAGATACGACAAGACCGCCACCTTCTACGAGGCAGCGGTCAGTCTCGCATCATTCCTGCTCTGGGCAAGATCCGTTTGAAGACGGACTCTAGTGATGCTCGGTCGTTGCAGTCTTGAGCTGCTGTGGGCTCGGGGCGGGTAGTAGCGCGATCTGAGCAGACGGCCTCTGGCCCAGGTGAACGTTCCACGCGACCAGAGACCGTGTGCATTGCGCTGTCTCAGCCGTCACGATCGGTACAACGTGGGTCAAGACGGCGGATGTTGAATGCGGATGCCGCTGGGAACGGAGTCGTCGGTGTTGATCACGAACCTCCCTTCCGCCTCCTCCCGGGACATCTGCCGTATCGCGTCCACGTCGCCCTCCGGCCATTGCGTCTCCGGAGTCCACTTCACCTCCGCGAGCATCGCGCCGCGCAGACTCGCACCCTGGAGAAGGGCGCCGCTGAGGTCCGCCTCGCGCAGGTCGGCACCGTCCAGGCTCGCCTGCCGCAGGTCGGCCATCACCAGCTTGGCGTCGCCGAGATAGGCACCCGACAGGTCGGCGCCGTTGAGGAAGGCTCGGCCCAGATCGGCCTCCCGCAGATCCGCCCCGCGCAGGTACGCGCCGCACAGATCGGCCTCCTGGAGCAGCGCCCAGCCCAGGAAGGCTCCGCCCAGGAAGGACATGCTCAGATCCGCGCCGCGCAGGTCCGCGGCGGAGACGAACGCGCCGGAGAGGTTTGCACTGCGCAGGCTCGTGCCGATGAGCGTCGCCTCGACCAGGCTCACCCCGCGCAGCATGGACTCTGCGAGCCGCTCGCCGCTCAGGTCAACGCCGTTGAGGTTCTCACCGCGCAGAGCCTTTCCGTGCTGCATCGCACGGACCGCACTCGAACGCGTCAGCGTTCCCTCGCCGGCCCTGTTCGAGTCCTCGCTCGTAGTAGGAGACGCCATCTGCCTCCACTCCCCTCGTCAAATCGTCGTCTTCACGAGTTCTCCGGATGCCTGCGCCGCATCGCGCACAAGGCCTCTGACATGACTGCGTACCGGGTCCTCACGCTCGCGCCGGACCGGGTGGAGGAAGTAGGCGTCCGCGGCGCTCTCAGCAATCTTCAGGTCGATGGGCGCCTGATGAGGGCGGTAGCGATTGAACCGGGCCATGTGTGCGGGATACGAGCGCGCCATCACACCGACGCTGTCGGCGAGTGAAGGGAGCAGCAGTTCCTGCAACGTCCATGACCGCTGCGGATGCTGATTCCTCTCCACGAAGGCCCGGAGCCGGGGGTAGTTGTCGCTGGACAGGACGGCCGAGATGTAGCCGCGCCCTAAGACCTGCGCCGGGCTGAAGCACCGGTTCAGATATTCCATGCCCAGGATCTCGGTGAGTTCCTGGCGTTCACCGGCCAGCGTGCGGTACGCCGGCCACAGCGACACCTGGGGGATTCCGCGTCGCAGTCCCGGCGCGAGATAGTCGGCCGCCTCCATCTGATGTCCGATGAAGTCCAGGAACCCCGGCTTGATGAAGGCCAGGTCCGTCTCGACGTTGACGATGTGGTCGTAGTCCTCTCGGTGCGCCCACTCAAGGACATCGAAGAAAGCCGGGGTGATCTTCATGTACTTCAGTGGGCGCCCGGGAGAGACGCGACGCAGTCCGAAGGGAGTCTCCCGCTGCGGCCCCGAGTTGTACCAGGCGATGTCGGCCCCCGGGCAGAATGCGCGCAGACTGAGCACCAGGTCCTCGAATGCGTCATCCACCGTGTCACTGATGATCACAAAACAGGTTGTCACACCCGACACTTGCCCTTCGCCCATCCTTCCCTCCATCCACGCGCGCCGGTGGTCCCGGTCACCTGTCACCGCTCCTCACCCGCCGTCACCACGCCGGCGTCACCGACCGGGAACTCGCCATCGAACAGTTCGAGCAAGGACGTCGCTTTCACCCGGGTCTCCTCGAACTCGGCGTCCGCGTCTGACAGCGCGGTGATGGCTCCCCCGGTTCCGAAGGAGATCCTGTCGTCGGAGATGACCGCCGTCCTGATCACAACGCTGAGATCCGCGGCGCCGGAGAGCGAGAAGTAGCCCAGAGCGCCGGAGTAGATCCCGCGCGGCCCCTCCTCCAGCCTGTCGATGATCCGCATGGTGCGGATCTTCGGCGCACCGGTCATGGAACCCGGCGGAAACGCGGCTCGTACGCACTGCACGGCTCCCTGATCCGGTCTCAGCCGGGCAAGTACGGTACTGACCAGCTGATGCACCGTCGCGAAGCTCTCCACTGCGAACAGCGGGTCGACCCGGACCGAGCCGATCTCGGCGCATCGGCTCAGGTCGTGCCGGACCAGATCCACGATCATGAGGTTCTCCGCACGGTCCTTCGGGTCCTGCGCGAGATCGTTCCGCAGGCGTTCGTCCTCGGCGGGATCCGCCGAACGCGGCCGAGTGCCCTTGATGGGCTTCGAGGCCACTTCTCCGTCGGCGCCTATGCGCAGGAAACGCTCGGGAGAGGAGCTGAGCACCGACACCTGCCCAAGCCGGAGCAGCGCGCCGTACGGCACCGGATTGCGCCGGCGCATCAGCTGATAGGTGTGCCAGGCGTCGAACGTCCCGCTGCTGTGCAGCATGTTGGTCAGGCAGATCTCGTACGACTCCCCCGCCTCGATCTCCTTGTGGCACGCGGCGATCAGCTCCAGATAACGCTCCCTTTCGTGCCGGAGTCGCCACTCGTCGACCACGCCCGGTAGTTCGTCTGCCGGTGTCACCGTGGGGGGGTGCTTCCCCGCCTCTTCGGCCAGCTCTTCCAGGATGCGCCGCGTCCGGAGAAACCACTCCGCCGACGACGCCGTGTCACCGTCCTTCACCAGGACCAGGAGATACGTCTCGCGCCGTTCGTGGTCGAAGGCCACTGCCCGGTCGGCGAAAACCATCGCCGCGTCGGGTTGTGGTGAATGGTGGGCAAACTCGCCGCCGCACTCCGCTTTCAACTCGTACCCCAGGTACCCCACCCACCCCAGTGCAAAATCGAAGGGCAGTTGCGGCACCTCGACCCGGTGCACGTTCAGGTCCTGGTCGAGCCAGTCGAAGAACGACCCCGTGGAGACGTCCCGGCCGTCGGCGGAGGTGACTACGACACGCCCGTCCGCGACATGCGCCTTGACAACCCTCGCCAGCGGGCCACTGGCGTCTCCCATGAAGGAGAAGCGCCCGGCCCGGTCGCCGGTACGGCTGCTGTCGAGCCAGAACGAGTGCGACGAGTCACCGTACAGCGCGCCGAAGGCCGCTTCGGACGGAACCTCGAAGGGCAGTCTGCGTACGTCCACTCGCCATGCGGCCGGACCACGAGGCGGAGTACGGGCGGCCTGCCGTGAATCGGCTTCACGGGTGAGGCGCATGAAGTTGCCCAGAATCTGTCGGCCATGGGGGGTGCCGATCGACTCGGGGTGGAACTGCACGCCCCACAGAGGGCGCTCACGATGTCGTACCGCCATCAGCACGTCGTCCTGGGTCCACGCGATGGCTTGCAGTTCGGCCGGCAGGTCGGTCGCCACCAGTGAGTGATAGCGGATGGCACTGAACGGTGAGGGGACACCCGCGAAGAGTTCGTCTCCGTGGTGCACCACCGGCGACTCGCGGCCATGGAAGATCTCGGGCGCGGCCGCCACCTGCGCGCCATAGACATGACACATCCCTTGGTGGCCGAGGCAAACGCCCAGCACCGGGATCCGCGCCTCGCGGATGACCTCCGCGCAGATGCCGAAGTCCTCGGCCTCGGCGGGATTGCCGGGCCCCGGAGAGATCACGACGTTGTCGAATTCATCGAGCGTCGACAGGGTCCAGCCGGGTTCGTCGTTCCTGATGACGACCGGGGCCACACCGTTCATCGCGGCGATGTAATGGGCGAGGTTGTGCGTGAACGAGTCGTAGTTGTCAATGATGAGAGTGCGCATCGGTTTCCTTTTGGGCCTGCAGGAGGTCCCGATCGCGGATCATCTTTCCGTTCGCGTTGCGCCGGACGGCTGCGGAGAGCCGGAAGACCTTCGGCACCTTGTAGTCCGCGAGCCGGGACCGGCACCAGACGGCTAGTTCGGCTGTCGAAAGCTCGGTGTCACCTCCGACGTGGGCCTCGATGATGTCTCCGAAGACGACCACGGCTTCCCGCACCCGAGGGTGCGAGAGGAGGGTCTGCTCGACTTCCGTCAGGTCGACTTTGAGCCCGCCGACCGCGACGATGGAATCGGCCCTGCCCTGATATCTCAGGCTCTCGGACGCGGGATCCAGGTCACACCGGTCGAACGTGCGCAACCACCCGTCCTGGAACCTGTCGGAGCGGTCCGCCCAGAGGTAGGGGCTGTGCGCCATCCGTACGCGGAGTTCCCCGGAGGCGATGTCGACCTCGATCCCGGATGCCGGCCGGCCGATGACCGGGGGCTCAGGCCCGGTAGTGAGGTCCGCGGCGATCAGTCCCGTCTCCGTCGTGCCGTAGACGGGACTGATGGGTACTCCGTACTTCTGCCGGAACTGGGTCCAGACCTTGCCGGGCAGCAGCTCACCGGCCGAGACGGCCAGGCGGAGCGAGGGCATCGGGCCGCGCCCGGAGCGCGCCAGCAACGCGAAGTGCACCGGTACCCCGAGGATTGCGGCAGCCCCGGTGGCGCGGGCGGTCTCCTCGATGTCCCCGACCCGCATCCGTGGCGGAAACGCCATCTGGGCGCCGGACTGCAGGCCGTGCAGTATCCCGCCGACCAGGCCCATCGTGTGGATGACGGAGTTCAGCAGGACGACGCGCTCCCCCGCCTTCGGCATGCCCTCAAGGAGGGTGTACCGCTCCAGCTCCTGCAGCAGGGAGGCCGGAGAGCGCCCGATCACCTTTGGTTGCCCCGTGGAGCCGGAACTCGACTGCACCAGGCAGACGTCCCCGGAGGCGGGGCGGCCGCTCGGCCGGCGCTCCACAGAGGGCGACACGTCCGGGACCAGATAGGTGGTGACCTGGGACGGAGGCTCGGCGGACACCAGGAACTGAGGTTCGCAGATCCGTAGCAGCCGATCCACCTCAAAGGCGGTCGACCGGATGTCGATGAGCATGGCCTGAGCGCCACGGGACCAGACGGCGAGCAGGGCGTGAAGGAGCGACAGGCTGGGTGCCATTCGGATGGCGACGGACGATCCGGGACCGATGCCCGCAGCCTCCATCTGCCCGGCCAGGTGCTCGACCTGCGCCCGTAACTCCCCATAGGTGACACCGCGGTCGGCCAGGACCCACAGCTCGTCGTCCCGGCCTCGTTCCAGAAGTCGCTCGCCCCACCAGGACACCGGCCTCAAGCTCATCACTCCTCCACCGACACACGGTCCGGGAAGGTCTTGGCGAGGTACTCGTGGAGAGCCTTGACCGATGTGAAGGACTCCATGTCCGACCGGTCGGGCACGATCACCAGGTCGTATCGCTCTTCGAGCACGTGCTGGAGCCAAACCAGCGAGAAGGAGTCGACCACGATGGTGCTGTCGACGTCGACCTCGACGGGTTCACCGCCCATGCTGAGGCACTCGATCACCAGCTCCTGGACGTTCTCACGCGTGATCATCTACGTCTTCCTTTCAGACGGGTGGGTTCAGACAGAAAACTCGAAGTGCCGGGTGCGGGCCGATTCCGGCTCGACGTCGATCGCGGCACAGAGACCCATGAGGCGCTCCAGCCAGCCGAGCGGGCCCGGCGGCGGGGCGGTGTCGTCCGTTTCTGCCTCCACCAGGTCCAGCCGGGCCGTGTCCCCGTCGCCGAGCCGGCGCAGCAGGAGAGCGGTGGCCGCGTCGTCGGTGGGAAGGCGCGTGTATTCATTGCCGGATGCTGCCAGCTCCTCCGTGCGCCGCACCCTTTCGGTAGGTCGCGTCTCCGCTCCGACGACGAGAACTTGGACCACTTCGGGATCGTCCAGCAGGGTGTCGGCGATCCTCAGGGCCTCGGCCGCGGGATCGTGGACGGCTGACACACATGTCAAAGGCCCGCGGATGGCGTATCGCCGGGTCAAGTGGCTGAGGACGGAGGTGTTCGCGGACTGGTAGAACAGCAGCGGCTTCGGGGGTTTCCCCGCCACCAGGCGCTGGGTGGCGGTGTCCAGCGAGACCGCGTCCCCGTACATGGTGGCGAGCACGATCGCCGTTCCCGAGCCCCGCTGCCCGATGTGGTTGACCGGCCCTCCGGACGGTCCCAGGCACGCGGTGGTCACCGCGTGGACCAACGGACCGAACCGGGAGACCTCGAAGCCCACGACCCGAGGGAGCTCCTGTGGAGCGGCCCCCGGCAGGCCGGCCGCGCCGTCTCCCCACGGAGTCAGACAGGCGGTGCTCACAACGGCGCGTCGAGACAGGTTCGTTGACATCATGCTTCCCTTGGGTCGTACGGGCCGGGGCCGGGTGCGCGAACGTGGTGAGAGCCGCCGCGAATGCCTAGGCGGCGCCCAGTACGAGAGCAGCGTTGGCGCCGCCGAACGCGGCGTTGAGTGACAGGGCATGAGAGACCGTCGCCTGCCTCGCGGTGTGCGGGATGCAGTCGATCGGGCACTCCGGGTCGGCCTCCAGGAAACCTGCTGTGGGAGGCAGCAGACCGTCGGCCATCGCCACGAGCGTGATCACGGCCTCGACCGCACCGGTCGCCTCCAGCATGTGGCCCGTGGTGCTCTTGGTCGAGCTGACCGGCACCGTGGCAGCCCGCTCGCCGAACACCTCACGCAGCGCCCATGACTCGGCCGGGTCATTGCGGGGCGTGCCGGTGCCGTGGGCATTGACATAGCCGATGTCCTCCGTATCCACACCCGCCCGACGCAGGGCCGCTCGGGCGGCTGCTGCCAGTCCGCGGCCCTGCGGATGCGGCTGTACGGGATGATGAGCGTCCGCGGCCAGCCCCCAGCCCAGGACGCTGCCCACGGGTACGGCTTTCCGCCGCTGTGCATGCGCCATGGACTCCAGCACGAGTACGGCGGCTCCGTCACCGTGCAGCAGCCCCTTCCGGCCCTTGGAGAACGGCCGGACCGCGCCGTCGGTGGCAAGGGCCTGTCCCGAGTCGAATTTGGCGAACAGATCCTCTGTGACGAGATGAACGCCGCCGCAGACCACTGAGTCGGCCCTGCCGGTGCTGATGAGCTGCGCGCCGTACGCGATGGCGTTCGTGGCCGCCACACAGGCGTTGACGAACGCCAGCCGGGGACGGCCGAACCCGAACTCCGTGGCGATGAGGTCAGGCAAGCGGCCGGCAAGGCTGTCCCCGACGGCCGAGCCCTCGGCCTGTTTCCCTTCGGCGTCCGCCCTCCAGAAATCCAGGTTCGCCGCATGATCGCCGTTTGTTCCGAGCAGTACCGCAGCGCCCGCCGCGTCGTGGCCCGCCATCGCCAGTGCGTCCCCGACGCACTGGCGCAGCACTTGCAATTGGGTCGGTGCTGGGTCGCCAGGATGCTCGGCCGCGCACTTGGCGTGATAGGGAGACGGATCGAAGCGGCTGACCTTGGTGAAGACCGGCCGACCGGCGAACACACCGTGCCGGAGCGCCTGGGCACCGAAGCCGAACGCCGTGAAGACGCCGTACCCGGTGACGACAACCTCGCGCAAACCGAGAACCTCCAGGTAGTCGTGGTGAATGACGCGGTGTCATTGCGCTGACAGCGTCCAGTGGCGGGACACCGCTGGTCAGGGCAGGAGTTCGTCGAGGTCGGGAACCGTGCCGAAGAGGCCGTCCTTGCGACCGAGTTCAGCCAGGACCTCGACAGAGGGCCGATTGACGCCGACAGGCCACCTCGGCAGGACCAGCTGTTCCGTCGTCGCCTCCGGAATCTTCATGTACGTCGCCAGAATCTGCCGGGCGTCGTCCGGATGCGCCTGGGCGTATGCGAGGGATTCCGCAGTGGCTTCGCGGAATTTCCTCACCACCTCTGCGTTCTCCTTCGCGTACCGAGCCGAGGTGAAGTACAGGGCGACGGTCAAATTGTCGTCGACGTCGACGTAGTTGGACGCGATGACGCGCCCTCCCTGTGCCTTGACGGTGGCGAGTGCGGGTTCGCTGACCCATGCGGCGTCGATCTGTCCACCGTCGAGGGCCGCGGGCATTTGGTCGAAGGGCAGCTCGACGAAACGGATCTTGGCCGGATCGCCGCCCGCCCTGCGTACCGATTCACGAACGGATGTGTCGCCTATGTTCTGCAGCGTGTTGACCGCAACCTTCTTGCCTTCCAGGTCTTTTGCGGTCTTGATCACACTGTTGTTCTTCACGGTGATGCCGCTGTAATCCGCACCCTGTTCACCGGTCGAGGCAGAGGCGACGGAGACACCTTTCACTGCGATGCCCTTGCTCTGCGCAAGTATCAGCGACGTCACGTTCGAGAAACCGAAGGAGAACTGGCCGCTGATGACACCGGGGACAACCGCGGCCCCGCCCTGGGCGGGCACCATCTGCAGCTTTATCCCGCGTTTGCCGTAAAAGCCCTTCTTCTGGCCGAGATAGAGCGGAGCCACGTCGACAATGGGCACGACACCGACCTTGAGAGTGTTGATGTCACCGGCCGACCGAGCGTCCGGTTCATCCGAGGAGCAGGCAGCGGTGACCACGACCAGAGAGACGACGGAGAGCCGGACGAGCAGGCGACGCACGGGTGAACGGTCCAGCGGCACGAGCATCGGACGGCATCTCGGGAGCATCTGAAAATCGCCTCCTGGAAAATAAAGTCGGACCGCCGGTTCAATTCACGATAAGAGAGTTCCCCGTCTTCCGCCGTCACAGCAACTCGGTCGGTCCGAGAATCGCTACAGAAAATGACGCAAGGCACACTCGATCCAGCGATTGACCGACCCACCTGGAGGACGAAAAGGGAAGAAGAATCATCCGCAGCCCCGCGGACCCAGCGACTTCATCTTCCCGGATCACTGACACTCCGAGCAACCCCTTTGGCCAATACCGAACGGCGCACAGGAGGCACAGCATGCCCTTTCTGCCGAACCCGCCCGTCCGACTAGGCAATACACCCGGCACGCCACACCCTTCGACACAGTCCATCCTGTGGACAACCAAAATGGGACCATGACTGGACCTCCCCTCGGAGCGTCAGGAAGTTCGGAATACCGAACCCCTCACTGAAACCGCCGACCGCCGCAAACAAAGGACCTGCACGAAAAACTCACAGGAATCGAAAATTCCACTTCGCGGGTCGACCAGGACTGGGTCCGGACCGGAAGGGTATTCACCTCTCCGCTTTCTCGTACAGGATGCCGTAGCGCCCATTTTCGGCCACACGACGTCGCGATCACACGGACACCCGCAGGTGATCAGGAACCTCGTCCGTGAGCTGCTGGACGGCGCCCCGATATATCCACCCGATGGCCGTCCAAGCCAGTACGGCCGCGAGGAAGAACGCGCTCGCGTTGCCCGTCGCGGCCGCGACAGCGCTGCCGAGAACAGGGCCGAGCGCGTTGGCCCCCCAGATGAACGGCAGCGCAACGCCGTTGACACGCCCCATCATCTGTACAGGCGTGGCCTTCTGGAAGAGCGTGATGACTGCCACGTTGGTCAGCGGCCCGGTGAAGCTGGAGATGCACTGGGACGCCACGACCACCGCGAACGCGAACGGCTTGCCGCCCATGGTGGCCGCAGGCAGCAGCACGAAGGCGAGACCGAGCATCCCATGCGTCAGGACGAGCGTGCGCCCCATCCCCAACCGCTCGTTGACCCGCCGCGACACCCCCGCGCCGACCAGCACCGACGCCCCGCCCAGGCTTAGCGCCAGGCCAAGCTGCCCCGCGGAGAAACGCAAGTCCTGGTAGCTGTACACGATGATCATCGCCAGCGTCGACGAGACGGCCATGTTCCCGAAGGCCGCCATCAGCGTGAGGGAGCGCAGCACGCGATTGCCAAGGGTCAGCGCGACACTGCTCCGCAGATCGCGGAGCGTGGTGGCCAGACCTCGTTCCGCCGGCCGTGGCCGGGGTTCCCGCTCACGAATGAACAGCAGCGCCAGGGCGGCGATGAGATAGGACAGCGCGTCCGCCGCGACCGCCCGGGCCGCGCCGACCAGGCTCACCAGGCCACCGCCCGCCGATCTACCCACCGTAAGGGCGACGGAGCGGCTCAGCTGGGTCTTGACGTTGCCCTCGACGAGGTCGGCCCGGTCGAGCAGTTCCGGGATGTAGGCCTGATATGCCAGCTGGAACACCACGTCGAAGACGCCCTTGAGCAGCGCCGCGACGTACAGATGCATGAGGGTGAGGTGACCGAGGACGGCTGCCAGCGGCAGCGAGCCGAGGACAAGGCAGCGAGCGACGTTGGCGACCTGCATCATCGGTCGCCTGCGCAGCCGATCGGTGAAGACGCCCATGATCGGCGCGAGAAGCACGAACGGCAGCCACTGCAACGCCACCAAGGCGCCGACCCCAACGGCGCCGGTCCCCAGCACGAGGACCGACAGGGACGGCAACGCCACCACGCTGATCTCATTGCCCAGGAGACTGACCGATTCCCCGGACCACAGCAGGAGGAAGGGCCGGTTACGAGCCAACAACGACTTCCGACGGGTCGGCTCGCCTTTCAGGGTCCCGCGAACATCTTGCGTTGAGCGCGTCACGACTCCCCCTGGCTGAGACAAACAACCCGCCGGCTGAGACAAACAACCCGCTGGCAAACCGCTTGACATCGTGGCATTGCACCTTTCGGCCAGCAAGCGCTTTCCAGCCAACCCGTGTCCTAAACTAAATCTCTTGCGACCGTGAAACAGTTCCCCTACGCTGCAAGCGCTTGTCGAGCCGATAGTGCCCAGACGGGCCATATCCATGGGGCCGGCGTTCACACACTTTATTTCTCCACCGAGTGGAGGGTCTCCTGCGCCGCTACTGGAGCGAGGATATTTATGGCCATGCCAGAGAGCGTTCACAACGTGAACGTCAGCGTCGCAGGCTGCACTGCCCGATCCGGAATACTTACCTGGGCACAGCAGGACATAATTGATTATGTTCGCCGGGATCCCTACCTTCAGGCAATCGTGGACACTCCACATCGCCCCCGTCTGGACGACTTCCTCGAAGCCATTCGTACGGTCGTGCGGCGACACGAGTCACTTCGCACGCTGTTCGTCGAGGAAAACGGAGTTCCTGCCCGCCAGGACGTCCAGGACGACGTGAACGTCCCTGTTCTCGTGATGTCCGCGCCCGCATCGGATGGCGACGGGGAGGTCCTTGTTTCTGCGCTGCGCCATCGGCCGATCAACACCGCCAAGGAGCTCTCGTACCGAATCGGTCTCCTGCTCGACGACGGGACCGTGAGGCGTGTCGCCGTGGTGGTGTCCCATCTGATGGTCGACGGCTGGGGCTTCGAGAACCTTCTGACCGAGCTGCTCAAGGAGACACGCGCGGTCGGCCACGGACAGCCCACTCCTCGCGAGGTCTTCCAACAACTCGACCAGGTGGAATGGGAGTCCGGGAAGTCCGGTGAGCGACGCAAGGACCTGGCTCTCGCCCATCACCGGTCGGACGCGCTACTCCTGGAGACGCTCCGTCCGTCATGGGGAAAGCCGGCCCGCCCCGTTGAGTCCGTCCATCTCGGCGGCATGTCGCTGGGCCTCGGATCCGCACAACTGGAGGCGACGGCACGACGTTTGTCAGTCGGCGTGCCGTCACTGCTGTTGGCCGCGTACACCACGGCGGTCTCCGCAGCACTCGACATCGGCGCGTTCCTGGTCATGCTGCACTGCGCCAACAGGTTCAGCCCGTCGCGTATGCGATCCGTCAGCCGGCTCAAGACCACGACGACCATGCCGGTCACCGAGGCGGACGGCACCCTGCATGAGGTTGCTGCCGCGACACGGGAACTGTCCTTGATGGCGTATCAGCACTCCCAGTACCCCCCGGGTGAGCACGCGCAGATGATGGATGAGGTCCTACCGGGCCGGCAGGAAGGTGCGCCCCTCATCGTTGAGTTCAACGACCGCAGGGCGATATTCGATCCGGCGGTCGGCACATCACCCGGAGCAGGTGTCGACCTGACGCCTTTCCCGGATGATCCGGTGGTCTCACCGAAACCGATCCGGCGTGCCTCCCAACCCGTGCTTTGCCTCGCGATCGACCCGTGTCTGCGCACCGGAGGAGCAGCCCTGAAGGTGGAGACGAACCTGTTGTCGCGTGACATGATCGGTGACTTCCTGTCCGGTATCCGCGATCACCTCGACCGAGAGTTCCGCACGTCCCGTTGAGCCCCCTCACCGTCGGCTCATGGCGTCACGGTGTCCTGTGCCGCCGGCCTGACTGAGTCCGGTCAAGCGGAGCGTGGCGGGTTCCCCGCGACCGCGGTGGCACGGGCCCGTCTCACCGGCGGCGTAGCTCCGGCCCGTTCTCCACTGAGCCCCGAGGACCGCAGCCGCTCGTCCCACTCGGCCCGTGCCGACTCAGCCCTGCCCCGTGCCGGAAAACGCGCACACCGTTCCGGAAGGACGTCGCAATGGCAATGCTGGCCATTCAAGGTGGACAGCCGGTGGGACACTTCACCGTTCCCGCCTGGCCTCGCCCCGCACCGAACGCTCTGCGCAACCTGCAGGCCGTACTCGAATCCGGCCGTTGGTCCCTGCCTGGCCCCTGGCAGGGCCACGCGTCGGCCGAGGCCCGATTCGCGGCTCACTTCGCTGACTTCCTCGGGGCTCCACACTGCGTTCCCACCACCAACGGATCATCAGCTCTGGTCGTCGCGATGGAAGCGCTCGACGTCGGCGTCGGGGACGAGGTCATTGTGCCCGGACTGACGTGGGTGGCGAACGCCTCCACCGTCCTCGCCGTGAACGCGACGCCAGTCATGGTGGACATCGACCCCTCCACCCTGTGCGCGTCCCCCACCGCCATCGAGGCGGCCGTAACCGAGCGGACCCGGGCAATCGTGGTGGTACACCTGTTCAGTTCGGTCGTGGATCTCGACGCCGTCCTGGCGATCGGTGAGCGACACGGGATTCCCGTCATCGAGGACTGTTCCCATGCCCACGGGGCCTCCTGGCGTGGACGACGTGTGGGCACGTGGGGCACCGTCGGAACGTTCAGCATGCAGGAGAAGAAGTTGCTGACCTCGGGCGAAGGCGGTGCGGTCGTCTGCCGGGATCCCGACCTCGCCGACCGGATGTTCCAGCTCCGTTCCGACGGACGTCGGCTCGCGGCGCGCCCGGTCGAAGGCGAGTCGGAACTGGTCGCCGATTGCTCGGTGGCCGGGACCAATTACTGCATGTCCGAACTGTGCGCCGCGGTGCTGGACGCCCAACTCGAAGCCCTGCCCGAGCAGAACCTGCGCCGCGCCGAGAACGCGGCCACCGTCGACAAGCTTCTCCAGGAGCTGCCGGGTCTGGCGCCGGTACGGGCGCTGCCGTCAGTGACCGAACGCACGTATTACCAGTACGCCGTACGGATCGACCGAGAGGCGTTCGGCGGGGTCACGGCCGAGACGGTGAGCCGTGCCCTGGCCGCCGAAACCGGTCTACCGTTCCAGACGCCCTACCCCCCGATGTACCGGCACCCTCTCCACCGCCCCCGCACCAAGCGGCGATTCCTCCTGGTAGGCCGTGATCCGAGTCGGCTGGACGGTCCCGCCGGTGGCCTGCCCGAGACGGAGCGGGCGCATCGGGAGGTGCTGACGCTCCATCACTCGGTGCTGCTCGCGCCTGCCGGAGCCTTCGAGACGCTGCCCGCCGCGATCGAGAAACTGCAGCAGCAGGCGGGAAGTCTACGCGCCGTGGAGTCTGCCAGGTAACACCGCGCCCTCGGAGCGAGCGTTCGCTCGGGCTCCTCTCGCGACATCCGACGGACCTCGTCGCCCCTCTACTCCACGTCGGTGCCCAGGGCCGGAGCCGATCGCGCTCCGTGTCGACGGACAGCCGTCGCCCTTTTGGACACATGGGAACAACCACCACGGAGGTACAGCAGTGACGACGGATGATGGCGTCGACAACAGGTACGACGCCGTCGTGGTCGGCTCCGGTTTCGCGGGGTCGTGGGCGGCGAAAGAGCTGACCGAGGCCGGTTTCCGCACACTCGTCCTGGAGGCCGGCCCACCACGGACAGCCGACGAAGTCCCCGACCGGTCGCCGCACGTCCCCGGGTCGGACGCGAAGGGCGACGTCAGCCAGTTCGGCGGATTCACGGCGCAGCTCGACGGCAGTGTCTTCGCGGTCTCCGGGAGCGACACCGGGCGTCTGTGGACGAGCCGGTACGTGCAGGGCCGCCACCCCGGCTTCGTTCCCCGGGGCCCTCACCTCTTCGTCGATGACGCGCAGCACCCGTATCAGACGCCGCGGGACGCGCCGTATTACTGGATCCGCGGCATGCAGGTCGGTGGACGCTCGCTGACCTGGGGCGGCACGGCACTGCGGCTCTCGCCCCAGGAGCTCGACGCCGCGGACTTCGACGGCGTGCCCCTGTCCTGGCCGGTGCGGTACGAGGACTTGGCGGACGCGTACAGCACCGTTGAAGAACTCATGGGATTACGGGGCAGTGCGGAAGGGCTGCCGCAGCTTCCCGACAGCGTGTACCGATACGCGCCGCACGCGCTGACGCCAGCCGAAAGGGACTTTCAGGCGGCCTACTCGCAGTCGGGGACGCGCCCCGTGCCGGTCCGGTACATTCCGCCGGAGAGCGACGGCGAGAAGTGGCCGGGGTTTACGATGCAGGCCACAGCTCTCGCGGCCGCCGAACGGACAGGTCGCCTGCTTCTGCGGCCGAACGCTTTCTCGACTGAGGTGTCCGTCGACCCAACGACGGGCCGGGCGACCGGCATCCGCTACGTCGACACGACAGACGGAACCCGGCACCATGCAACCAGCCGAGTCGTCTTCCTGTGCTGCGGCACCGTCGAAACGGCCCGTCTCATGCTCAACTCAAAGAGCCCACGCCACCCGTTCGGGCTCGGCAACTCCAGCGGTTGGGTGGGACGTGGGCTCATGGACCATCCCACGGTGTCAGCCACCGGCGTACTCGACGGCTACCCGCATGCCGTCGACTACGAATGGTCTCCCCGGCAGCGTGGCCTGGTCGTGCCTCCCGGGTTGACGAGCCACGGTGACGTACGGCCCTTCGGAATGTGGGCGAACCTTCAGCGGCTCACCTCTGACGGGCTGGCTCTGGGCAGTATCGACGCCCAGGGCGAGATGTTGCCGTACCGGCACAACCGGGTCACGCTCAGCAATACGCGGGACCGGTGGGGCGTCCCTCTTCCAGTGATCGAATGCGCGTACGGACCTCATGAGGAGCGGCTGTACGCCGCGATGCGACGCGGCATCGAGCAGGCCGCCGCCGCCGGGGGGCTGCGCATCACCGCCATGTCGGAGACATTGACCGTCCCCGGGCTGAACGTACACGACCTCGGCACCGCCAGGATGGGATCAGACTCCGACACCTCTGTGCTCGACTCCCACAACCGCTGCTGGGACTGCCCGAACGTCTTCATCACCGACGGGGCTTGCTTCCCTTCCGCCGCGTGGCAGAACCCGACGCTCACCATCATGGCAATATCAGCCAGGGCAGGCCGCTACGCGTCCGAGCTCCTACGCGAGGGAGCGCACTGACACACACGCAAAAAGCTGGCGCGCGAGAATGACGCCGGGGTCTGCCGCACGATCGGGTGACATCTTGAACTGGCTTGCCCTGCGGGGCAGGTGGGAAGGATGCCGCTGCGCCCAAGCCCTATCCGGAAGTGTTCCGCCTGAGCTTGTTCCACTTTGACGGACACCATTGCTGTGGTGGTCAGGCTGCGAGTGCGGTCTCGTATTAGGCGGGGCTTCGGTAACCGAGCTGCTGTGCAGACGGCGCAAGTTGTACCAGCCCTCGATGACCCTGTTGCTCAATTCGAGGGAGTTTGCGTCGATCACTCGGTCGGAGGCAGGCGGAGAGACGGATCCTGCTGGTCAGGGGTGCGTGAAGGGGT
>NZ_JBEXDX010000086.1:0-15290 GCF_040605995.1 Streptomyces sp. NPDC005492
TTTTCTCACACCCCCCGGGTTTGTCCTTCCGGCTCAAATTTCTTTGGGGGCGGGGCCCCCCACCTCAGGTGCGGGCCCGGCCGTCGTGGGGTTGCCGGAAGGGGGAGTCGTGGCGTGGCGGAGTGAGGGGTTCGGGCCTCCTGTGTGTGCGGCGGCTGGTGGGAGCACATCAACGCGGTCGAGCGCCGTACGGTCCCGCTGCCGGGAGAACTCTCCGATCTGATGATGCAGTTGGAGAAAGGGCGGCTCGACGCACTCGCGGAGACGGCGCCGGTGGCCGCGCTGAAGACGGTGGCCATGCTGGTGCACATGGCCGGCCGGGTCGGCAAGGAGGCCGCGTACGGAGCGTAGGCCGACGAGGCGTCGAGCGAGTCACACGGCAGGGCACTCGGACTCGGCGGGAGCAGGGCGCGGTCCCGGCTCTACCACTACGTCTGCGCCCACCACCGACAAAAGTGGGGCGTGGTCCGACCAGGCGAAGCCCGGCAGCGGGCCAACGCCGTGCGAGCCGGCGACGCCGGGCGGGTCGTCGCGACGGAGCTGAGCAAGGAGAGCCGCGCGCCTTCGCCGAGGCTGGCCTGGACGACGTGGTCACCGTGCCGGAGAAGGACGACGCGCGCGCCGGCAACGAAGGCGGTATCGACCTCGCCGGCCTCCAGCACCACCTGCACCATGTCCGCGACCGGGCCAACGACCACCGAAGCATCACCTTCCCGGTGGAGGAGGGCGTGGAGACCAGTCGCCGTCTGTAATGCGGCGAAGCACTGGACCCGGGGGCCCGTGCCAGACTGGGCGTACCCGCTCGCCCCGCTCCTTAGCTTCCGTACCGCACCGAGGTTGTCCGTGACCAAGCCCTTGGCCCGTGTCCCCCAGCGAAGCAACGCGCGCTCCAACCGGGAGCGCATCCTGGCCACGGCCCGCCGGGAACTCGGCCGGAACCCGGACGTCACCCTGGAGGAGATCGCCCGCGCGTCCGGCGTGGTGCGACGTACCCTGTTCGGGCACTTCCCCGGCCGGGAGGCGCTGCTGGAGGCGCTGGCCGAGGAGGCGGCGGAGGCCCTGCGAGACGCGCTGCCCGCCGACCCGGCACCGGCGGAGTCGGCCGACCGGTCGTTCGCGCGGTTCGTGCTGTCGATGTGGACCGTGGGGGACCGCTACCGGCTCCTCCTGGCGCTGGCCCGCCGCGACCTGGGCCAGGAGCGCGTGACCGAGGTCCTGGCACCGGCCCGCCGCGCGGCCACCACCATCCTGGACCGGGGTCAGCGCGACGGCGTCTTCCACACCCAGTTGCCGCCGGCCGTGCTGAGCGCCGGCCTTGAAGGCATGACGGTCGCCCTGCTCGAAGAGGTCAACTCCGGGGAGTTGGAGGACGACGGGACCCGTGTGGCGGTCGCCGCGCTTATCGCGGCGGGTGTGCCGGAGCAGCAGGCGCGGGTCGTGGTGGACGAGGTCGCGCCCGCGCAGGTTGCGCGGGTAGTGGAGGGCTGAGGCTCAAGTGCCTTCCCCCGATCGGAAGGTGACCGACTCGCCCGACAGGCGGGCGCTGAGCCCGCTCCCCGTCGTGGTGACCGAGCGCAGTCGCAGGCCGTGCGGGATGTTCCGCAGGTGGATCGGCTGCTCGAAGACCTTGGCGATCGCCACACGTGCCACCTCGGGCAGTAGACCGCCCGTGACCTCCAAGTCCCTGAAGGCGATGCGGTTGCCGGACAGGACCGAGACGGTCGTCGTCACGGTGATGTCGTCGCCGGGCAGCAAGCGGACGCTCGCGCGGACCTGATCGGGGCGGCTGCCCCGGCTGATCTCCAGCCCCAGGGCGTCGGACACGTCCGGGTAGGACAGGAGGGCGGTCGCGTCCGCCGAGTGGGCCAGCGCCGTCCTGTCGTCGTCGGACTTCCTCAACCCCTTTAGCCGCAGGGAGAGTTCGCTCACCGGCAGCGGACCCGTGATGTCGCTCGCCGGTAGGTCGTGCGCGGTGATGTCCACGTGCCGCAGGGTGCCGGAGGCCATCTGCGTCAGGGCCGGGAATCCCCGCACGTCGACATCAGGGGTGGTCGGGGTGTGCATGCCCATCTGGAACGCCTTGGCCGTACGCGACTCCACCCTCGCCACCGCGAGACGGTCGACGACGACAGGGGCGAGGAGCAGCGCGAGCAGTGCGCCGACGGCGATGACGACCGGTCGCCGGTTCCTTCGGGGCGGGGTCGACTCGTAGGGCTTGTGTGTGGCATCGGTGCCGAAGTCGCCGTACTCGTCCGGGCGTTGCTGCATGGGTTTCTCCATCGACGGGATTCAACGGGGTGGTTGGGTCGACCCGGTGCCGCCATTGGCGCGGTGGACCGTGGTGGTCGCGCGGTCGGCGCTGACGCCCACGGCGATCAGGGCCGCGGTGGCGGCGGCCGTGCCGTCGTCGGTCCAGAGGCCGGCGGTGACGCTGTCCAGGAGGGATAGCAGGTGTGCCTCCAGGGCCCTGGTGAGCGGGACCGGTGGGACGGCGGTGTGGAAGACGCCTTGCTGCTGGCCGTGGGCGAGGATCCCGGCGACCGTGTCACGGGCCGGGCCCAGCAGCGCGCCGACTCCGGCGGGGTCGAGATCGTGCGGGCCGAGGGTGATGAGCGTGCGGTAGCGGTCGCCGACCGGCCACAGCGCGAGGATGAAGCGGGCCAGGGCGGTCTCCGCGTCCGGCGTCGGCGTGCGTGCGGCGGCGCTCGCCCGCCGTACCGCCGCACCGGCGTCCGCCGCGAGGCCGTGGACCAGTGCGGCCCGGCCTGCGAAGTGGCCGTAGAGAGTGCGACGGGCCACGCCCGCGGCTTCGGCGATGTCACCGAGGCTGCTGTCGGGGTCGCGGCCCAGTTCCCGCCGGGCAGCTTCCAGGATGCGGGCGCGGGTGGCGCGCGCCTTGGCGCCGCTGCGGCCGGTCACATCGACACCTCCTGGGGGCTGGCCCGTCCCGGCATATTTGCACATCGGTGAGCAATAAAATAGCCTGCACATCAGTGAGCAATTAACGTCCTCTCTGGGAGGCCTCCGATGCCGCTCTTCGTCACCACACCCGTCGACAGGATGGCCGGGCCCTACGCCCGGCGATGGTCCGCCCTGATCGTGCTCTGCCTGAGCCTGCTGATCGTGGTCATGGCGAACACCTCACTGATCGTGGCCGCGCCGGACATGACCACGGACCTGGGTCTGAGCAGCAGCGATCTGCAGTGGGTGGTCGACGGCTACACCGTGCCGTACGCCGCGCTGATGCTCGTACTGGGCTCGATCGGCGACAAGTACAGCCGCCGCGGCGCGCTCCTGACGGGCCTGGTGATCTTCGCCGGCGGATCGGTGATGGGCAGCCTGGTCCACGGGACCGGACTGGTCATCACCGCCCGCGCGGTCATGGGCGTAGGCGCCGCGGTGGTCATGCCGGCCACGCTCTCCCTGCTGGTCGCGATCTTCCCGAAGCGTGAGCGGGCGCGGGCCATCACGGCCTGGACCGCGACCTCCGGTCTCGCCATCGCCGTCGGCCCCCTGGTCGCGGGCTGGCTGCTGGAGGACCACGCGTGGGGCTCCACGTTCCTGATCAACGTCCCCATCGCACTCGCCGCGGTCGTCGGCGCCCTGGTCCTCGTGCCGCCGTCCAAGGCGGACTCGATGGCCCGGATCGACTACGTGGGCGGTCTGCTCTCGATCGTCTCGGTCGGCAGCCTGGTCTACGCGATCATCGAGGGCCCGCACTTCGGCTGGGGCGCGGGTCCGGTCGCCGCGGCCGTCGTCGCCGCCGTCGGTCTGCCCGCCTTCGTGGCCTGGGAGCTGCGCCACCCGCACCCGATGCTCGACGTCCGCAAGTTCGCCCAGCGCCCCTTCAGCGGCTCGATGACGGCCGTGCTGTTCTTCTTCTTCGGCACCTTCGGCGCGATCTACTACGCCACGCAGTTCCTGCAGTTCGTCATCGGCTACAACGCGCTGGAGACCGGTGTACGACTGCTGCCGCTGGCCGGTGCCGTCTTCGTCGGCGCCATGGTCACCGGGCGGCTCACCCCCAGGCTGGGCATGAAGCCGATGGTGGTGGCCGGCATGGTGATCGGCACCGTGGGCGTCTTCCTGCTCACCCAGGTCGACAAGGCCTCCACCTACGGCGACTTCCTGCCCACGATGATGCTGCTGGGCTTCGCCATCGGGCTGAGCGTCTCCCCGGCCACGGACACGATCATGGGCTCCTTCCCGGAGAACGAACTGGGCGTGGGCGGCGGCGCCAACGACACCGCGCTCGAACTGGGCGGTTCCCTCGGTATCGCCATCCTCGGCTCGCTGCTGGGCACCACCTACAAGGACAGGCTGACCGATCTGGTCGGCGGCCACCTCCCCGCCGCCGCGCTCGACACCGCCAAGGACTCGGTGGGCGGCGGCCTCGCGGTCGCCCAGCAGGTCGCGAAGACACCGTCCGCCGGACCGCAGCAGGCGCAGGCCCTGGTCGACGCAGTGCACGAGGCCTTCGCCCACGGCGTCGCGCAGACCAGCCTGGTCGGTGGGATCATCATGGCCGCCGGCACACTGATCGTCCTCGCGGTCCTGCCCGGCCGCCGCGCTGCCGGCAAGTCCGAGCCGAAGGCGACGGAGGTCGGAAGCGAGAAGGAGCACGCCGAGTCCGTCTAGAACCCTCCAGTACCCACCAGGGCATCGGCATCCGGGGGCACGCTCCGGTCGGTCGGACCATCGTGGATAAACTGGCGCAGTTCCGCCCCGGCGCCCGCTCCCCGGCCCGTTCGGAGAACCGTCCCCGCTGAAGGGGTGTCGGGATCGCCGACGGCTGGAGCTCACTTCACGAAATCGACGGTCCTGCCTGTGCCTGCTCCGGACACCACCGCCACCGAACCGGCCGACGCGCCGCCGCGTCACACCCGACGCTGGCTGCGTCCGGCGGTGATCACCGTCCTGCTCGCGCTGTTCACCGTCGAACTCGTCCTGGGATGGCCGTCGTTGGCATCCGCGTTGTCGCAGTTGCGTGCGCCCCGGCTGAACTGGTTCGCCGTGGCGCTCCTCGCCGAAGTGGCCGCCATGGGCTGCTACGCCCGCATGCAGCGCAGACTCCTGCGCTCGGCCGGGGTGAAGGTACCGATCCAGCACCACATCGCCCTGGCCTACGCCGCCCACTCGCTCAGCGTCACCCTGCCCGGCGGTCCGGCCTTCTCCACCCACTTCAACTACCAGCAGATGCGCCGCTTCGGGGCCACGCCCGCCGTCGCCTCCTGGTGCATCGCCCTGTCCGGCATGCTCTCCGCGGCGGCCCTGGCCGTCGTCACCGCGATCTCCGCGCTCGTCTCCGACGGCGACCTCCAGTGGCACAGCCTCATCACGCCGGCCCTGGCCGTACTCCTGCTCACCGTCGGCATCCGGCGCATAACCCGCCACCCCGAGAAGGTCGAACCGGCGACCCGCGCCGCGCTGGCCCGCGTCAACCGGCTGCGCCACCTTCCCGAGACCCAGGGCCTCGACCGCATACGCGGCTTCATCGAGCAACTCCGCACCGCCCGGCTCAAACCCCGGCACGCGGCAGTCGCCGCCGTCTTCGCCGTCCTCAACTGGCTGCTCGACGCGGGCTGTCTGTGGCTGTGCTTCCACGCCATCAGCGACACACGGATCAGCAACGCCCAACTGCTGCTCGCCTTCTGCGCGGGCATGGCCGCCGGCACCCTCACGATCATCCCCGGCGGCCTCGGCCTCATCGACAGCGCGCTGATCCTCGGACTGGTCACGGGCGGTGTCGCGACCGGCACCGCCATCGCCACGGTCGTGCTCTACCGGATCATCAGCTTCGGCTTCATCATCGGCGTCGGCTGGATAACCTGGCTGATCATCCGCCGCCACAACCGCAGGGAACCGGAACCGGAAGCGGCCGTCCAGCGAGGTTGAGGAACCGCCAAGTTCTCGCTGTTCTTGCGGTGAACCCGACCGTACACTGACAAGTCACGGTAACGGGGGCATTGTTGAGCGGGGGGAAAGCCATGTCCGAAGATCAGTACGGCGCTTTTCAGGGGTTCGCCGTTCCACCCATGCCGTCGTCACCGCCACCCGCTCCACCGGACCGACTGAGATCCGTGGCGGTGGGCCTGCTCAACCTCAGTGGTCTCGGGCTCGGTTACGCCCTGACGCGCCGCTGGCTGCTGATGGCCGTGTGCTGGGTCGCGACCGCGGTCCTGCTGCTGGTGGCGCTGCCCGCCGACCCGGACGGGGTCTCCGGTGTCCTCGTCACCCTGTACGTCGTGTTCCTCGTGTTCGCCGCCGTCCACGGCGCGATGGTGGGTCTGCGCACCCGGCTGGCCTTGCCCGCGCCCACACCCGTCGCGGTTCTGCTGGGCCTGGTCCTGCTCGCCGTACCGGCCGGGGGAGTCGTGCTGTACGACGGCGCCCGCGACGAGGCGACCCAGCAGATGCTCCTCGACCGGCTGGAGAAGGCCGACCAACTCGTCGCGGACAACGGGAGGTTGCCGTTCACCGCGGCCGAGCCCCACTACCGCCAGGCGCTGAGTGTGTACGACGATCTCAGCACCGCGCACTCCGGTTCCCGGGCCGCCGACCGCGTGCCCGACCGGCTGAAGACGTTCTACACGACGGTCGCCGGGGCCTACGCGCAGAAGAACTACTGTGACGCGATACCCCAGTTGAAGTATCTGCGGACCGTGCCCGGCACCATCGGCAAGAAGCAGTTGGGCACGCTGGCCGCCTGGCCGGACGACAAGCTCGCCACCTCCCTGTACGAGTGCGGCTCGACCGCGCTGGCCTCCCAGAGCGCCGACTGGCCGACGAACTTCGGTGATCTGCTGGCCACGTTCCCGCAGTCGTCCCAGGCGGGTCAGGTCGAACCGGACGTCAAGTCGGCCGTCAGCAAGGCGGTTCAGGGGGTGCGCGGCAGGGAACCGTGCGCGGCCGTCGAGGAGTTGAAGAGTCTCTCCACCCAGATCGGGAGCTTGCAGGGCGGACAGGCGGCCGAGGAACTCGGCGCGGACGCCACACGGGCCGGCGGTCAGGCCGACGCCGGTGCCTATCAGTGCGGTGTCTCGCAGTACAAGGACGGCGACTTCGACTCGGCGCTCACCACGATGAACGACTTCGTGAAGAACAGCACGCACGACAAGAACCTGGCCCGCGCCAAGAAGATCGCGATCGCCGCCGAGGTGGCCCAGACGGTCCCCGCCGCGGGCAAGCACCTGCCGACGACCGCGTCCGGCGGCAGCATCTCCGTCACCGTCAAGAACGACAGCCCGGACGACATCACGGTCCTCTACACCGGCCCGGTGACCGGAAGTTTCACCCTCAAGGGCTGCGGGAGCTGCACGTCGTACTCCCTCACCACCACTCTGCTGTCCGGGTTCAAGCCGTGCAGCTCCGGCAAGAACTACCCGCAGAAGACGATCACTCTGCCGACCGGCACCACCTACTTCGTCCACCGCCCCGACAGCTCCACCGCGACCCCGGCCTCGGACACGGCCAAGCTCAGGTCGGGGTACATCTACACGGAGTGCGCCTACAGCACGGGGGCGTTCGGCACGAGCTGATGTGCACGGGCGCGGGGCGCGTCCGGGGACCGATCCCCGACCGGGGACAATCGGTGGCATGACGGACGGTAGAGACAACGCCGAGAGCCGGTTGGTCAGGATCGAGCGGCTGCTGGAGGAGGGCGGGCACGACGTGGTGCCCGCCTGGCGGCGGGTGACGCGCGGTGAGACCCGGTGGGCGGTGTCGGCCGTGATCCTGGTGGCGATCGGGCTGCAACTGATGCTGCCGCACCAGCTCGCCGCCGGGCCCTACTGGCTCCTGCCCGCCCTCGAACTGGCCCTGCTGGTGGGCCTGTTCGTCGCCAACCCCAGGCGCGCCGAACCCGGCCGGCGCTGGCTGCGCTGGCCGGGCCTGGTTCTCATGGGCGTGATCAGCCTCGCCAACGGCTGGTCCGCGGTCCGGCTGGTGGTGGGGTTGGTCAGGGGCACCGAGGGCCTGGACGCCGGACCGCTCCTGCTGACCGGCGGCGCCATCTGGCTGACGAACGTCATCGTGTTCGCCCTCTGGTACTGGGAGTGGGACCGGGGTGGCCCGATGGCGCGTGTCATGGGCCACCACCAGTTCGCCGACTTCCTCTTCGTCCAGATGCAGAGCCCGGAGACCGCGCCACCGGACTGGGAACCGGCGTTCCTCGACTACCTGTACCTGTCCTTCACCAACTCCACCGCCTTCAGCCCGACCGATGTGATGCCGCTGTCGCGCTGGGCCAAAATGCTGATGATGCTCCAGTCCTCGGTCTCCCTGGTGACCGTCGTCCTGGTGGTCGCGCGGGCGGTCAACATCTTCCGCACTCTCCGCTAGCGGCCCACTTCAGGACGATCGCGCCGGATCAGCAGGCGCCCTCGTCCTGCCAGGGGCCCCACTGCGAGGCGCCGGGCACCTCGTTCTGGGTCCACCACTTGGCCTTCCAGTTGTGGCTGCCGTACGACACCTCGTTGCCCTGCGTGTAGACGGCCGTGGAACTCCACGCCGTCTTGCACGAAGTGGGCGTCGGGGTGGGCGTGGGAGTCGGGGTCGGTGTCGAGCTGGGCGGGGTGGCGCCCGCGAACTGCACCGAGTACTTGGCGAAGTCCCAGGCGTTCTGCGCCACGCTGGAGCACGTCCCGGACGTCGTACCGCCGTTGTCGACCGGACTGCATTGCCGGTCGCGGTTGAGGGACCAGAAGGTGAAGCGGTCCATGTTGTGGCTGGTGGCGTAGTTCAGGACCGTCTGGAAGTCGGCCTGGGTGAAGTACTCGCCGGTGTCGCTGCGCCCGTTCATCCCCGAGAAGCCCTCGTGGGCGTAGGCGGTCGCCTGGTCCCAGCCGAACGTGGACTGGAGGATGGAGTTGAAGTTGGTGAGCGCGCTGGTCTGCGAGGCCGCGCCGTTGAAGCCGCCGTCGAACGGCATGATGGAGAAGTTGTTCGGGGTGAACCCCTGCGACTTCGCCTCCAGCAGCATCTGCTTGCCGAACCAGCCGGTGCCGTCCGCCGTACCGGCCGTGGTGACGGAGACGTACAGGCCCGGATTGTTCGCCTGGAGGATCTTGGCCGCGCCGATCTCGTTGTGGATGGCCGCGGTGTTCTCGTACTCCGGCTCCTCCAGGTCGAAGTCGATCGCGTGGAGTCCGTACTTGGTGATCACCTGCTGGTAGGCCGCAGCCGTCGAGGCCGGGTCCGCGCAGGTCTGGCCGAGCTTGGTGCCGCCGTAGCCGCCGATCGAGACGGAGACGTCGCCGCCCTTGGCACGGATGGTGTTGATCACCGACTGGACGGCGGTGTCCGAGGAGACCGGTGAGGTGCCGCCCCAGGTGGGGGAACAACCGCCGCCGTTCGGGGCGAGGACGAAGGCGAGCTGGAAGGCCTTGAGGCCGGTGGCGTCCATGATGGCGCCGGCGTCCGGCGGGTTGTTGTCCGTCGGCATCAGATAGGGGGCCGCGGCGTACCAGCGGTTGCTCAGCGCGGCGGCGGCGTTGGTGGCGCCCTGGGCGTTGCCCGCGACCAGCGCGGTCGTGCCCGCGGCGGCGAGTGTCACGGCGGCTGCCGCGCCGAGACATGCGCGAAGACGTGTCACGTTGTGCCTCCGGTGGGGAGTGGGGGAGGCGCCCAGCTTCCGACGATGTCGCGGTCACGTCAATGGATTGGACTGGACCACATCGCACTTTGGACTAGACCATACGATTCTTTTACCCTCGGCCCGGCGATACGCGTCGCGCGACACGTTTCCCGTTAGTGTCCCGGCTCACATGGCGTTATAGGGGTGACGCAGACACCATGGTGCACGTCACCGGCAGGCTGAAGGGATCGGGAATGTTCCGCAAGGTGCTGGTCGCCAACCGTGGAGAGATCGCGATTAGGGCGTTCCGCGCCGGCTATGAGCTGGGCGCGCGAACGGTCGCGGTCTTCCCCCACGAGGACCGCAATTCGCTGCACCGGCTGAAGGCCGATGAGGCCTACGAGATCGGTGAGCCCGGGCATCCGGTCCGCGCGTATCTCTCGGTCGAGGAGATCGTCCGCGCGGCCCAGCGCGCCGGAGCGGACGCGGTGTATCCGGGCTACGGGTTCCTCTCGGAGAACCCCGAACTCGCCCGCGCCTGCGAGGAGGCGGGCATCACCTTCGTCGGCCCCAGCGCCCACATCCTGGAGCTGACCGGCAACAAGGCCACCGCGGTCGCCGCCGCCCGCGCGGCCGGCGTGCCCGTACTCGGCTCCTCCGCGCCCTCCACCGACGTCGACGAACTGGTGCGCGCCGCCGAGGAGATCGGCTTCCCGGTGTTCGTGAAGGCCGTCGCGGGCGGCGGCGGGCGCGGTATGCGCCGCGTCGAGGACCCCGCCACCCTGCGCGAGTCCATCGAGGCCGCCGCCCGCGAGGCCATGTCCGCGTTCGGCGACGCCACGGTGTTCCTGGAGAAGGCCGTCGTCGACCCCCGCCACATCGAGGTGCAGATCCTCGCCGACGGCGAGGGCAACTTCATCCACCTCTTCGAACGCGACTGTTCGCTGCAACGCCGGCACCAGAAGGTCGTCGAGCTGGCCCCCGCGCCCAACCTCGACCCCGCCCTGCGCGACCGCATCTGCGCCGACGCCGTCCGCTTCGCCCGCGAGATCGGCTACCGCAACGCGGGCACCGTCGAGTTCCTCCTCGACCCGCAGGGCAACCACGTCTTCATCGAGATGAACCCGCGCATCCAGGTCGAGCACACGGTGACCGAGGAGGTCACCGACGTCGACCTCGTGCAGGCGCAGTTGCGGATCGCCGCCGGGGAGACCCTCGCCGACCTCGGCCTCTCCCAGGAGACGGTCACCCTGCACGGCGCGGCCCTCCAGTGCCGTATCACCACCGAGGACCCCGCCAACGGCTTCCGCCCGGACACCGGCCGCATCAGCGCCTACCGCTCACCCGGAGGCTCCGGTATCCGGCTCGACGGCGGAACGACCCACGCCGGTACGGAGATCAGCGCGCACTTCGACTCGATGCTGGTCAAACTGACCTGCCGGGGACGGGACTTCACCACCGCCGTCAACCGCGCCCGGCGCGCGGTCGCCGAGTTCCGTATCCGGGGCGTGTCCACCAACATCCCGTTCCTCCAAGCGGTGCTGGACGACCCGGACTTCCAGGCCGGACGGATCACCACGTCGTTCATCGAGCAGCGCCCGCAGTTGCTGACGGCACGTCAATCGGCCGACCGCGGAACCAAGCTGCTCACCTACCTCGCCGACGTCACGGTCAACAAGCCGCACGGCGAACGCCCCGACCTGATCGACCCGAGCACCAAGCTGCCGCCGGTCCCCACCACCGAACCCCCGGCCGGTTCACGGCAGTTGCTCGCCGAGCTCGGCCCCGAGGGCTTCGCCCGCCATCTGCGCGAGTCGCCCACGATCGGCGTCACCGACACCACCTTCCGCGACGCCCACCAGTCGCTCCTCGCCACCCGCGTCCGCACCAAGGACCTCCTCGCGGTCGCCCCGGTCGTGGCTCACACCGTGCCCGGGCTGCTCTCCCTGGAGTGCTGGGGCGGCGCCACCTACGACGTCGCCCTGCGCTTCCTCGCCGAGGACCCCTGGGACCGGCTGGCCGCCCTGCGCGAGGCAGTCCCCAACATCTGCCTCCAGATGCTGCTGCGCGGCCGCAACACCGTCGGCTACACGCCGTATCCGACCCAGGTCACCGACGCCTTCGTCCAGGAGGCCGCCGCCACCGGCATCGACATCTTCCGCATCTTCGACGCCCTGAACGACGTCGGCCAGATGCGCCCGGCCATCGACGCCGTACGCGCCACCGGAACGTCGATCGCCGAGGTCGCCCTCTGCTACACCTCGGACCTGTCCGACCCGGGCGAGCGCCTCTACACGCTCGACTACTACCTCCGCCTGGCCGAACAGATCGTCGAGGCGGGCGCCCACGTCCTCGCGGTGAAGGACATGGCGGGCCTGCTCCGAGCCCCGGCCGCCGCGACCCTCGTGTCGGCACTGCGCCGCGAGTTCGGGCTGCCGGTCCACCTGCACACCCACGACACGGCCGGTGGCCAGCTCGCCACCTACCTCGCCGCGATCCAGGCCGGCGCTGACGCCGTCGACGGCGCGGTGGCCTCCATGGCGGGCACCACCTCGCAGCCGTCCCTGTCGGCCATCGTCGCCGCCACCGACTACTCCGACCGCCCCACCGGCCTCGACCTCCAGGCGATCGGCGACCTGGAGCCGTACTGGGAGAGCGTCCGCAAGATCTACGCCCCCTTCGAGGCGGGCCTCGCCTCACCCACCGGCCGCGTCTACCACCACGAGATCCCCGGCGGCCAGCTCTCCAACCTGCGCACCCAGGCCATCGCGCTCGGACTCGGCGACCGCTTCGAGGACATCGAGGCGATGTACGCCGCCGCCGACCGCATCCTCGGCCATTTGGTCAAGGTCACCCCGTCGTCGAAGGTCGTCGGCGACCTCGCCCTGCACCTGGTCGGCGCCGGAGTCACCCCCGCCGACTTCGAGGCGTCCCCCGACCGCTACGACATCCCCGACTCCGTGATCGGCTTCCTGCGCGGCGAGCTGGGCACCCCGCCCGGCGGCTGGCCCGAGCCGTTCCGCACCAAGGCACTCCAGGGCCGCGCCGCCCCCAAGGCCGTACAGGAACTCAGCCCCGAGGACCGCACGGCCCTCGACAAGGACCGCCGCGCCACCCTCAACCGCCTGCTGTTCCCCGGCCCGACCCGCGAGTACGAGACGCACCGCCAGACCTACGGCGACACCAGCGTCCTGGACAGCAAGGACTTCTTCTACGGCATCCGTCCCGGCAAGGAGTACACGGTCGACCTGGAACCCGGCGTCCGGCTGCTCATCGAGCTGGAGGCCGTCGGAGAGGCCGACGAACGCGGGATGCGCACCGTGATGTCCGCGCTGAACGGCCAGATCCGCCCGATCCAGGTCCGCGACAGCTCCGCGGCCTCCGACATCCCCGTGACCGAGAAGGCCGACCGCGCCAACTCCGGCCATGTCGCCGCCCCGTTCGCGGGCGTGGTCACCCTCGCGGTCGAGGAGGGCGACGAGGTGGAGGCCGGCGTCACCGTCGCCACCATCGAGGCCATGAAGATGGAGGCGGCCATCACCGCGCCCACGGCCGGCCGGGTCGCCCGCCTCGCCATCAACCGTATCCAGCAGGTGGAGGGCGGCGACCTGCTCGTCGAACTGAGGTAGACAGTCCGGCGACAGGCCGCTTCACCGGTGACCGGATCGGTCCGCTCCCGGACCCGATGCGGCCTGTCGCCGCCCCACCCCCAGGGCGCAGTCTTGGGACATGACCCGAGCACTGATCGTCATCGATGTCCAGGAGTCCTTCCGCGCCCGCCCGCTGTGGGAGACCATCTCCGATCCGAAGGTCGCCGAGAAGGCGAACCGCCTGGTCCGCCTCGCGCGCCAGGCCGGCGACCTGGTCGTGTGGGTACTGCACACCGCCCCGGGCAGCGGCGACGTCTTCGACCCGGCCCTCGGCCACGTCCGGCTGATGGACGAACTGGAGCGCGCGGAGGGCGAACCGCTCCTCCACAAGACCTCGCACAACGCCTTCACCACCACCAACCTCCAGCAACTCCTCACCGAGCACGGCGTCCACGAGGTCGCCGTCTGCGGCATCCGCACCGAACAGTGCGTCGAGACCACCGCGCGCGTCGCCAGCGACCTCGGCTACCGGGTCACCTTCGTCACCGACGCCACGGCCACGAACCCCATCCCGCACCGCGACGCCCCCGCCGGCCAGAGCGTCGCCGCACTCTTGGCCGACCCCCGCACCCTGCCCGCCGACGAGATCATCCGCCGCACCGAGTACGCCCTCGCCGGCCGCTTCGCCACCATCGCGACGGTCGACGAACTGGAAGCCGCCGCCGCACATCGGGCATGATGACCGGATCGTGAGCCACGTCGTCTTCTTCCTGGTACCCGGAGTCCACCTGCTGGACCTGGCCGGCCCCGCGCAGGTCTTCTCCACGGCGGCCGGCTTCGGGCACCCCTACACCCTCTCCTACGTCGCCGAGCAGCCCCAGGTCACCAGCGCCCAGGGGCTGCCGCTGGCGGCAGGCCCCGACTGGCCCGAACTGGGGCCCGAGGACCTGATCGTCGTGCCGGGCTGGCGTTCCGACCGGCTGGCGGACGCGCCCGCCATCGGCACCGACACCCTGCGGCGGCTACGGGACCACCACGCCCGGGGCGGCACGGTGGCCAGCGTCTGCGCCGGCGCCGAGGCGCTCGGCCGGGCCGGACTCCTCGACGGCCGGTACTGCACCACCCACCACGACGTGCAGGACGAACTCGCCCTGCGCCACCCGAAGGCGACCGTCGTCCGCGACGTCCTGTTCACCACCGACGACCGGGTCATCACCTCGGCCGGCATCGCCAGCGGCATCGACCTCGCCCTGCACCTGATCGCTGCCCGGCACGGTCCCGCCGCGGCCGCCCGAACCGCCCGGGACATGGTCGTCTACGCCCGCCGCAACGGCCACGAGCCGCAGTCCAGCGCGATGCTCCGGCACCGCTCCCACCTGGACGACACGGTGCACCGCGCCCAGGACCTCATCGACACCGGGTTCGACCGGCCACTGCCCCTGCCCGACCTCGCCTCGGCGGTCGGCGTCAGCGAACGCACCCTCACCCGCCTCTTCACCCGGGCCACCGGACTCACCCCGCTGCGCTACCAGCAGACCCTGCGGCTCGAACGCGCCGAGCACCTCATCAGCCACGGCTCCACGATCGACGCAGCCGCCCGCTCGGTCGGCTTCGAGGACCCGCGCATGCTGCGCCGGCTGCGCGCCCGCACGGCCTGACCGGGCACAAATCAGAGGCGGCGCACGGGAGTTGCTGTTACTTTGCCGCCCCGACGGCCGACCGTCCCGCCACAGGAGTGCCGAGTGATCCCACCCCGTCTGGCTCCGCTTCTCGACCAGTTCGACCTCGCGTGCGAACGCCTCTCCAGCCGTATGACCGGGCCCGTCATGGACAGCGGCGACGGGACGGACACCCCGGTCGGGCCGATGACCGACGCGGAGTACTTCTGGGAACCGGTGCCGGACTGCTGGTCGGTGCGGCGACGCACGGACGGGCCCGGAGCGCGGGCAACTCACCTGGCGGGACAGGGCGATTGGGGCCGCGACGCCGCGTCGTACCCGCACCCGTGGCCCCCGCCCTTCACCACCCTCGCCTGGCGGCTGAGCCACCTCACCGAGCTGCTGGCCCTCCGCGCCGACCACACGGTCGGCAGTCGCAGCCTGACCCGCGCCGACCACCCCGTCCCC
>NZ_JBEXDX010000087.1:0-14867 GCF_040605995.1 Streptomyces sp. NPDC005492
CGCGACGATGATCCCGCAGCCGGTGTTCAACGTGGACACCGCGCTGGCGAACATCGCGGCGGAACGGGTGTCGGTCCTCCCGGGCCCGCCAGATTTCGGCGAGTGCGAGGCGCGCGGCGCGCCCCTTGAGGTGAGGTGACGAGCACGGGGAGGCCACGCAGAGCGGTGGGCGCGCCCGAGCGCTCCCGGGCGCGCGTCACCTCACGTCACCTCACTGCCGGGAGGGCGCGCGGTCGAAGTAGTCGGCGAACTTCTTCTTGATGCCGAGATCCGGCATCGGCGCCCTGCGGTAGAGATCGGCGAGCGCGGGTTCGTCGGCCTCCTCCAGGAGAGTGATGACCTCGGCGCGGTGGGCCTGGATGTAGTCCCGGAGCTGCCCGAGGCCGGGTTCTCCGACCTCGGTGACCGGCCCCAGATGCTCACCCACGGTAGTGAACTTCACCCGGGCCTGAACCTCGGCTTCGTCGAGCAGAGCCTGGTACGCGATCTGCTTCGGGTCGTCCTTCTTCCGGGATGGGGCGGCCTTGGCGGCGCGCTGGGGCGGGAGGTCCTGCGGCTCCTCGGCCGCGCTGGTGTCCTCCGCGGACTCCGCGGGCGGGGGCTCCTCGGCCTGCGGGTCCGGCGGCGGGGGCGCGTCGTTCTCGTCCGGCGGCGCCTGCTCGGTACCCGGCTCGCTGGGGGTCTGCGGCTGGGCCGGGGGCTCGTGGTGCTCGCGCGCCTGCTCCTGCTCCCCCTGACCGGGCGGCGGGGTGCTGGGCCCGGCCGGCTGCCCTCCGACGGCGGCGTTCTTGCGCTGCTCCGCCTGCTCCTTGATGTACGCGAGAGACTTGGTGATCAGAGCGTCCGCGTTCATCTCGCCCCACAGCTTCGTACGAGTGCGGATCTGCCGAAGGGTGCGGATGCCCCACTCCTCACGGATGGCGCGCAGGCACGCCTCCGGGTTGTTCTCGTCCTTGAGGGCCTTGTAGACCAGCTCCACGGCCCGCTCCCCCGTCAGGCCCGACGGGTGCCCGAATTGCTGCCGGGCCGGTGCCTGCTGCGGGGAGGGCTGCCGCTGCTGGGCGCGCTGGTCGTCCTGCTCCTGCAGGTACGCCTCGGGCCGGGCCTCGGTGACCTGCCGGACGGCGGCTGCCTCCTCGAACCCGAGCCGACGCAAGAGGGTGTCGATGGAGAAGTCCGGGAACGGGACCGTCTCACCGGGCTTGACGTCCCAGTGCAGGGTTCGCACACCAGTCAGGTACGCCTCGCCCAGGCTGTGAAGCTCCACGATGGCGTCGACCGCGGCCGGGAGGTTCTTCTCCGCCTTGATCTTCCGGGTGGTGTTGCGCGTGGGCTTGTCGTTCTCGAACGCCGTGACGATCTCCTGACGGGCGATGATCACCACGGGGCCGGAGTGCCGACGGAGCAGCCACAAGAACTCGCCCCAGCGGTCCTTGGCCCGGTTCCACAGGTCCGCGTCGACGACGACCGGGTCGTCCAGCGAAGGGGCCCGACGCCGGTTGTCCTGCGCCTTGCGCACGGCCCGCCGCCGGGCGAACAGGGCCTGCTCGTCGCTGAGCATGTCCCACATGTTCGTGCCGTTGTCCACCACGATCATGTTGGGCTTGCCGTTGACCCGGGGCTGAGCGATGACCCATCGAACCGCGTCGAGGATGTCCTGGTAGGTGCCCTCATGCTCGACGATCTCGTACCGGGCTCCGGGAATCCGGCCGTAGTAGTCGGCCGTACCCTCGGACCCGCCTACCTCGATCCAGTACGTCATGCCGACCAGGTCGGATGCCGTGCCGAGGGCGGCCTCGTAGCTCTTGCCGCACTTCTCGGGTCCGCACAGCACGATCATGGGCGGGTTCGGGAGACCGGTCGGCTTGCGTGATCTGCGCTCGCGCTGGGGCGTGGTGATACCAGGCATCGTGTTCCTTCGTTCGGGCCCGCGGGTTGCTCTCCCGCGCAGGATGAGTCAGCGACAGCGCTAAGCTCTCGCCGGTCTCATTGCTGTACTAGTCTACCCGTACGAAGGCCCGACTCAATGCCTGTTCAACAGATCAGCGACGGGTTTTTCGAGGTCAGGGTCGTGATCCTCGCGGTGCCGGGCGTACCAGTCGTCCAGGTCCTCGACGCCGGCGGCCGCCTCGTTGGCTTCGTCCTCGGTGAGCGCGCTCCACTCCGCGACGGCGTCGGCGTACTCCGCCTCCACCGTGCCCGGGTCGCGGCGGCTGAGCGCCTGAGCGACCTCCGCCCAGTCGGCGCCGGCCAGCACCTCGGCCAGGACGACCCGGTCGACGTACTCGTTCACCATCTGGCGCAGGCGGCGGGCGCTCGCGATTCGTTCGGTGACGCCGGTCGTCTCGGCTGTCATGCCAACCGCCTGCCGGGCCAGGTCGGAAAGGTCGCGGGCAGCACGGGCGGCGGCGATCCGGGCCAGGATCTCCGGTGTCATGGAAGGGTCCGATCATGCAGGCGGCGGGCACCCAGGAGGGGAGCCCGCCGCTTCGGTACGGGTAGAGGCAGGATGCCTTACGGGTTGACTGGCGTCAGTGCCTGGCCGAACAGCGCGAAGATCTCGCCAATGGTGGCCTTGTCCGGGATGCTGATGCCCTTCGTCGCGGCGTAGGTCTTGATGAGGCGGCCACGGACCTTACGGCCCTCGCCCTCGTGTTTGCCGAGGACTAGCCCGATCGCCTTGCCGGTCAGCGGTCCCCTGAAGGCCTCCCGGTGCCCGTTGTCCAGGACGTCCTTGATGATCTCGTACAGCTCATCCTCAGTGCTCCACTGCGGGATGCTCCACCGCTGCTGGTTCCGCGGCGGCGACTGCGGGGGCACGGAGGCCCTGACCGCGCGCGGCTTGTTGGCGGCCACCGGAACCGTGGGAGCCAGGGCTGGGGCGGGTGTCGTGGCCGGGGCCGCGGCCGGGAGCGCCGTCACCTCCTCGACCGGCGCGGCCAGCGGCCGAGCGAAGATGCCCGTGGGCTCGATGCCTGCCGCGCGAAGACCGCTGGCAGCCGTCTCGACGAGCGGGACACCGCGGCGGACGAGTTGTAGCGGCAGCAGCGACTCGACCGGAGCCTTCCTGCGCCACGCCCGCCCGAACCGGCCGCGGAGCAGCGCCTGGTAGACGAGTCGTTCCTGCTCCAGGTCGAGCGCGTCGTCGTACGACGTCAGCTCCCACAGCTTCATACGACGCCAGAGCAGGAAGGTAGCCAGCGGCGAGAGGAACCAGCGAGCCCACCTGACCTTGTCCATGAGTTGACGCCCGGTGGCGGCACCAATCCGGACGGCGTAGATGTGCGCGGCGATTTCAGAGACGGCAACCCAGAGCAGGGACATGGAGCCGTGCGCAACTTTGGACCACAATGAGCTGCCAGCCGCGACGTTCAGCGCGCAGGTGATCAGGCTCAGAGTCCAGGGGACGATCCGCGCCCAGGCGAGCGGCATGCCCATACGGATCAGGAAGAGGTATGCCCCGGTGAACACCGGGATGGCCGAGTCAATGGCGGTAGGAAGGACCCACGGCTCCGTGAAGCCCCAGGATGCGGCGGCGGTCGACACGGCGTCGAACGATGCGTAGAAGCCGAGGCCTCCAACGGCGGCCCCACCCACTGCGGTCAAGCTGGCACCGAAGCGCTCCCAGCGGGTAAACGGCGGCACCCCGGACTCGTTGAGCAGCTTTGTCGGCTTCTGCTCGCTGCCCCGGCGGGCGCGGAAAAACGACACCTTCGGCAAGACACCATCCCTTCGTTCGGGCCTTCCCGGTCGGCTTATGCTCATGGCCTTCCGGGTCGACTAAACGATATAGCGTCTTTTGCTCTCTCGCGCTGACTTGCTCACGCCATGTCAGTTCGGCTATCGGCTGGGGAAGTTCGAGATGGCTACCAGTCGAGGGGTTTGAGGGGCTTCCGCCGGTCCGCGCCCGTGATCTTCAGCAGGTGGGCAGAGGCTTCGAGCCGCGACAGCAACCGCTCTCCGAGGATGTCGACCACGCCGAGGCCGGGGCTGCCCGGCTGACTACGGCTGCGGAGATTCGTCGAGAACGCCGTTGCACGGCCGGCAGCCAGCCGGGAGTCGATCAGGTCGATTGTCTCCTTGCGGGCGAACTCCGTGGCGGTCATGTCCATCTCGCCGCACAGTTCGTCGAGGACGAGCAGGTCGCAGGTGACGAACCGCTCCCGCACCTGATGTGTGGTCAGGTTGTGCGGGGCGGAGTCCGGGCGACGCCACGTCAGGTAGGTGGCGTGCTTCACGAAGCGCACGACCAGGCCCTGCTCGGACGCCTCGTTGCCCAGCGCGCAAACCGCGGCCGTCTTACCGCTGCCGATGTTCCCGGGCACGATCAGGTTCAGGACCTCGGGCCGCGCCTTGCGCTTCTTCGCCTCCACCAGGGAGCCGAGCCAGTTCCGCAGCGTGTTCGGCTTCTGGTTCGGGTCCAGGTGCTCGAACCGGAAGTGCAGGTACTCGTGGTGCGCGGCGTCCAGCATGCTGTTCCTCCATACGTCGCGGCGGACGCGGGCCTGCGGCACGCTTACGTCCTCCCACAGACCGTCTTCTGGTTCCGGCTGTGCGGGGACACCGAGTTGGGACAGGTCCGCGCCGCCCCTCTTGAGCACGCTGAGAACGTGCTCGCTGAGGTCGCCGAGCGCGTTGAGACCGCGGGCAGGGGCAGGGATCGCCGGGGCGTCCGTAGTGAGAGACATCGGTCACGCTCCTTACAGGCGGGCGACCACGCCGAAGGTGGCGTCGTCTGCGTCGTCAGTCGGGGTCTGGCTCGGGGCGTCGTTCGTCGTGCCCCAGGTCGCCGAGTCGCTGTACGGAATGCGTCCGCTGCGCTGCTGCGGCTGGATGTGGTTGGTGACCACGCCAAGGGCGTCCTGCCACTGCTGTGCGGCGGGGAAGTGTTTTCGGGCGTGCTGAAGTGCCTTCGCGCATTCCTGTTGGCTGTAGCCCGCGTCCAGCGCGCGCCGGACCATGGCTACGACGGCCATGAATCCGCCACGTTGGCCGACGTACTTGCCTAGGTGCTTCTCGGCGTGGTCCCACCACCAAGTGGCGACCTTGCGAGCAGCCGCGTCGGCGGCCTTCTCCTGCGCGGCCTTCTCCTCGGCCGCGGCCGCCTTCTCCTGTGCCGCGGTCTTCTGGGTGGACGTCTTCTTGGCGGGCTGCGTCGTGGAGGTGTCCTTTGGCGCGGCGGCCGAGGGCTCCGGTTCACCAGCGGCTGGTTCCTCCTCCGGCTCCTCCTCGGCTGGGGGCTCAACGTCCTCGGGGGCCACGTCGAACCCGTCGCTACCGAGGGTGCCGTCCGCGTACTTCACGCAGAAGGTGCCGTCTTCCTGTTCCACCACGGGGATATCGAGCTTGTTGCCGAACGTCACGTAGTCGGTGGCCCACTGCTCGACGGGATGGTCGGAGATGGCTGTGCCCATGGCGGTCTTGCCGTTGCGGAAGCGACGCCGCTCAAGGCGGTAGTACCCGCAGGCCGCAAGTCTGTGAAGGGACTTACGGACGGCGTCACGGCCTTCGCGTCCCTCGCCCTGGGAGAGCTGCTCCGAACGGACTTGCCAGTCCTCGCTCTGGTCCAGGAGGTAGGTCAGCAACCCGAGTTCGCGGTAGCTCAGGCGTGTGTCGCGGGCGGTCGCCGACTCGATGATGACGAACGGCGTCCGCCGTTTTACGCGGACACTGCCCGACGCGCTATTGCGGCTCATGTAGCGGCCTCGGCGGGCGTGTCGTCGGCGAGGCGGACGTACGTGTGCCACGTCTTGCGACCCGTGTCGCCAGTCTCGTATCGCCGGTCGTGCTCGACCATGCCTGCCGCACGCAGTTCGGCGATCGGAAGACGGATCTGATGGGGGGTCATCCCGAGGAGTTCAGCAATGGGCGGGATGGAAACCCATCCGTGATCCATGTGCAGGGCCAGAACGTGAAGGACGCGGAACGCACGATCAGATATACCGCTGGCAAGCGCAGGCGCCATCACGTCAGAGGGAGTGGTCATTGGTGTCCCTTGGGGAGAGCGGGACCTGGCCATGGGAGGCCAGGCCCGAGGCGGTCAGCGCTGGTCGTCGGCGGCGGGCCGGGGGCCGGCCATCAACTCCGGCGTCTCACCCAGGAGGTGGTTCAGTGTGCCGTCCTGGTAGTGGCGCATCAGCCGCTTCCTGCCGACGTCCTTCTGCTCCCACGTAAAGGTCAGGCTCCCTGTAGGCTCCCCGCCCTTCTCGTACTTGAGACCAGGGACGAACTCGCCAGTGCGGGAATCGACGATCTTGCCCGTCTCTTCGTCGTACTCCGCGTACTTGAGCAGGGCCTCTTCCCACTTTGCGTTTCGACGGATGACGACCTCGGTGCCGCCGTGCTCGTCGGCGTAGGCGTTCAACGCGTCTTCGTTGTCAGGGTCCACAACGACCTTCGGCTGCGCCACGTTCACCTTGTAACGGCCGATGACGTCGTCACCGACTCGGACAACAAGCTCGGACTGCCCGCCCTCGTACGCCTTGATCAGGCGCGCCTTCGGCGCGTCCACCCGCGGCTTGATGATCCTTGCGGTCCGCTCGTTCAGGAGACGGGCGAGGGCCCCGACGAGGCCAACCTCTGAGAGAGGCGGCTCAACTGACTGACCGGCCCGAGTTTCCTCGGTGGCGCCGTTCGCCATGCGGTGTTTCCTTCCATTTCCCCGGACGCCAAAGGGCCAGGGGTTTAGGGCTGTCCCGGGCGGGGCGTCTCGGGGCGTCGCATGGAGGTACGACAGCCGCCGATTTTTGTTACACCTAGGCCCAGGTAGCTGGGTCGCTCTCCCAGCCACGTCGATAGTACAGCAATGAGACTCGCGTGTGTAGAACGCGACGTTAGAGGCGTGTCTACCTACGTTCCCCCGCGGCCCTACCACTTCTGGCGACGTCACCGGGAGCTGGTGGAGCTCCGGCGCCGCCCCAACCGGAACGAGGGCAGCACCGGCCCGGCAGCGGGCGAGGACCGGCCATGACGGCATGTCCCGCTTGCGAGGTGGGGCGCCGCGGTAGGAGTCCGCGGGCTCGCAGTCCTCACCTGCTGCCGGTACCGACGCATGGGAGAGGACCGCACCAGCCGTGACCGAGACGATCGCCCAGCCGCCCCGCTTCATCGCGTACGTGCCACTCACCAACCTCACGCCGGCGCCCCGGAACCCCAAGCGGCACGAGCTGGAACTCCTCATCGACGCGATCCGCATGCACGGCTTGGTCGAAGTCCCCGTCGTCGACGAGCGAACACAATGCGTCCTGCACGGCCACGGCCGCCGCGAGGCCCTGATAGAGATGCAGAACCGCGGAATGCCCCTGCCGGGCGGCGTCGTCCTCGACGAGGACGGCGGATGGCTCGTCCCCGTCCTGCGCGGCTGGTCCTCCAAGTCCGACGCCGAGGCCGAGGCCCTGGCCATCAAGCTCAACCGGCTCCCCGGCGAAGGCGGCTGGGACCCCCGCGAGTTCGCCGCGATCCTCGAGGACCTGGCCACCAACGAGATGGAGCTGTTCGACTCCCTCGCCATCCCGTACGACGAACTCGACAAGCTCCTCGGCCAGGTCGACCCCGAGACCCTGCCCGGAGGCATCCGGGAAGACGAACCGCCCACCCTCCACCTGCCCGCCGACGGCGAACACGGGGACGGCCTCAGCCCTGACGACGACGGCCGCGCCGCACACACCACCTGCCCTGCCTGCGGCCACATGTTCAATACCGCCCGCTGACCCGTCCCAGAGGTCCGCCCATGTCCACTCGACGCAAGGCCCGCCGGCCCAGTACCCGCGGCGGCCGCCCACGCCTGCTCTCCGAAGAGGTCGAGCAGCGGCTCGTCGCGGCCTCCCGCACCGGCGTCGCCGTCGAGTTGGCCGCGGAGATGGCCGGGATCTCCCGCACCACCTTCCTCCGGTGGATGGCCGAGGGCCGCGCCGAGATCGAGGCCCGCGACGCAGGCGAGGCCCCCGCCCCAGAGTTGGAGGAGTACGCCGCCCTGTACGAGAAGGTCCGCACCGCGCGCGCCACCGCGGCCGCGCGCGCCATGGCCAACATCCGCAGGGTCGCGGACGGCGGAATCGTCACCAAGGTCACCACACGCCGGTTCCGCGACTCCGTCACCGGCGAGATCGTCGAGGAGACCGTCGAGGACCGCACCTCCCCAGACTGGCGCGCGGACGCCTGGTACCTCGAGCGGCAGCACCGCGAGCACTACGGCAAGGACGCCGTGGTGGCCGTCGAGATCACCGGATTCGGCGCACCGGCCGGCGACGACGACCAGCCCGTCGACCTGTCCGCGCTCGCCGAGCGACTGGACAAGAGCCTGTTCGCCGTCGAGTACCCGCCGGAGCTGGAGGACGGCAGCGTCGTCGACGCCGAGGTCGTCGACTGACGACACCCCGGATGGACGGCCACGGTCACCGCCGGGGCCGCCGTCATTTCCAGGGCGCGACGTTAACCCCCGCCGCCCTGCACGGTGCTCCCTCCCTGCTCACCAGCACCGGAGGAAAGCACGTGACCACCACCTACTACCCGGGCGCCAGCCGCGCGTACGACTTCTCGGGCAGCTACAAGGGTGACCTGATGGACCCCGACAAGGTCCTCCTGCACACCACCGAGGGCACAACCCTCGTCGACTACTCCAAGGGCGCCGTCGCGCCGAACATCACGGCGAAGCCGAACTTCGACAAGAAGCGGCTGGACTGGTACCAGCACTACGCGTTCGACCGCTCCGCGCGGGCCCTGGTCAACAAGGCCGGCGGCGTGGAGACCAACACCGACGACGTCGTCCAGGTCGAACTCGTCGGCACCTGCGACCCCGCGCACCGCAAGACCTGGGGCAAGCTGCAGGCGGGCGTGCACTACCTCTACTGGCCGGACGCCCCGGGCTGGGCGCTCGACGACCTCGCCGACTTCCTGGCCTGGCAGAACGTCAAGAACGGCGTTCCGCTGAAGGCGCCGAGCGAGTGGCTTCCCTACCCGGCCTCGTACGGCAACAGCAAGGCGCGGATGACCTTCGCCGAGTGGCAGGGCTTCTCCGGCGTATGCGGCCACCAGCACCCCCCGGAGAACGTGCACGGCGATCCTGGTGACATCGACATCACCGCGCTCCTGGCGAAGGCGAAGACAAAGGCCGCGGCCCTCAAGGGCGGTTCGACCGGCGGCTCCACCACCAAGCCCACCCCGAAGCCCGCACCGCCGTTCCCCGGCGCCGACAAGTTCGGGCCCGGCAAGTCCAACGCGAGCATCACCCTGCTCGGGCAGCAGCTCGTCCGGAAGGGCTACGGCAAGCACTACACCTCCGGCCCTGGGCCGAAGTGGGGCGAGGCGGACCGGCTGAACGTCCGTGACTTCCAGCTCTCCCGCGCGGAGCTGCGGGGCGACGCGGACGGCATCCCCGGGCCGCTTACCTGGCGCCTTCTGTTCTCTTGACCCCCGGCCGGCCCGTACCCGCGGGCCGGCCCCCGACTCCTGAAAGGCCCGCCCGTGGCAGGCGAGACCGTCATCACCGTCATCGGCAACCTGGTCGACGACCCCGAACTTCGCTTCACTCCCTCCGGCGCCGCGGTCGCGAAGTTCCGTGTCGCCTCGACTCCCCGCACCTTCGACCGGCAGACCAACGAGTGGAAGGACGGCGAAAGCCTGTTCCTGACCTGCGCCGTGTGGCGGCAGCCAGCCGAGAACGTTGCCGAGTCCCTGCAGCGCGGTATGCGCGTCATCGTTCAGGGGCGCCTCAAGCAGCGGTCCTACGAGGACCGTGAGGGCGTCAAGCGCACCGTCTACGAGCTGGACGTCGAGGAGGTCGGCGCGAGCCTGCGCAACGCCACCGCGAGGGTCACCAAGACCGGAGGCGGCGCGCAGCGTCCGGCGGCCGCGGCGCAGGGGCGACCCGCTACCGATGACCCGTGGGCGGGACCAGCGCCTGAAGATCCGCCGTTCTGATCGCTACGCACTCGAGGGGCCCCGGGCTGATGTCCGGGGCCCCTCGGGGTTGTTCAGGCGGCGGCGACGGTCCAGGCGGAGTCCAGGATGAGCAGGTCGCCGTCGTCGACCTGGTTCGTGGTGTCTGCGGGCGGAGTTGCCGCCTGACCGGAGGGCTCGGCGCCTTCTGCAGGCGTTTCGACTGGGGCGGGCGTGTCCTCGACAGACGCGGGTGTCTCCTCGGCGGGAGCGGCCGGCGTCTCCGCGGACACCGAGGTTTCCTCGACCGGGGTGGTCGGCGCCTGGTCGGCCGGGGCCGGGGGCTCCTCGACGGGAGCGGTCGGCGTCTCCTCCACCGGGTCGGTGGCCGGAAGCTCCGACGGCTCCGGGGCCGCGGGAGTCGTCTCTGCGGGAGGCTCGCTCGGCGTCGTGTCCCCGGTGGACGGCTCCGTCGGCTCTGTCGGGGCGCTCGGCTCCGTCGACGAGGTGGTGGTCGTGGGAGCTGGCGTCGTCGTAGTCGGCTGCGTTCCTTCCGTGCTCGCTGTCGGTGTGGAAGCAGTGCGGCCGTCCACCACAGGCACCGGGGGCTCCATGTCCGCAGTGTGCACAGGCAGGGACACCACGGGCGGCTGATCAAGACCAGCAGCGATCGCCACGATGTCGTCGCCGCCCGTGAACCACGGGGCGGTGATTTGGACACCGAGCACTGACTGCGCGGCCAGGAGAACAGGTTCGTCGACCGGCGCGCTGTGCGGCGAGTACAGGATGGTCTCCACGTCCTGCCTGTCCAGCCCCAACGTGCCTAGGGTGAGCGCAGCCAGACGAGGCGGGAGCGGCGCCGCCAAGCCCGACACGTTCGCTTTCGCCGACGTGTTGGCTTCCGTGTCTTGGATCAAGTCCGTGTACTCCGACAACCGCCCCTTGTCCGTGCCCCAGAGCACGTACCGGCCGGATCGGGAGAGATTTGGGTACAGCTCGGTCGTACCGTCCTGCCGGACCCACGTCTTCGCATAGTCCTTGTCTGCGAAGATCCTCAGCCCTATGCGCTCTGAGCCGTACGAGAAGGTGAAGATCGTGCTGTCCGGTCCGAGGGCCGCCTTACTTGCCATCACCATGCCGTCAGCGTCCGTACACTCTGCTTCGAGATTGGCGATCGGCTTGCAGTCGATCTGGCCAGCATCGGAGAAGTCCAGAAAATCCGAGCCGACGAACGGCTTCACCGAGGCCTGCCCGGCCGAGGCGCCGGAAGGACTCGGCGACGAGCTCTTGTCCGGTGCACTCGCTGAGGTTCCTGCTGGGCTGCCGGCGGTGAGGTAGCCCAGCGCCCAACTGCCTGCGAGCGCAGGCACCAACGCCGCAGCGATTACCCACTGCCTGGCTCGGCCGCGCATCCGTCCGGGCAGAAGGGGCGCGTCGGGCATGGGGGTGATGTCGAGTGGTGGAGCTGGCTTGGCGGTTCCCAGCAGTTCGCCGAAGTCCTTGAACTCCGGGTGCTCACGGACCATGCGTTCGACCTGCTCCAGTGGGAGATCAGGCAATGCCGAACGCACCTGCCGTACGGCTGAGTCGAAGCTCTGGGGCTTCAAGAACAGGAGGCGTTCACCCCCCAGGTTGACCAGGCCCAGGTCGGTGAGCTCTGCGTCATCCTCGTCCTCGGGGGTCAGGATGTGGATTCGGACGCGAGGCTGTGACTCGGTCACGACTGACCCCAGCTGCCGCTGCCCCCGGGTATTGCGCTGCTCAACTCTGGCGGTCCCTTTCCCTGGTGTTCAAGATCCGAGCGATACGCGCGGCCGTCTTCTCGGCACGCTCAGGCGTGATGTCTTCGATGTCGGTGAGGACGAGCTGAGCACCATCGGGGAGTTCGATCTCCTCACGATGGAGCTCCGGCTCATCCAGGCCGTCACCCGATCCGGCGTCCTCCCGCACCTCCTGCGGGTTCTGGACGCGCGCGAACTCGCGAAGCATCGCTTCTTTGGCATCGCGCACCCGCGAAGGGCTGCGTTGGTAACCGGGCCGCAGCGCACCCGCGGCGGCCAACATCTCGCGGGTCTCCTCGTCGTGAGGGGTAGGCCCGCCATCCAGCGCCCGCTCTAGGCGCTCGCTCTGCTCAGCGCGTCGCGACATGCGCCCTCGCCTCTCGTGTCTCTGCCCGTGTTCCGACAACCCTATTTCTGCCCGCTACCGCCGTCAGCAGTTCCTCGATCAGCTGGGGAGACGACTGCCCGGCCGGCATGACTTCGGCGAGTTTGCGTAGGGCTCGTACCGTGAGGGTACGGACCGCGCCGTCGCTCTTCCCCATGATCTCTGCGGTTTGGCCCGGGGTGAGCCCGTCGAAGAACCGCAGGATCAGGACGTCGCGTTGCTCAGAACGCAACTTCTGCATGCGGGCAGCAACGGCCTCAGCCAGTGCACGCCGTTCAGCGTGTTCCTCCGGGCTCTGGTCAAAGCGCGGCCGGTCGAGCTCAAGATGATCGGCGTACAGCACTTCCGAGGGCCGCCGCTGCACCGAGCGCAGGTGATCAAGCGCGGTGTTCTTCGTGATCGTGCGCAGCCAAGCCAGCAGGCTCGTCCCCGCGCGGTACTTGCCGATGTTCTGAGCGACCTTCAGCCACACTTCCTGACACAGGTCTTCCGCGAAGTGGCCGTCCCGGATGTAGAACCGCACCCAGTGGTACACGGTGTCATTCAGTTCGTCGTACAACGCCCCAATGGCGTCAGCCCCGTCGTCCCCGCCTGCTGCGGCGCGTGCGACCAGTGCCTCCAGAGTGTCGGTCACGGCGTGTTATCCCCCCAAGCCGGTGCTGTGGTGATCAGCTACGACGCCGCACTCGGGCTCATCTTCCCAGTTCCCCCACCAACGGACGATCAGGTTCCGATGCGGCGCTGAGGCAGCATAACCAATCCTTTACGGATCGCATCGAACAGGTCTGCGATACCGCGGGCCGCTCACCAACCTGCCGCACAGGCAGACCCCTGGCCCCCATGGCGCGCGCGGCCACGAAACGCCGGCCTCCAGACGCCAACAGTCTCGTAGCCGAGGACCGACCCGACGGGCGCCCCGGAGCCACGCCAGACCCCTGCAGGCGCCGTACGTCGCCACAGGTGTAACAGATTCCTTCGATCCACGTACCTATCGGTGCCGGACTGAACGCAACCGGCTCCATCCGGCCGGAACAGTCCGCCCGGGGGCACCTACGGATGAACAAGGACGACCATGGCTCGCGGCGGTTCAAATGCATTGCTGAGTTTCGAGACGATTGCCGAGCGCATGGAAGTCCCAAAGCGCACGGTGCTCGACAACTACAGAACTTGGGACATCCCCGTAGTGCGCATCAGCGATCGAATTCTCCGCGTACGGGAGCGCGATTTCGAGGCATGGCTAGACGCGCGCACGGAATGAAGATCTGGCGCCGGTACGTGAGTTATAGCTGCGAATACAGGGCCCTCACCGACGACACAGCCTCTGAGGCGACGGCTTGACCTGCCATGGCTACGCCTACGTACAGTCCAACTCCCCTGGCCAGGGAGTCACCTGAGAAACGACCAAGATCCCGAAAGGCGTCCCGTGGCACGCAAGCCCACTGTCTACAAAAGGTGCGACTGTCCTGACCAGAACAGGCCGAAGAAGGGCGGGTGCGGCCATAGCTGGTCCTACAACCGCACGACTGACGAAGGCAGCCGCACGCGCGCGACGATCCCCGAATCAGTCGGCCTGACGCAGGCTCAAGCGCAATCGATCCTCGACGGAATGGCCCCCGGCGCAACCCCCGAGCCCGTCGAAACGAACCTCACCTTCAAGCAGTGGGCAGCCGACTGGCTGGGCAGACGACGCGCCAAGGAGATCAGCGTCGCCAGCTACGAGTCCGCCGTCCGCGTCCACCTCAACCCCCGCTGGGGAAACAAGCGCCTTCGCACCATCAGGAAGGCTCAGGTCGAGGCGTGGGTGCAGGAGATGGAGGCCAACAAGGACCTCGCCAACTCCACCGCGGAGGGGCACTGGAAGGTCTTCAAGATGATCCTCAAGGACGCCCTCCAGAACGGAAAGATCGCATCCAACCCCACGTACGAGGTAGACGGGCCCTACGTCGCCGAGTCGACCTCCTACGTCTTCAGCCCGGAGGAGTGCTGGGCGATCTACGACGAGTTTCCGGAGCGGTACCGCCTCATACCCATGCTCGGGTTCGCGTGCGGACTCCGCCAAGCAGAGGCCCTGGCCGTGTGCGAGGACGTCATCAACACGGACAGCAAGCTGCTCACCGTGCGCCGGCAGATCCTCCGGACCAAGGAGACCCGCTACAGCCCCACGCTCGTCGACAGGCTCAAGACGAGCCCGCGCTTGAACACCAAAGATGTCCCGATGCCGCCGTACCTGGTGGACGCCCTGGAGGAGTTCATGGAGCGGCAGCCGCCGCGAGTCACTCAGAACGTCCTGTGGGAGCACAAGAAGACGCTCACCGAGTGCAAGCGCGGCACGGCACGCGCCCTGTTCTGGAGCGCGCGCAACAACCTCATCTGCCGGAACCACTTCAACGACGACGCGTGGAAGCCCACGCTGCGGAAGCTGGGGATCAAGGACGAGAAGGGGGAGCTCCCCACGTTCCATGACCTGCGGCACACCTTCATCTCCACGTGCCTTCAGAACGGAATCCCGGAGCACACCGTGGCGGCGTGGGTCGGCGACTCCGTCGAGGAGTTGCGCCGGACGTACAGCCACCTCCTGCGGGACCACGCGGACACGCACGGCGCCATCGCTGCGGGCCTCACGGCGCGGCCGTCGCGGCCCGCCGAGCCTGTCGCGGCGTGACCTCAGCGCCTCTCCTGGCGCGAGCGCAGAACCCTCAGCGGGGCTGAGGCCGATGTCGGCCTCAGCCCCGCCGGCGCGGTTGGGCCCCCCCCAACCCGAAGAATACCGGGCCATCAGAGAGGTACAAACAGATAACACCCCGCCCCCCGAAGGTACAGATAGG
>NZ_JBEXDX010000088.1:0-1885 GCF_040605995.1 Streptomyces sp. NPDC005492
GTGTTCACCGTGCTTCCCGCCCCGTCCGCCGTCGTGGCGGAAAGCTGGAGCCCCGCAGCTCGCGGGCCAGCACGGCAACAGGTGCCGCTGCCCGCGAGCCGCCGTCCTCGGCCTCCTCGACCGAGGCCAGGACCGTGCGGTGGTCCGCCCCGCGGCTACAGCACGACCTCGGCCAGCCGTGCGACCTCGTCGATGTCGTCGCTGGTCGGGTTGAACACGAGTTCGTCGGCGCCGATGTCCGCGAAGGCCTGAACGGTCGCCCGGACGGCCTCCGCTCCCCCGCTGACAGCGGAGGCCAGGAAGTCGGCCAGGTCGGTGCCGGCCGAGGAGTAGTAGTCGCGGACACTCGTGCGTCCGGCCTCCATGTCCGCGAAGGCGTAGTAGGCGATGGCGACCAGGTACGGCGAGCCCGCGCGTCCGGCGTCCTTCCACGCCGCGCGCACCGCGTCGAAGGCGGGGCCCACCATGGTGGCCGGCACCGAGCCGCCGATGTATCCCTGCCCCGACCGGGCGACACGGTCGTACGAGGCCTGGACCATGCCGCCGAAGAGCAGCGGCACCTCACGGCTGCCCTGGGGAACGACTGGGTTGTCGCAGCCCGGCAGCGTCTCGCCACGCCAGACGCTCTTGTAGACCTCGAGGTCCTGGTCGAGCCGCTTGCCGGTGCCGCGCGGGCCGAAGCCCTTCACGACGAAGTCGTCGGGCCGCCCGCCCAGGCCGATACCGAGCGTGAAACGCCCACCTGACACGGCGTCGATCCCGGCGGCCTCCTTCGCCAGCAGTACAGGCGGCCACACAGGGCCCAGAAGGACGTTGCTGACGAGCCCGATGGTGCTGGTGGCACCCGCGGCGGCGGCCAGCGCGACGGTGTCCATCACACCGGGATACGCGATACGGCCGACACTGCCGAGGGTGGAGAAACCGGCCTCCTCGGAACGCCTGGCCCACTCGGGGATGACGGTGGGCCGCACGTTGCGGACCTGGTTGGGAAGCCCGATGCCGATCTTCACTATCAACTCTCCACTGTAGCCATATAGTTGACCCTTCAAGAGAGATCACGATGTGCGTGCCTCGAAGGTTCACAGTCGTGGGTCGCCGCCATGGCGAGCAGGCTGCCGAGAGCGTAGCGCCGGCGGGATTTGACAGTGCCGCCGGGTATGCCGAGCACCCGGGCGGTCTCGGTCTCCCACGCGCTGCGGTCGCACAAGTCGGGCCCAGAGCGGCCGCGACGCAAGCCGGTCGCACGCACAACCACTCGAAGGGCCGCGCGACTGCGCTGCCCCTCGACCGTTCCTAGAGGTAGTCCCGCGGACAGGCCGTGTTCCACCCGGGCTCGCGCCCGGCGGTGGACGGCATTCTCCGCTTCCTGCTGTGGGCTGAGGTGGGTCTGGCCTCGTCGTTTGCGGTGTGGAATGAGCAGGCCGGTGCTCTGGTATCCGCCGTCGGCGATGGTCGGGGCTCCGTGGCAGGCCCGGTCGACGCCGGACTCGGTGAAGGCCCGGCAGGCGTTGCGGCTGCCGGGCAGCGGCAGGCCGATCGCCACGACCACGCGGCTGTTGGCGTCAATGACGACCTGCAGGTTGGTCGAGTACCGGTAATTCTTGCTGGAGGCAGCAATGCTCCGGTCCCGGGTGGGCACCAGGGTGCCGTCGACGATGTAGACGGTGTCCTTGCGCGGCCGGCGAGATGGCCAGTAAGGGCGCCAGGTGATCGAGGATGCGGTCAGCCGCAGACTTCGACACCCCGAACAGGGGTGCCACCTGCCGCAACGTCAGATTCGTGCGCCGGTGCGTCGCTACCAGCAATACCCGGTCCTCCAGCGGCAGCCGCCAGGGACGGCCGCGCTGAACGTCACCACCACGACACCACCAGCCTGGCGAACTGC
>NZ_JBEXDX010000088.1:1984-14036 GCF_040605995.1 Streptomyces sp. NPDC005492
GCGTCGCTACCAGCAATACCCGGTCCTCCAGCGGCAGCCGCCAGGGACGGCCGCGCTGAACGTCACCACCACGACACCACCAGCCTGGCGAACTGCGCCTCGGTCAACCCGGAGAATGGCTCGATCCACTTCGGATCATCTGCTCAGATCACCCCACCCCGTGCCCAGCCAACGCACCAACCGTCCCACCGGTTACGGGACAACCTCTAGTTGACGCCTCCCGGTGCGCAGTGGCTGTCTCGTCGTCTGCTTAAGATGATGCCCGTCATGTGACTCATCCGAACGGCGATGGCAACCAAGTGGGCAAACCGCCCTACTGTGACATCCCTCCCTACCCCGCGCCCGGCACCGGTCTTGCGCCGCGAGTCTGATCTTTCCGACTCCCCCAGGTGGCCCCGGCAGCAGCCAGGATACGGAAAGTCTCAGGTCATCAGGGATGAAATGAGCCCGCTGTAAACCTGCCGGTGCACGTCAGCGGGGCCGTCTGCGGGCCGTCGAAGGACGGCCCAAGGCGACCAACGACCAACGCTCGGCCAACTGCCAGTGCTGCATCGACGTCATTCGCCGGAGATCGCTCGCGGACCACAAACCTTCAAGGCGGAGCCGGGAGCCAACAGAGGCGCCCGACCACGGACGCACACGAACTGCTGCGGACAGTGGAACCGCTCGGATGCAGGTGAGCCGAGGGGACTCCTCCTCTCTCCCTGAGCCCTCGATTAGCCCTGCCTTAACGCCACCATAAGGATCTCCCTCCCCCGTCTCCAGCAGGCGATTTCGCGGTTTCCAGGGGCTAACTTCTGATCACCCCCACGGGATCCGTCCCGGGCACCGTCCCCCGCCCCGCGAACCGTCCGAGGAGTTGGAGCTCCCCCATGCCCGCACGCCGCAAGGCCGCCGTCGTCGCCGTCGTCGGCATGGCCCCGCTCGCGCTGACCGCGCTCGCCGCGACGCCCGCGGCGGCGCACGGTTCGATGGGCGACCCGGTCAGCAGGGTGTCGCAGTGCTACGCGGAGAACCCGGAGAACCCCGGCTCGGCCGCATGCAGGGCGGCGGTCGCGGCCGGTGGGACGCAGGCGCTCTACGACTGGAACGGCATCCGGATCGGTGACGCGAACGGGCAGCACCAGACGCTGATCCCGGACGGCAAGCTGTGCAGCGCGAACAACGAGGAGTTCAAGGGCCTCGACCTGGCCCGCGCGGACTGGCCGGCGACCAGCGTGAGCAGCGGGTCGTACACCTTCAAGTACCGCGTGACCGCACCGCACAAGGGCACCTTCAAGGTGTACCTCACCAAGTCCGGCTACGACCCCTCGCAGCCGCTCGCCTGGGCCGATCTGGACCTGGAGCACCCGGTCGCGACGAGCACCGACCCGGTCGCCTCGGGCGGCTTCTACACCTTCTCCGGCACCCTGCCGCAGCGCTCCGGCAAGCAGCTCCTGTACGCGATCTGGCAGCGCTCGGACAGCCCGGAGGCGTTCTACTCCTGCTCGGACGTCACCTTCGGCGAAAGCGGCACGGTCTCCAACGGCAGTGGTGCGGCGGGCAGTTCGACCCCGGCCCCCAGCCCCACCCCCGCCGCCCCGACCACTCCGGCGCCGTCCGCCTCCACCCCCCTCCGACGCGCAGATCGCCGCCGGTGCCGACAAGTCGACCGTCGAGCACAACGGCCACGGGGACGCGGACGCGAGCACCTCGGCGGAGCCGGTCGCGGCGCAGGCCGAGGCCAACGAGCAGCAGGCAGCGGGGAGTTCACAGGATCTCGCCGAGACCGGCGCCCACGACGACTCGCCGTATCTCGCCATGGGCGGCGCGGCCTCCCTGGCACTCGGCGCGGCGGCCCTGTTCGCCTCGGTCCGCCGTCGCGCGATCAACGGCGGTGGACGGCACGGCCGTTAGCACGGCCGTCCAGGGGGCGGGGCCTGTCCGGCGGCTCAGGCTGGACAGGCCCCGCGGTGTGTCTGCGGTCAACTGAGGGCCGACAGGCACGTGGTGGTGGTCGCGTGCGCGGGATCGAGGGCGTTGGCGACCTCGTGGAAGGCGATCCGGTCGGACAGCCCGAGCAGGGCGTGCTCGGAGAGATCGGCTGAACACAGGTTCTGGATCAGCACGTTGTGCACGTCGGATCCGCTCAGGAACTGACTGCTGTACGGCGTGACCACCTCGTCGTACCGGGTGGCGATGACCGTGTAGTGGACGCCGGGGACGGTGTCGCCGCCCGCGTTCAGCTTGGTGAGGAAGGCGGAGCCGGCGATCTGGTCGGCGAGGGCGGGGGTCGCGGCGGAGATCACGTCCTGGGCGCCGGGGAAGTACGGCAGGAGCTGGGTGAGGCCGTCCAGGGTGGTGCCGTGGTTGTCGGGCGCGATACCGACGAAGGTGTCCACCTTGGCGGCGCCGCCGAGGAACTTGAGGTAGTAGCGGGGCATCATGCCGCCCTGCGAGTGGCCGACGAGGTCGACCTTGGCGGCGCCGGTCGCGGCGAGCGCCTTGTCGACGTAGACCTGGAGTTGCTCTGCCGACTTGTCGATGGGGGCGAGTCCGTAGATGAGCGGGACACCGGGAAGTTGGCCGTAGTCGAGGGAGAAGACGCAGTATCCGCGGGCCTCCAGATACGGCGCGAGAACGAGCCAGTTGTCGGTGCTGTTGGCGAACGTGCCGTGTACGAGGACGACCGGGTCGGGGTGGGCGGCGGAGGGTTTGCAGTCGTAGTCGTTCCAGCCGGTGCTCGGGGCGCTCGCCGCGTGGGCGGCGGTGGGGAGGGCGGCGACGGCGGCGGTCAGGAGCAGCGCGGTCAGGGGTCTGAGCACTCGTTTCCAGGGCAGCATCGTGTGATCTCCTTGCGGCTCAAGGGAGTTGCGACGGCCTTACGCCCTGTGATCCGGATCACAAGAATGCTGTTCACTCGTCAAGTTACGAGTGAGTAGGTGAAGTGTGAAGTTACGCGTCAGTAAAAACTTCCAGCGATAACCGGTCACCATGTGGGCCTGATGGGACCGTAGGGCGCAATTCGCCCCAAACGGTCACGCAACACGCGCACTTCACCCTCACCCAGCAGCTCCACCCACGGCCGCACGGCCTCCAGGGCGGCCTCCTCCGCGGCCCGCGTGCAGGCCCAGCCCCGCTCGGTGAGGACGACCAGCCGGGCCCGCGCGTCCCCGGGATGCGGACGCCGTTCGACATACCCCTTGCGCACGAGTTCGTCGACAAGCTGACTCGCGGCCTGCTTGGTGACGCCGAGATGGGCGGCGAGTTCGGTGGCCGTCGCACCGTCCGGGGCGAGCCGCGTAAAGGCGAAGCCGTACGCCGGGCGCGCCTCGAATCCGCGGGACTCCACCCCGTCATTGATGCGCCGCGTCAAGTCGCCGGCTGCGGCAAGCAGGGCGGCGGCCAGAGCCATGACCTCGGAGTTCTCCACAGGGGCATTGAAACACCTTGACGAACCGGTCAAGCCGCTTGACCATGTGATCCATATGGTCAAGCAGCTTGACCATCACGCAACCATCCACTTCCAACCCCCGCTTCTGGAGGCAGCCATGCCCGTCGTCCACCCGTCCGACGCCGTCGTCCACGAGATCCACGGCGCCCGCTTCGTCTCGTACGCCCACCCCGGCACCGGCAGCAAGGAACTCTGCGCGTGGCGCGGCGAGATCCCGGCCGGTACCAAAGCGCCTTTGCACACCGTCAACCGTGAGGAGATCCTGCACATCCTCGAAGGCGAGCTGGTGATCACGCTCGACGGCCGCACCGAACGGGTCGGCGCGGGCGACACGCTGATCATCAACCCCGGAGCGACCTTCGGCGCCGAGAACCCCACCGACCGGACCGTGATCACCTGGGTCGCCACATCCATCGGCCTGGAGGCGGACCTGGCCGACGGCACGCACATCGTGCCGCCGTGGGCCAACTGACGTACGTACGAACGGAGTTACGCGGGTGAATCACCGCGCCGAAGAAACTTGACCTCGTCAGGTTCTACGATCCCTGCGGTGGCGTCCCGCCGAGTGGTGTAGCGGCGCGGAGTTCATGACTCCGCAGGTCGGTTGGGCGATGCAGCCGCATCCGCGCCGGATTCGGGGTCCTCGCGCCGACGAGCAGCGCACACGGCGTCCGGGCGCACTGGTCGGCAACCGCCGTCCCGGCCCCGATCGGAGACACGCGGTCCGTATAGCTGCACCCACCTGGCGGGACGCCACCATCCCCGTCGCGCACCCCACTCCTTCGCCGAGCACGCGCCACACAGATCCGCACCCGCCCGATGGCGCGTGACGCCGGCAAGAGCGACCGGTCGAGAAACGGCGACCCGCCTCCGCGGCCGACCGATCTCCGCCACTCGGCGCCCGCGCCCTCCCCGACCGGTCGCGGGCGCGCCGAGACGCACCTGATCGCACGCGAGCGCGGCCCCATTCCCGCCACCCCGCTCCCAGCCGCCCCGGCCCATGGATCCCTCCCGGACCACTGGACAGCCACGCGCGACATGCGCCCTGGAGTCGATTTTCCTCAACCGCCCTGCCCGGCTTGAGGGCTGACGGAATGGCATCGATTTCGGACTGCGTCCACCTCCCAAAAAATCGCTGACGTGTTCGAATGCAGGTCGCCGACCAGGGTCGATGGGGTTAGAGTAATCGAACGAGCGTACGATGGACGTATCGGGCACATGGCCGAAAAGGGGTGGAGTGATGGAGGTGCGGCATGGCGGGCTTCGCTCATCTGCACGTCGCCTCCGGTTACTCCGTCCGCTACGGCGCCTCCCATCCCGAGCAGCTCGTCCGGCGGGCGGGCGAACGGGGCATGGCGGCCCTCGCGCTCACCGACCGGGACACGGTCACCGGGGCTGTTCGATTCGCGCAGGCCTGTGCGGAAGAGGGGGTCCGACCGGTCTTCGGCATCGACCTGGCGGTGGAGGCCCTGGCGCCCCCGCCGCCGGTCCAGCGCCGCCGCACCCCGGCGCGGGGCGGCGCACACGTCGTGGAGCCGCCCCTGCGGTTCGTGCTGCTCGCGCAGAACCGGGCGGGCTGGGCGCGGCTGTGCCGCATCACGTCCGCCGCCCACATCGGGGCCGTGTCCGGTACGGCACCGGTGGTGCCGTGGGAGGCGCTGCGTGAGTACGGCGGTCCCGGGCTGACGGTGCTGCTCGGACCGCTCTCGGAGCCCGTTCGGGCGCTGTCGGTGGGCAGGGAGGATGTCGCGGTGAAGCTGTTGGCGCCCTGGCGGGAGGTCTTCGGGGAGGGAGTCCGACTGGAGGCCGTAGCGCAGAAACGTTTTAGCACCGCAGCGGGATCGCTCCGGCTGGCCGCCCGCACCCTGGCCCTGGCCGACCGCACCCGCACCACCGCCGTGCTCTCCAACGCCGTCCGCTACGCCGACCCCGACCAGCACCGCCTCGCCGACGTCCTGGACGCGGCACGACTGCTGCGCCCGGTCGACCGGCGCCGACTGGACAGCGGACAACGCTGGCTCAAGGACGAGAGAGGCATGGAGGGCATCGCGCGGATGGTCGCCGAGTGCGCCGGGGCGGACATCCGGCGAGCCCGCCGTCTGATGGCGGACACCGCCGCCACAGCCGCCGAATGCGTCGTCGACCCCAAGGCCGACCTCGGACTCGGCACCCCGCACCTCCCGGAACCCTCGCTCTTCGGTGCCGAGCCGACAGGCGCCGCGGAACTGCTGCGCGGACAGTGTGAGACCGGTCTGGCCAGACGCGGACTCGACCGCGACCGTACGGCGCTCGACCGGCTGGACGAAGAACTCGACGTGATCTCCGGGCTGGGCTACGACTCGTACTTCCTCGCCGTCGGCCAGGTCGTGGCCGACATCCGGGCCAAGGGCATCCGGGTCGCGGCCCGCGGCTCCAGCGCCGGATCGCTGGTCTGCCACACGCTGGACATCGCGACCGCCAATCCGCTCGACCACCGCCTGCTGTTCGAACGCTTCCTGAACCTGCGCCGGAAGACACTGCCCGACATCGACATCGACGTGGAGTCCGCCAGACGGCTGGAGTGCTACGACACGATCTTCGAACGGTTCGGGAAGGAACGGGTCGCGGTCACCGCCATGCCCGAGACCTACCGGGCACGCCGGGCCCTGCGCGACACCGGCCTCGCCCTCGGCATCCCGCCCGCCGACATCGACCGGATCGCCAAGAGCTTCCCGCACCTGCGCGCCTCCGACATCACCAATGCCCTCGCCGAACTGCCCGAGCTGCGCCAACTGGCCGCCGAGGCACACCGGTTCGGGCCGCTGTGGGAACTCGCCGAGGGCCTCGACTCGCTGGTCCACGGCATGGCCATGCACCCCTGCGGCGTGGTCATCAGCGACGCCACCCTCCTGGACCGGCTGCCCGTGCAGCCCACTCCGCAGGGCGACTACCCCATGGCGATGGCCGCGAAGGAGGAGATCGAGGCGCTGGGCAACATCAAACTCGACGTCCTGGGCGTGCGGATGCAGTCCGCCATGGCCCATGCCGTCGCCGAGATCGAACGGACCACCGGCACCCCCATCGACCTGGACGACCCCAAGCAGGTGCCGCTGGACGACGTCTTCGCCTTCAAGCTCATCCAGGAGAGCCGGACCCTCGGCCTGTTCCAACTGGAGTCCCCCGGCCAGCAGGATCTCCTCTCCCGGCTACAGCCCCGCGACCCCCAGGACGTCATCGCCGACATCAGCCTCTTCCGTCCCGGCCCGGTGGCCGGCGGTATGCCCGAGCGCTATATCGCCGCCCGCCACGGCGGTACGCCGTCCTATGCGCACCGGGACCTGGAGCCGGTGCTCGCCGACACCTACGGCGTGACCATCTGGCACGAGCAGATCATCGAGACGCTGTCGGTGATGACCGGCTGCGACCGGGCCTACGCCGAGTTCACCCGGCGGGCGCTCGGCGACAAGGACGAACTGCCGAGGATCAGGGACTGGTTCCACGAGCGGACACGCGCGCGTGGCTACAGCGCGGCCGTCCGGGACGAGGTCTGGAGGACCGTCGAGGCCTTCGGCGCGTACGGCTTCTGCCGTGCCCACGCGGTCGCCTTCGCCGTGCCCGCGCTGCAGAGCGCCTGGCTCAAGGCGCACTACCCGGCGTTCCTGCTGGCCGGTCTCCTCGAACACGATCCCGGTATGTGGCCCAAGCGGGTCCTGGTCGCCGACGCCCGCCGGGGCGGCGTACAGGTCCTGCCCGTCGACATCAACCGTTCCCGGACGAAGCACACCGTGGAGAAGGCCGACGGAGGGCGATGGGGTGTACGGCTCGCGCTGTCCGGGGTGCGCGGCATCAGTGAGGAGGAGTGCGCGCGGGCGGAGGCGGGGCAGCCGTACGGATCGCTGTCGGACTTCTGGCAGCGGGCCCGTCCCAGCAGACCGGTCGCCGAACGCCTGGCCGAGATCGGTGCCCTGGGCTCGCTGCACGACGGCCGTCTCACCCGGCGTGATCTGCTGCTCCAGATCGCCGAGTTGCACCGGCAGTCCCGCACCCGGTCCGCGCACGAGGGGCAACTGCCCATTGAGGCAGGTGCGGTTGGCGGCGCGGAGCCGAGCGGTCTGCCGGAGATGACCGGACGCGAGGCGCTGAGCGCCGAGTTGAACACACTCGGCATCGACGTCTCCAAGCATCTGATGGAGCATCACCACCGGTTGCTGCGCGAGATCGGCGCGACCGACGCGGCCCATCTGGCCGGACTGCGCGCGGGGCAGCAGGTGTTGGTCGCCGGTGTGCGGGCTTCGACCCAGACTCCGCCGATCGCGAGCGGCAAGCGGATCATCTTCGTCACCCTGGAGGACGGTTCCGGCCTGGTCGACCTGGCCTTCTTCGAGGACTCCCACCCGGCCTGCGCGCACACCGTCTTCCACAGCGGGCTGCTGCTGGTCCGGGGCACGGTCCAGGTGCGCGGCACCCGCCGTACCGTCGTCGGCACCATGGCCTGGGACCTGGACGAGATCGCGGGCACCCGCCGCGACCACGGCCCCGAGGCCGCCCTCGCCCTCCTCGGCGAGACCCGCCCGCACCCGACCCCCGCCCAGCCACGCCGCACCCTGGCCAACGGCACCACCGGCGCCCGCCTCCACCCCTACGCCGACCTCCAGCCCGCCGGCACCCGCTCCGCCGATCTCAAGAAGTTCGGCCATCGCAGTCCGGGGAGTGCGGGATGACCACGCGCCGGCGGCACATCGCCCACCTCCATCTGCACGCGGAACTGACCGAGGCTCAGTACGGCGACGTAGTCGAACTGATGTACGGGATCACGCCCCATGTCCAGACCCTGCCGCCGAACGCCGTCCAACTCGATCTGACGTCGGCGCTCCGGTACTTCGACAGGTCTCCCCACGGTGTCGTCCAGATGGTGATGCTCAGACTGAAGGGGCTCCACGGCATCGACTGCAGTGCCGGACTCGCGGGCAACCGCATGCTGGCGGCGATGGCGTCCGACGCGTCCGCGCCCGGCGAGACCACCGGGATCCCCGACGGACAGGCCACCGACTGGCTGTACGCCCGCCCGGTCGCCGCGCTGCCGGGCGTCGGCCGCGCGACCACGGAAAAGCTCACCCGATACGGCCTGCACACCATCGGCCAGATCACCGATCTGCCCCCGGCGACCCTGCAACGCCTCCTCGGCGTGGGCCCCGCCCGGCTGCTGGCCGAGCGGGCCCGCGGCCACGATCCCCGCCCGGTCCTCCCTTCGGAGCCGGCGGCGCACCTGACCACCGAGCTGACACTGGAACGGGACTGCCTCGACCCGGCGCGGCAGCACCGAGCGGTCCTGGAACTCGCCGACCGGATCGGCCAACGCCTGCGCGTCGAGCACCAGGTCAGCGGCCGGCTCACCCTCACCGTGCGGTACGCCGACCGCAGTTCCACCACCCGCACCCGCACCCTGCCGGAGCCGACCGACCACTCACCGGCCCTCGCGACAGCCGCTCTGGGTCTGCTGGACGCCCTCGGGCTGCAGCGGGCGAGAGTCCGCGCCTTCCTGATCCGCGCCGACGCCCTGCTGCCGGCCGACAACGCCTACCGCCAGCTCTCCCTGGACCGCGCCGACGACCGCGCCCGCGCGGCGGAAGCGGCGGCGGACCGCGCCCGCCGCCGCTTCGGAGCCGACGCCGTACGGCCGGCCGCTCTGGTGAACTGAGAGTGCTCCAGGAGCCGTTCGCTTCGCCGAGCGCGTAGCCGGCACGCGGAGTCCAGGATGTCGGCGACCGGCCGGGCGCAGGGCGTCGCCGTAGATCTCGCGCCAGGGTGCGAGGCGCCGTAGCGCAGGAAGTGTCCGGAGACCACCCTGCGCCCACCCTCGAACGCACATACGGCATCCGTTCGGACCCGTCCCACCTGCGCGAACACCGGGCCGCCGAGACCGTGGGGACATGACAGAGACCCCCGGTACCGGTGCGTCCCGTACGTCCTTTCTCGGTGAGGTGAAGGACGCGGTGACCCCGCGGGCCACCCTCCTTGTCATCGGTGTGGTCGCGCTTCAGCTCCTCTTCATTGCCTCCTATGTGGGCGCGCTCCATCATCCGAAGCCCAGGGATGTGCCCTTCGGGGTTGTGGCGCCCGGGGTCACGGCCGGGCAGACGGTGAGTCGGCTGGAGCGGTTGCCGGGGTCGCCGCTGGATCCGCGCGTGGTGTCCGACGCGGCGCGGGCGCGGGAGCAGATCCTGAACCGGGACATCGACGGCGCTCTCGTCATCGATCCGCGCGGCAGCACGGACACCCTCCTGGTCGCCACCGGCGGCGGCACGGTCCTCGCCACCACCCTGGAGACGATCACCGCCACCCTGGAGAAGGCCGAGCGGCGCACGATCCGGACCGTCGACGTAGCCCCGGCCTCCGCCCAGGACTTCGACGGGCTGTCGTCCTTCTATCTGGTCGTGGGCTGGTGCGTCGGCGGTTATCTGTGCGCCTCGATCCTGGCGATCAGCACCGGCGCCCGGCCCGCCAACCCGCGCCGCGCGGTGATCCGGCTGATCGTGATGGCACTGGTCGCGATCGTCGGCGGTCTCGGCGGCGCGGTGATCATCGGACCGGTCCTGGGCGCGCTGCCCGGGAGCGTGACGGCGCTCTGGGGACTCGGCGCGCTGGTCACGTTCGCCGTCGGGGCGGCGACCCTCGCACTGCAGGGCGTCTTCGGGGTCGTAGGCATCGGGCTGGCGATCCTGCTGGTGGTGATCGCGGGCAACCCGAGCGCGGGCGGCGCCTTCCCGCTGCCGCTGCTGCCGCCGTTCTGGAACGCGATCGGCCCCGCGCTGCCACCGGGCGCCGGAACCTGGGTGGCCCGCTCGATCGCCTACTTCAAGGGCAACGGCGTGACCGGCCCGCTGCTGGTCCTCTCGGCATGGGCGCTCGCCGGGATCGTGGTCACCCTGCTGGCCGCGACGCTGCGGCGGAAGCACGAACACCTCCTGGACCGACCGGCGTCGGCGGATGCGGGCACATGAACGTCCCGTCCCCTCGCGCGCGGGGACGGGACGTCACGACGTCGTACGACAGCTCAGCCGATCTGCGCGCCGAAGGTCGACAGCGCCTCGGTGACCGGCTGGAAGAAGGTCTCGCCGCCCGAGGTGCAGTCGCCGCTGCCGCCCGAGGTGAGGCCGATCGCCGCGTCGCCGTCGAACAGCGAGCCGCCGCTGTCACCGGGCTCGGCGCAGACATCGGTCTGGATCAGGCCGTTGACGATGTCGCCGTTGCCGTAGTTCACGGTGGCGTCCAGGCCGGTGACCGTGCCGGTGTGCACCTGGGTCGTCGAGCCGCTGCGGGTCACCTTCTCGCCGACCGTGGCGTCGGCGGCGTGGGTGATGGCCTGCGAGGAGCCGTTGTAGAGGTCGACCGCGCTCGGGTGGGCGACGTCCGAGGTGTACTTGACCAGGCCGAAGTCGTTGTCCGGGAAGTCGGACTGCTCGTTCGTGCCGATCTGGTTGCCGCTGGAGTCGGACCAGGTGGAGATGGCCTCGGTGCAGTGCCCGGCGGTGATGAAGTACGGCGCGCCGCCCTTGACCACGTTGAAGCCGAGCGAACAGCGGCCGCCCGAGCCGGAGATGGCGTCGCCGCCCGCGATGAAGGGCTTGAACTCCCCCTTGGTGCGCTGGAGTTCTGCCTTGGCGCCGAGTCCGTCGACGACGTTGGTGAGCTTGGCCCACTCGGCGTCGGAGACCGTGCGGTCGGCGGTGACGACGACCTTGTTGGTGGTGGGGTCGGTCGCCCATGAGGTGCCGGGGATGGTGGCGTCCTGCTTGAGGGTCGTACGGGCGCTCGTCAGCTCGGCGAGGGAGTTCTCGACGATTCTCGCCCGGGCGCCGGCCGCCTGGACGGTGTCGGCGGCCGTCTGGTCGAGCACGTTGACCACGAGGCTCTTGGTCTTCGCGTCGTAGAACGTGCCGGCCGCGTCGCTGCCGAGGTTCTTGTCGAGCGTCGAGGCGAGCTTTCCGGCCGCGAGCGCCGAGAGGGTGTGGGGTGCGGTCGCCTGCGAGGTCTCGCTGGCGTTCGCACTCTGCAAGGTGACTCCCGCGACGACCAGTGCGGCTATGCCCGCGCCGGCCACGGCTGCCCGCCGTCGGGATATGCGTCGGTGCTTCAACTCGTGTCCTCCTGTGGGGGGTCGGCCCGGCAGGTCATGAGCACCCGACAGGCCGAAAGGAAGGTTGACGAGCGCCTACTCTTCCCAATCTCACAGGGGGCGCACAAGGTCGACTTCAGGTCGTGCGCTGAACGCGCTTGCACGCCCCACCGACTTGACTGTTCACGGTCACCCCAGGCCATTCGCACTGCAAACACCGCGTGCGAGGAACGGTCATCAGCCGGTGAGGTCTAGTCCTGTCCTGAATTCGACGCCTCGGATTCCGGATCCGACTGGGGCTCGGCGGACGGAAGTTGCTCCTGCACCGGTTGCGGTGCCACAGGGGCAACCGGTGTCACGGGTGCCGCGGGCGCGACCGGGGCCGCCCGCTCCAGGAAGCGGAGCAGTTCCACCGGGAAGGGCAGCACGAGGGTCGAGTTCTTCTCGGCGGCGACCGCCACCACCGTTTGCAGCAGGCGGAGTTGGAGTGCGGCGGGCTGTTCGGACATCTGCTCCGCGGCCTC
>NZ_JBEXDX010000089.1:0-13997 GCF_040605995.1 Streptomyces sp. NPDC005492
ACCACATGACGTACCGGGCCGCGGGGGTCCTCGGGGCCTACTCGCCCGGTTGCTGGTCCCACAGGTGCACGGTGTCGCCGGTCCGGAGCGGGGCGCCCTCGGGTCCCTTGATGTGGCCGGAGACGATCCGGTCCTCGTGTGAGCATCCGCCCTCGGCATGGGCCCGCGGATTCAGGCACGTTGACCGGCGGTAGGGGCGGACGGGCCACCGGCAGGACCATTGCGGCTCACGGCGCCCGGTGCTGCCCTGCTCGTCTTCCTTGACGGCCTGCGGGGACGGCCGGTGTGCGGAGTGGACGCGCACGACCCGGACCGCGGACGAGCTGGTGATGCCCTGGCGGCGGTCGCGCTTCGCTCCGGCGCGGGGCCGGGGGATCTCCTCGACTTCGGCCCAACGGCTCTTGCCCTCTTGGGCCATGAGCTGCCACGCGGTGTAGAGCACGTGGGCCCACCGGTCCGTGGTGTCCGGGATCGGGGGCCCGAAGGGGGCGCCCTCCCGGAGCAACATCTCGTTGTCCCACGCGAGCACCGGCCCGTGATCCTGACGGTTGTTGTCGATCATCCCGGCCGTCATCACACCGCCGTCCGCCATGGTGCCGACCACGGTTTCGGGAGGCAGACCGGAGAACAGGCCGCGGGGGCTGTAGAAGGTGATCCACACCCCAGACCAGTCGGCCGGGATCGCGCCGGCCGACCCTGCACCCTTGTGGACCCACCGGACTTGGCCCCGGTCCAACCTGACCTCTCCCGGATTCCACACGGACCATGAGGCGGCCACGATCGGGGTTGTGACCACGGCGGACGCTCCGGGGTACCCGAAGCGGGTCCCGGCCAGGGCCGCCGCGGTGTCCTCGGTGTATCCGCCGATCGGCTCCCCGAACACGATGAACCCTGCCTCGGAGGGGAGGCGGGAGAGCGTCACCGGCTCAATGGGCGGGGTCTGTGCGGCGGCCAGGGCAAGCGCGGTCATGTCCGGGGTCGCGTAGTACAGCTCTGCGTCCTCCATCCGCCGCCGCTCGCACGCGGTGAGCAGGACCGCGCCCACGGACTCCTCAGAGGCTCCGATGCCGGGGACCGTGGGCACGATCGTGAAGCGGCCCGCGGCCAGAGCCTCGCGCATGGTGGTCTTGGTGGAGTCCGCGTCGAGGTGGTCCAGCAACTCCGCACGCCACTCGGGAAGTTGCCGGGGGTCGGGTGGGTCCCATCGGGTGCTCATGACCCACATTTTCGCACGTCAGGGGCCCATTACGTGGGGGTATCGGCTCAAATACCCGAGGGAAACCGGGCCGATACGGGGAGGGAATCCCGGACGTTTCCGCAGGTCAGGGGCCCAATGCGTGCAGGGATTGACGCGGGAGCCGGGAGGGCGGACGGGGCCCGAGGTGGCCCCGTTTGGCGTTTACGCAGGTCAAGTCCCCTATTCGTGGGGGTAAGTGGCCCGATACCCGAGGGGAAGCGGGCCGATCCGTGGGGGTAACCGGCCGATCCCTGGGGGGAGTCGGGGCCGTGCCTTCCCTGGGGGTATCGCACGAGGGCCCCGCCCTCCCGAGTGGGGGAGCGGGGCCCTGGCGTGGTCGGTCCGGCGCCTACTCGAACCGGAAGTGCTCGATGTCCCGGAAGCGGATGTTCACGCCGTACTGCGACCGCATGGCCTCGGTCATCGCGTCGGCCGCTTCCTTGGCCGCGGACTGTGCAGCGTCGCGCGCCTCGGTCACCGGCCGGTTCCGCATTCCGTCGTAGGCCCGCTCGATGGCTTCCCGGTTCGCCTTGCTCGGAGCCTGCGAACCAGTCAGCCACCGGTCAAGGGTCTGCTTTGTGGCGGACACTCCAGCCGCGCCCATGGCCTCGTATCCCTTGGCCGTTTTGAAGAGCTGCCGGAATTGAGCCTCCCACCCCTTGGCCTTATAGGAAGCGGCCGGTTTGGCGGCCCGCCGCTTGCCCAAGGAATTCCGGGCTTTCTCCGCAGCTTTGCGGACTTCTCGCATTTTCTCCGGGGGGAGGTCAATTCGAGTGCGACGAACGCCATTGTTCGCGGGCATGACGTGCCCGGCCCATTCGACTTTCGCCTTTACGTCAACCTTGGTCGGCTCCGCAGCGTTCGCCCAATCCGCGTAGGCCGCTTCGATGGCGTCGGCCACTCGGTCCGCCTCGGCATTCGAGTATTCGTCACCGGCTCCGGTGTCGCGCTTCTTCGCCATTACTCATCCCCCCAAACCTCAGTGCCCTTGACCTTCCAGGTGCCGAACTGCGTCCCCGAGTCGTCCAGCCGGAGTGCCGGCCGTTCGCCCTCGGTCGCCGCGGCCAGGGCCCCGGCCGGGAGGACAAGCTCGTCAACGTTGCGCAGGGACACCGGGGCCATGCCGTCCCCGAGCTGCCGCACCTTGTCGGCCGTGCGCCAGATGGTCGCGGACGCCTGGTCCTTGATGGCGTGCACCCAGTCGGTCCGGCGGCTCCGGCAGTTCCACTTGCGCCGGGTCACCCCGGCCGTGTCGTCCAAGGAGCCGTACATCAGGCCCATGGACTGCCCGAACGCCTCCTTTGCCGCCTCATAGGCGCCCGACTCCCGGCCGTGCGTCTCCAGCGCGTACCGGCGGCACTCGCCGATCAGGTGGGCCCACGAGGACAGCCGCACGGCGGTCCCGGTCCACGAGTCCGAGGCGGACGCGTCCGGCCACCGGCCCGCGGCGGCCAGGTCTGCCAACAGGTGCATGCGCGTGCCGGTGATCCACCGTTCCTCGCCCACGGTCTCCGACCCGAGCGGGGAGGGGAGGTCAGTCTCGGTCCACGGGTAGACGCGCACCTTGTAGTACCCGGGAGCCGGGGCCCCGGTCACGTCCTCCATGGCGCCCGTGTGCTCGAACTCGCCGTGCACGACCCGGACCGACGAAACCGCGGTCGGCCATGAGCCGTTGCGGTCCATCACGGTCACTTCGCCCTCGTACTCCCGCTCCCACGACCACCCGTCCATGACGCGCACGGCATCGATGACCGCGGGCCGCTCCGGCTGCCACCGGGGCGACGTGCGACGCAGGAACGGGGCGAACGGGCCGGACTGCTCCCGGTTGCCCTCCATCGCGAACAGGAGCCGGAGCCGACCCGGAGACCCGCCGATCTCCGGGTCGTCCAGCAACACGAGCCGATCGGCCAGGGCTTCGAGCTGCCGCTCCGAGGTGATGGACTTCCGGGCCACCGCGGCGGCCAGGAACTCCGAGTGCGGGCCGTCCGGAACCACCAGGGCGGGAGTCGCCTTCCTCCCCGGCCGGGAAGGACGGACGTCACCCGAGGGCGCCGGTACGTCAACCGCTTGACGTACAACGGGCGCCGGAGCAGGGGCCGGGGTCGCCTCGGGCCGCGGGGCCGGAACGTCCGCCGGGGCCGCCTCGGGCGCGTCCTCGGGGAACGGGAGGGCCGCCACCTCGGCTCCGATAGTGCCGGCGGGCCACTCGTTGCGGGCCGAGACCGGGGCCGGAACGCAGGTGACATGCCGCCCGCTCCCGTCGTCCCAGGCAAGCGGCTCCGTGCACGGCTTGCCGAACGCGTAGCCGTTGCACGTCCGCGGCTCGGTCGGTCCCTCGGGGCCGGAGCCGTCCGGGCCGTCCTCGGGCCCGTCGCCGCCCTGGCCGAACTCGGTCCCGGCCGCGGTCAGGTCGAACCGGTACAGCCGCGTCCCGAGCCCCTTGAGCGTGCGCAGGACCCGCGGCGGCTTAGCCGGGAGGTTCCGCGCGTCTCCGGCCACGAGGACGGCCGACTCCTTCATGCCCGCCAAGCCTGCGTGCATGGTGTCGGCCAGGTGTGCGCGCTCCGCGACCTCCCGCAGCTTCCCGGGGATGAACCACAGGCGGTTGTCCCCCGTGGACACGAACCCGTGGACGTCGTTGCCCCGTTCCTCCATCCGCGCCCGCAGGGTCCCGGCCGGGTCGCCCGTGCTGAGGTCCACCTCGGGGAACCGGTGCCCCTGCGCCATGGCCGCCATGATGGCTTCCCACAGCTGTTCGGCCGGGGTCAGGGCCGCCGATGCGGACGCGGTGAGCGCGGTCGGGAGCTGCCGGACCGCTTCGGCCTCGGCAACGTCCCCGCACCCCTCGACACCGACCGCGGCGCCCAACAGGTGCGCGCCCACGGCCCACAGAGCGTGGATCTCACCGACCGTGCCCGCGATCCCGCCGCCCTTCGGTGCGACCCGCTGAGACACCGCGTCGTGGGTGTCTTGCAGCTTGGCCAGACCCTCGGAGGTGAACCACCCGTCACGGATCGCCCACTCCAGCGGCCACCCGTGGAAGGTGGCCGCCGCCCGCTTGACCCACTTGGACAGGTGCATGCAGCGGGCCGTGCCCTCGGGCACCACCTGGCCGTCACGGTCCACGTAGACGTTCGGCCAGAACGGCGCCGGGAGCTCGTACAGCCGGGATGCCAGGTCCTCGGACTGCCCCGGGCGCCGGAGCGACAGGTTCGAGCTGGACGACAGGACCGACCGCCACCGACCGAGGGACGTCCCGCCGTTGCCGTCCGCGGAACCCATCGAGCGGTTGGCGCCGCCGACCATGCTGGACATCATCTGTTCGGTCTTGGCCACGCCGTCACCCTTGGCGCTGTTCTCTTCCAGGCAGAGCGGCAGGTACCGGGCCCGCCGGAGAATCTGCGGGATGCCCTGCGCGCTGGAGTTCCAGGACCGGAGGATGCCCTCCTCGATCCGGCCGAACATGCCGGCCTGTACTTCCTGGGTGGTCGACTTCCCCTGTTGCCCCGGGCCGGTGTGGTTGACGATGTGCGCCACCAGACCGAAGGGGGCCACCAGAGGCCCGGCCATGAACGACCCGAGCGCAAGCAGGGTCTTGGGGTCGGCCATGGCGTGCCCGAGGATGGTCCGCCATGCCGTGCGCGCGTCGTCCTCGGCTCCGGCCAACTGCCGGTAGCCGATGTTCTGCGTGTCCGCCTCGGGGAAGAACATGGCCCCGCCGTCCATGTACGGCACGGCCGTGACCTCGGGCGCCCGGTCGCGCGCTTCCTGCCGGATCACGAGGGAGAACGCGAGCTTCGCATCGTTGCCCGAGGGCCGTTCCTGCCCGACCTTCCCGGCCCACGTGCCCCGGTCCAAGTCGTCCTCGGAGACCACCACGCACCGGTCACCCTTGCCCCGGAGCCGGTACTCGATGGTCGTGTCCTGGCCGTCCTCATCCTTCTTCGTGACCCAGCCGGTGACCGGCGGCACGATGCCGACCGGCTCACCCACGGGAGTCTTGTACGGCTTACCCTCGGCATCGAGCGTCGTCTCGTACGCGACCTGGAGAACCATGCGGTCCGAGGGCCGGAACCACCACTCGGTTTTGGAGATCTTCGCGCCCGGGATGCGGGCCGCGCCGTCCGTCTCGCTGCCTCGGGTGGCAGTCGTCAGGGTCTCGGTCATCGGTTCGCCCCCGCCCGCGCAATGAGGCGGTCCGCGTAGGACCGGGCGCGGGTCAGGGTCGGCCACCCCGAGGTGATCAGTTCACCGGCGGCACAGTGCACGCCCCATCCGCCGCGACCGCGCACGGTCCGGCAGATCAGGTAAACGGTCTCCCCGTCCGTCACGGTGGTCACGCGGCCGGAGCCGCCCACCGGGGTCACACGGGGATCAGTGGTCAGGGCGGGGTCTTGCTGGGTACTCTTGACGTACATCGTTGGTCCTTAGCTGACGGATCGATGCCAAGCCCTGGGAGTCGTGTCCTGGGGCTTTCGGCATTCCTGGGGGTGGTTTGCCTGCGCGGTGACCCCCGCCGGAGCGGGGTCGTGTGGTCACGGGGCGCGGGCAGGAGAGGGGCGGTGACACCTCCTCTGAGGGGACAGAGCACGAGGGGCCGGGGCCGGGAGCGCTACGGGCGCCGGCCGAACGGCCAGGACCCGGAGCAGGGCGAGAACGGCCCGCACACCGGAGTGCGGGGCCAGGGAAGCGAAGATGCGGGCCAGGGTCCTACGGGCAGACCGGCCAGCGCCACGGAGCATGCGCAGGGTCGCGAGACGGGCCCCGGGGAAGTTCTCTGCCGTGCCGTATCCGCCGAAGCGCCACATGATCAGGGCGTGTTCGTCGCTCATGTCGAACAGGTCTAGTTCGACGTCCAGAGCGTCCGCGTCCGTGCCGTGGGGCAGGGTCACCGGGTCCACCTCCCTTCTCTGCTGGTCTGTCGCGGGGTCATCGGGTCACGATCCGAGGGGGAGCGGGATGGTCAGGGCGTCGGCTCCGACCGTGGCCCCGGCGGTTTTGATCGCCCGGTACATCTGCGCGAGCGCGACCCCGGCCGCGACCGCGAGTGCGGCGGCGGCCACCAGGAGCAGGGCCTCGGAGACGGAGATGTACCGGGTCCGGCCGTGGCCGCCCTGGTCGATGACGGGGACTCCGCAGCGACGAACGGTGTAGTTCACCGCCGGGTAGTCGCCGGTCGTACGGGCCACGTCGGAGACCGGCACGGTGCCCTGCGGGGTCACGCGCCAGTCCTTGGGGACCGGGGGCGCCTCGGGGGCGTTGGTCGCTGTAGCGGTCACGTCTCCCACCCTTTCGATAATTGGTATCGATCTTAGGGCCCGTCAGGTCCCTTCCGCCACTCCCTGGTTGGGTGAATTTGGCGTGTCGCTCCCGGCCGGGAAGGTCTGTACGTCATCGAGTCCGCGCGTACGTCAAGTGGTTGACGTACTGCGGGCCCCGGGAGTGCCCTCCCCTTCCCGGCCGGGACCGAGGGAGAGCTCCGGGTATGGAAGGCGGCCCGGCTTTCCCCTGGGGGATGCCGGGCCGCCTGGCCGTTCGTCGGTCACCGTACGGCGGTGACCCCCAATACGGGAACGTATCGATCGGGGGCCCCGCCGCCCTCCCTAGAAGGGGGGTTCGTCGCTGTAGCCGCCGGTCCCTGCTCCGGCTCCCGCGGGAACCTCGGGCCGGGTCCGGGACGCGCTTGCCCACGTCTCGTCTCCCGGGGCCGATCCGCCGGTCTTGCTCACCTTGGACACGACCGCGGTCGCGAACGTGAGATCAGGGCCGACCGCGGACCCCTCGATCTCCCACGCCGAACGCTTCTCGCTGGTCTTCTCGTCCGTCCAAGAGCGCTGCTTGAGGTCGCCCACGACCATCACGCGCATGCCCTTGGACAGAGTGCCGGCCACGTTCTCCGCGAGGGACCGCCACACGGTGACCCGGTGGAAGTCGGTCCCCGACTCGCGCCACTCGTTCGCCTGCCGGTCGTAGGTGCGGCGGTTGACCGCCACGGAGAACTTCGCGACCGCGGCCCCGCTCGGGGTGAACCTCAGCTCAGGGTCGTCGGTCAAGTTGCCCACGATCGTGATCGGGGTCGTTGTGTTGCTCATGTCTCGTCTTCCGTTCTGTGATCCCGCCCCACGACGGGAGCTGCCGTTTCCGGCAGCTCCCTGCCGACTATGCCGGGAGATCCATTGAATTCAAGGGCTGGTAGGCAGCTCGTCAAAGAGCTGCATCTGACCGGCCACGCGGGAGATCCCCCGGGCCTTCAGTCGCCGGAACTCCGCGGCCACCCACGAACGTGAGTAGCCGGTCAGGGTCACGGCCGTGGTCTGTGGCTGTCCGGTCGTGTAGCAGTCGCGCACGATCTGTGCCGCTCGGTCGCGGGTCATCTGCTCGGACATGGCCCCTCCCTCGGGGTCAGGCGGTCGGGACGACTACGCGCTGCCAGGCAGCACGGAGCCGGGCGGCGGATGCGGTGTAACCGAGCTCCCGGAACCGGTCCTCCATCTGCCGGTACGACCGGGGCGGGTCGGTCTCACGGGCCAGGAGCACGACGACCGCGTCGAGTTCCGCCTCGGAGAGCCGTCCGCCGGTGTTCGGCAGAACGTGGGTCCGGGCGGTGTCGGTCTCCGGGTCGGTGGCCGTGTCGTACGCCTCGGGCGCGTCGGTCTCCGTGTCGGCCAGGTTCGGGAACGGCACGGGAAGTGCGTCGCCGTGACCCGTCGCCGTGTCGGCTCCGAGGGCCGCCGTGTCGTTCCGGTAGTCGTCCGTGTCGGTCGCGCGGTCCGTGTCGGTTCCCGTGCCGGAGCCGACACGGACCGGCACGCGGGGTGCGTCGGCCGGGACCGGGGCCGTGTCGGCAAGGGGCTGAGTCGACACGGTGACCGTGTCGGTTCGGGGACCCTTGGCGCCCTGTGCCGTCATGGCGGCCAGGTGCACAGCCATGGCGGCGGCCAGGGGCGGCACGGCCGACACGGCGATGACCAGGGGCGGACCCACCACGATGTGGTGAGTCGACACGAGGTGACCCGTCGCGTTCAGGACCATCGACCCGACGACCGTCACGAGGGTGAGCCACCGGCCCAGCTTCCGTGCCGCTTCCGGCAGTCCGGCGGTGAGCCAGACCAGACCCGACACGAGGGCGAGCACGTCAACCGACACGGGAAGCGACCACTTCATGACGTGTCCCCAGCCGACCGCGCCGCCCAGCGTCGCGAGTGTGTCGGCCGACGCAGCCATTGCGACGGATGCGACGACCGCCGCGCCGGACACGAGAACGATCCGAGTGTTGATGTTCGGCATGGTGACCTACTTCCGCTTGCTCTGGACGACACGGACGCTCTGGACGACCGACACGGAGAGTGTGTCGGCTCCGGGGCGCCTGCGGCACAGAAGGGCCAGAGCGACGACCGCGACGGTTGCAACTCCGAGGTACGGAGCCGCCGCCGACACGGCCGACACGGCGGCCCCCAGGGCGAGCGACAGACCCCAGACGACGAACCCGACGACACCGGCCATGGCCGACACGGCGGCGGTCACGGCCGACGCACGCCAGACCCACCGGGGCACGATCGGGTCGTGCTCGGGGACGGCCAGGGCCGCGGACTGGGGGAGCAGGGCGCCCGACTGCACCAGGGCCGCGGCGGTGTTCTGCCGCTCCCATGCCGCGATCAGGTCGGCCGTCGACGGAAGCGCCGGCCGTTCCGGGGCCGCCTCGGTCGTCTCGGTCGGGGTGACCAGGGAGGCGGGGGAGTCGGGGATCAGGAAGCGGGCCAGGTCGTCGGGAGTGACCTCCTGACCCGGTGCGCGATACTCGTTGTTGCTGCTCACGGGGTTCTCCTTCGTGGGTGTCGGGCCCGGTGTCAGGGCCCGCTGTCAGGGCGCTGTCAGGGCGGATGTCAGCCGCTCTGACAGCGCGTCTACCTGGGGACTTGGTGTCAGGTGTCAGGCCGTCAGGCTGACGTCAGGGCCGGGACGATCCGGTACTTGTGGCCTCCCGCGGGCACGAGGCGACCCTCGCGACCGAGGCGCCCGAGCTCCGCGGCCACCCACGGCCGGGAGCGGCCGATCCGGTCGCAGTGCTCCATGACGTCCTTGGTCTGGATGACCATCTGACCGTTGGACTCGAAGTGCCGGAGGATGTCCTCCATGGCCGCCTTCGGGTCCTCGGGCTCGGTCCCGGCCGCGGCTCCGAACATCGGTGCGTCCGTCGCCTCGGGGAGTTCCGCCTCGGGGTCGATCCCCTCGTCTTCGGGGTCCACCAGCGGCTCACCGGTCGTCATGTCGTCTTCCGTCCTGACGGCACGCTGCGGGCCGTCCTCGGTCGCGGCCGGGGTCGTCGGCCCCTGGCGGTCGGTGTAGATCTGCCCGGCGACCGAGGCGGCGGCGGTGGCCGTCACGTCGTCCACCGGCATGCGGACCCCGGCGAACTCCCGCGTGACCCACTCCAGCGTCACGGGGTTGTTCCGGAACGTCCGGGACGGGGTCGACCACAGTTCCTCGTCAATCCCGGCCGTGACCAAGTAGCAGTAGCCGGGCCGCTTGTTGCCCCACGCCCCGGGGTTGGCGCCCGCGTCCAGGACCTCGGACGGGAGGGCGAAACCCGCGTCCCGCTCGTCCACGCCCATGCACAGCGCGGCCGGGAGGGACGCACGGGTGTCCGTGCTGATCTGGTAGCCGGACGCGCGCTGCATCGAGACCACGAGGGAAGCGCCGGCCGACCGGGCTTCCTGCGCGATGCCGGTGAACGCGTCGTCATCGACGGCCCGCAGGGTGTTCGCCGCTTCCTCGAACCACCCGATCAGGTACGCCATGCCGGGGCATCCGCAGGCCGTGCGGTCCGGGCGGCACGTGTGGGCCGGGTCGTTCTGCACGAGGGCCGCCGCGGGCTCCCACGACCGGTACCCGTGCTCTCCGAGCCAGGTCTGACGCGCGGGGATGACCGCCTCGAACGCTGCGATCATCACGGCCGCGCCGTCCTGCGTCGTGACGACCCAGTCACACGCGCCGAACGCTTCCCCGAGGTCCTGGCCCCGCTTCGGGTCGGACAGCCACACGGCCACGTCCCGGCGCGTCAGGACTTCCGCCATGACGTCGAGGGCCGCCTCGGTCTTGCCCGAGCCGGTCACGCCCATGACGAGCAAGTGGATCGCCTGGGGGAGCGTGAGACGCAGCTCCCGGCCGTCGTCGTACACGCCGATCACGAGGGGTTCCGCGATCGAGCCGCCCGGGGAGGACGGGCCGGGGTACCAAATGACCTCCCGAAGCATGTCGTTCGGGACGATGACGATCTCACCCTTGCGGGCCGAATCCGGGTCGGGCCGGTAGCGCACGGCCGTGGTCGGCACGTCCAGACCGGACGCGATCCGGGGCAGTGCCTTGGAGACGTCGTCGTTCGTCGCCTCCCCCGCCGGGAGCGCGTACGGCACGGTGACCTTGTTCGGCTCCACCTTGACCGTGCCGAGCTTGGTCCGAGCCAGACCCACCTTCTCCAACAGGCCCTTGTCCGAGGACTCCCCGACCGCGTCAGGGTTCCGGCGCATGACCATCCGCACGTTCCACGACAGGGCCACGACCGGCCCGCCCATGGCGTACAGGTCGATGACGGGGTGGGTGATCGGACCGGACAGAGCCGCGGCGGTCACCCATACCGACCCGGCCGCAACCGTGATCGCGGAGTGCAACCGGCGCTGCCCGCTCGTGCCGCGGGCCGCCCACCAGGTCGCGCCGGTCAGTGCGACCGAGGCGAGCGTCAGGCCAGCCGCGCCCCACGGGGAATCGGCCCACATCAGGTGTGCGCCCTCCCCGACCACTCCCGCCGCCGCGACCCCGAGCCACGGCGGAAGATGCGGCTTGGCCCGGTGCAACAGGTACTTGCCGACCCCGGCCCACGCCGACTCGCCCTTGAGCTGTTCCTCGTGCTGCTGCTCGATGTCCTTCTCACCCATGACCCCGCCCCCCTCTACTGCCGGGCCCAGTCCATGCGCGGAGCCGAGGGCTTCCGGGCACGGTGCTTGACGCGGTTGATCTCTTCCTCGTACTGCTGCTGGAACTGCGCGTAGCAGGCAGCCGCGTTCTTGGCCGCCGCCGCCGCGGAGTCCGCCGCCTTCGTGAGCTTCCGGGAGACGCGCCAGGCCCGAGCCTTCGAGCCGCCGATACGGCCCTCGGGGTCCGGGACCGTGGACAACACGCCCTTGAGGATCTCCGCACCCATGGCCACCTCGAACGAGATTCCGACCATCAGGGCCCGCAGCGCGTTGCAGTAGTTCCGCACGTCCGCAGGGGAGGTGAAGTCGGGGGCCGGGAGGGATGCCTCGGAGTGGCCCCGGCCGCCCTGCGCGGGGACCGCGGCGCCGCCGTTCGTGGTGCTCTTGGAGACGTTCACGGTGAGGGTCGGGGCGAACGACCCCGCGAACTTCGCTGAGTCGTTCTTGGTGCTGGCGCTCTTGGGGGCGCCGGTCGGTGTGCTCATCTGCCGGGTCTCCGATCCTTGGAGCTACGGGGAGAGCTGTCGTTGTGCTCGCTCTGCCGCTACGGTAGAACAAGAAGTAGCACAGAGCAAGCACACAGCGAGCACAGAGACCCGAGGGAGAGACCGCATGGCACCCACACAAGCGACCGACGTTGCGGCCCACTACCGGCGCGCGATCACGGACGGGGACCTACGGCCAGGCGACCGCCTCCCCACAGTCCGCGACACAGCCGAGCGTTTCGGGGTCGCGACCGCGACCGTCACCAGGGCGTACAAGATGCTCAAGGCCGAGGGTCTGACCGCGCCCAAAGAGCGCGTGGGAACCGTCGTTGCCGACCGGCCCCGCGCCGTCGTCACCGGAGCCGAGAAACTCGGGCGGATGGAGCGGACCGGCAAGGCACTGACCGAGGGCGAGTCGACCAGCGACCATTGGGCCGGGCTCCGGAGTTGCGCAGACTCGGAGATCTGCCGCCTACTCGGCATCGAGCCGCACGACGAGATCGTGATCCGCCGCCGGGTACTCCGGAAGGACGGACAGCCGACCGCCGTGGCGCTCTCCCTGATCAGCGTGCGGGCCCTGGCCGACGTCCCGGAGTTGCTGACGCAGGGCAAGTTGGAGCCGTTTTGGCAGCACACCTACACGGAGCGGACCGGCCGGGAGATCACGCGTTCGCCAGAGATGTACGGCGCACGCCTGGCCAGTGATGACGAACTCCGGGCACTCGGCATCCCGGCGCCGGAAGGGGCCGCCGTGCCCGTGCTCGTGCTCCGCATCGTCCACCACGACGACGATGGACCCGTTGAGGTCTGGGAGGACGTGCACCGGCCCAACACGTGGAAAGTCGCCAGTGCCTGAACTCCCCCGCGCCGGCACGTCCGAACGGCCCTCGGTCCACACCGGCCCCGGGGCCGTTTCTATTTCCGGATCTTTCGTCAGACCCTCGTGCCAAACTCGAATTTGAGACCGCGCCAGCAACCGACAGGAAGGGGGGAACGTGCGAACCGTCCCCGTGCAAATCGTCTGTAGAAACTGCGCCACTCCATACCGCACCACGGTCCGGGGCGGGAACACACGTTGCCCGCACTGCCGGACCTCCCGGCACGTCCGCATCGATCAGGAGTGGGAGGGCCCCGTCACTCCCGATCTCTCCGGCGCCGCCTCCCGCGCCGTACAGGCCGCGGCCCGGCCCGCGGTGTGGGTCGACTGCCGGTGCGGCCACGAATGGCAGTCCCGGGCCAAGGACCGCATGACCATCCGGTGCCCCGAGTGCGGCACCGGGCAGCGCGTCCCGTATCGCACCCACGCCAACACCGGCCCCTCACCCGAGGGATACCGGCCGCCGGCCCCGCCTCGGGCCGCGAGCGTCCGCCGCCCTGCGACCGTATGGGAGCCGGACGACAACCCCGACGACGAGTGGGAGGCACCTGAGCCGCAACGGCCCTCCCTGCCCGACTGGACGCGCTCCGGCGGCGGTCTCGCGGGCATCCTGGCCGCCTTCACGGCCCGCACCCCGGCAGCTCCCGCCCCCGCGCGCCGATCGGCCGCTCCCCGGCCCGCTCGTCCAGCTCGTCCGGCCGTGCCGAATCCGCCGGCACCCCTTCCCGCCCTCCCGGCCGGGGCCCTCGTGCAGCCGGTCGACGTCCCGGCCCTCGGGGCTCGTGAGGAGAACCGCCGGACCCGCGCGTGCCAGATGGTCCGCTCCGTGTCCGTCAGGGGCCCCCTGCTCCTCTGGTACGACCAGCCGATCGGCCTGTGTGAAGCGCTGGACACCACCCAGCCGAAGGACCGGCAGAGGTGCCCCGGGGCCGCGACGCACGCCGTGCGCTTCCGGCAGGACTCGACCGAGGCGGACGCGTACACCTGCCCCGCACACGCCCGTCCCCTGGCCGCACTTGCGGACCATGCGGTGTACGTCACCGCCGCGATTTATCCGCTCCGGTAGACGCGTTTCCGGTGCACCGCGCCGAACCAGCGATGTGCACCGGAAAAAGCGCGCGTGCGCACACCGAAGAACAACACCGCGCCAGCAACCAGCGGAACAGGGGGAAGGCGCAGTGCGCGCACGTTGATTGAGAACGGGCGCGGCCAACCAGCAGCATTTTTCGGCCGTGGCGATTACCGTTCGATCACCCCCCGCCGTGGCCCGCCGTCACCTACCACGGCCCGGCCCGGCTCCGGCCCCTGCTCCCTCCCCCCGGGAGCAGGGGCCGCCGTGCTGTCCGGCCTCCCCGCGGTCCCGGCCGGGGTGGTCGGGGTGGTCGGGATGGTCGGGCAGCTCCCCGCGGCCCGGTACGTCAACCACA
>NZ_JBEXDX010000090.1:0-12714 GCF_040605995.1 Streptomyces sp. NPDC005492
GAGACCACCTCACTATCGATGTCCTGCGGTACCCGGGTTCAATGTGCCGGCCCGGGCGATCCTGATGGCGCTCTGTTCCTCCGTTCTTCCCTCTGAGATCAACTGCTACCTGACGGGTACTGCGAACTGCTGGTGATGCGAACTGCACTTGCGGTACTGCTCACGGCGGCCCCTGATCACCGCGGGCCACCCGGTGCGGTCGTCAGTCCCGTCGCCGTCCTGCAACAACCTGGCTTCGCGACTCCACCACCGCACCGTCCTTCGTACTGCACCTGCTGGTACTGCTGCCCGGCAGTTCGTGTCTGCCCGGCCCTACTGTCTCTCTGAGCTACGAGAGAACCATAAACACGCCCACGCCCCAATGTCTACTCCAACAAACACAGATTTCCGCGTGTTCGACAGTGAGGCAGTCAGCCGCACCTGCCCCCTGGGCCACCGCTGAAGCAGTCGGATGGCCAGCAAATACAATCTCCCCCATGTCGAAGCCTGACGAGCTGCTCGTTGACGTCGCCACCGTGGTGGAGTCCGGGCAGAGCAACCAGATGTCCCTGACCGTGGTCACCGGTGGCGCTGTCATCACCGGCCGGCTGGCTCCCGAAGCCGTGTGGAGGCGAAGGGTGTCGGAGGTGCTGACGGACTCCGCCCACCTGGGAGAGTTCTCCGCCGTCTTCGACACCCCCGCGAAGAAGGACGGACCGCCCACTCATCTGCACTTCCATGTCGCCCGGATCCTCCAGGGCACGGTGGGAATCCCGGAGACGGGCGGGATGTACCGGGTCGCGATCGACGACGTCAGCGCCTGGACCATGGGCGACTTCAGCTACTCCGACCACTGAGCGACCACGGCGACGGAAACCGGTCACCCGAAAACGGCACGAGCCCCAGTCCAGACCGTCTCTGAACTGGGGCTTCGTGGTAGGCCCTGTGGGACTCGAACCCACAACCCATGGCATAAAAAGTCCTGGCCAAAGCTTGTTGGGTGGTTCCGGACGCTGGTGCGGTGTCCGCGCGCCAGGTGTGTCGACAGCAGGATTCGAACCCTACGACACCCGCTTCTTCTTACTCGGTCCTGCTCATGAGCCCTCGTGCCGGACAGTCCGCTCACGCATCGCGCACGCATGGAGCCCTTCGCCCACTCGACGCAGCAGTGGGGCTACCGCGCCTGTCCGCACCCTCCACCGCCATCCGAAAACATCGGCGACCGCGTTCGAGCAGAAGACCGGCTGGCGCTACTCGTTCACCGCAACGAACATCCGGCACCTGGGCCACATCGCCGGCACCCACCAAGTGCAGTTCCTCGGCGTCCTCCACCGCGATCACGCCGAGGTCGAAGACCGCGTGCGCACCAACAAGGCGATGGGACTTGTGAACCTGCCGTCCAAGTCCGGGGAAACGAACGCGAGCTGGATGCTCACGGCAAACCTCGCCGCCGATCTCGACGCCTGGCTGCGGCTGCTGACCTCTACCACTTGCCCGCCCGCCGCGCCCGCCACGCACGGCGCCACCCTCACACGGCGAGGGACATTACGGGCGACCCGCCGGGCCACTCAACGACCAAACCCCACCGATGAATCGAGGCCATGTCCTGAGTCAGCGTCAACATGTCTGTCAGGCAGCCCGCATGCCAACCGTCATGGAGAGTTGACCAGCGACGACTTGTTCACAGCGAAGACGGTGTCACATCGATCCTGGACGCGCTCGTCGTGGGTGGCGATGACTACGGCGCATTCGGCCTTGCTCATCTCGCGGAGGATGTCGACGACCATGGTGGCATTTTCATGGTCGAGGGCACCGGTCGGCTCGTCCGCGAGCACGAGGGCCGGCCGTTTGACAATGAGGCGAGCGAGGGCCACGCGCTGCTGCTCTCCGCCACTGAGATGGTGGATCTTCTCCTTCTCCCGCCCGCCCAATCCAACGCGATCGAGGGCCTCGGTGATAGCCGTGCCCGCCGTCTCGCCTCGTGAGGAACGCCGTGGTTTGACCGCCACCTTCAGATTGTCGGCGACGGTCGCGTTCTCGATCAGGGCATAGTTCTGGAAGAGGTAGCCGAGAATGTCACGCCGGAATCCACGAATCTCACGTCGGCCGAATCGGGTGATGTCCTTCCCGTCATGGCGGATCGCCCCGGCGCTCGGCTTGTCGAGCAGGCCGAGACAGTTGAGGAGGGTGGACTTGCCCGATCCGCTGGGGCCGACAAGGGCCAGCATCTCGCCGCGACCGACGGTGAAGGTGACATCGGACCACAGGGCCCGGGAGCCGAAAGACTTCGAAAGGTTCTCGATATCGATCACGACAGTGCTCCTGCTGAGTGGAAGAGAATCGCGTTTGCGGGGCTCACGCTTCGGTCGCCCCTTCTCTGACGATGCGACCGTGGAAGACTGCAAGTGCGAGCAGCACAGCGCTGAATTCGACAGCGACCAGCCCAGCGATGATGCTGAGATCCAGTTCGGTGAGGTGGACGAGTGGGTGCGGGAGAGGGGTGCCGGCAGCAGCTAGCTTCTCCAACTCCTGGTTCTGCGACCATGTTTCGAGAGGAACCCGCGTGGCAAGGAGGACCGCAAGGGCCACCTCTATGCTGAGGATGAAGCGGTGGGTGACCGCGTATCTCCAGCCACTGATGTGTCGTACGAAGATGGTCTGGGCATTCTTGCGCGAGTAGATGATGCAGACGCCGACGCCGGCGATGAGGAGGACGGTCACAGCCAGCAAGAGGTTGAAGAGCTGCACTCGAAAATCGTTGACGGCATCCCGCAGTTTCAGGGCGGAGTTCTGGCCGACGGGGCGCATCGCTGTCACATAGGTCTGCAGCTTGTTCGCGCTGTTCCCCTTGATGGCATTCAGGACGTCATCGGGGTCGGGAAAGACGACTCCTTCCTGGGTGGCGAATGCGGTGTAGCCGTCGTCGGAAAGGAATGTCGAGCCGTTGGGAACCACGACGAGGACCGGGTCGCGCACCAGGGAGCGGTCCTCCTTCGGGCTGTGGGCTGCGTTGTAGACCTGGTTTCCGGGGTTATAGGCGAAGATGCGCTGGCCGCTCTTCGCCGGGAGCGTCTCCAGCTGCGTACGCCGGTTGAAACTCGAAGACAACACCTCGGGGATCGCTGCGGCGATGGCCGCCGTCTGTCGGCTGAGGGATTCGGGGATGATCAGCCGCACGGGGTGCGTGTCCGGTGCCTTGCCGTCCTGGGCAACGGGGGTATAGCGCCGTCCTGTCGGGTCGAGGACCGACTGTTTCGCGAGGAAGGCATCATTCACGAAAAGCACCTCACCCGGCGGGAGTTGTGAGTGCTGGGCAAGGCTCTGGAGATCCCGGCGCCCGGCCAGAATGATCTTTCCTTCTCTGTCGGCTCGGCGCAGCCACGGACCCACCTCCTTGATCACCTGGTCCGTTTCGCTGGGCAGGCTGCCGTTGAGGCGAATGGTGACGGCATCACCCGCTTCGGCGTAAACCTTCCGGCTCTCTTGGCGCACCAGTACGTCCTGCCCCGCAGTTGCGACGTCCATGGCAATACTGAGGGCGAGGAGCAGTGCGGGGATACGCACCAAGTAGACACTGATGGATGCTGCCCGGGCAGGCAGTTCCCCCTTGAGCGCGCGCAGTTCGTCAACCTTGAAGGTGAGGGCGAGCACGGCCGCGTGGGCCGCCAGCACCAGAAGAGTGAACAGGCCGGCTAGGCCCACTGTGATGGTGGCGAACATCCCCAGCCAGGCAAGGCCGTTGTAGAAGCCCAGGAAAGCCAGCGTCCCGGCTGCCACGGCACAGGCTGCTACCGACCAGGACGCCGCGAGCTGCCTCAGATCACGAACAAGGAGGTCCGTGAAAGACATGCCCTGCAACCGCAGGACCCCGTATGCCTTTGCGCTGAGCAGCACGCTCGCGCCGGTCATCGTCACCGCGGCGAGAGCAACCACCCAGAAGGACCAGCCCAGGACACCGCCGGTAAAGGCGACAGCCAGTGTGGTGTACGAGAGAGGGTGGGTCACCCCAGCACGCAGGCCGAGGTCGGCGAGCTTGGCAACCAGCGCGTCGGCGGCGGCAGGTGACCCGAACACGTAGTACTCGCCCCGCGGATCACGCTGTCCGATCTCGGCGATCGGATGCACGTCCGTCGTGTAGTTCCGGCTGAACGCCGGATAGCCCTGGTCCAGCCACGATCCCGCACCGGACTGCCGATTGCCCGGGGCCAGATAAAGATGCCGGTGGCCGTCGGGGTCCCTCATATCGGGTACCTCACGAGCCACCGTGACTCCGTGGTCGGCTGAGAACGACGCGATCGCTTGGGCGACCTGAGCACCGCTCGCCGAATCGTCGGAGTCGAACACCCAAATCAGAGCCGAGTTGCCCAGCACCCCGTCCTCGTCCAGCCCCCGCACAAACAGGAACGCCAACACTGCAGAGAAGGCCAACACAGCGGCGTGGACGAACTTAATTCCTCGGTGCAGCATTCGTTTCCTAGATCAGGGCATTTGGGGAAGCAAGCATCTCTGAAACATTGGGACCATGAACGACGCGGCCGGGGGGTACGGTCCGAACATCTGGTACCGGGGCACGCAACATTTAGCCATGGAAAGCCTTGTCCGATGCGTGGGATCGCAAGGCGGCCGAGAGTCCTTGTAGCAGAGCTACTGGACTCTCGGCCTACACGGTAATCCTGCACGCAGGCTGCGTGAGACTGACCGCGACTACTGGAAGGCCCGCGAACGCGAGACTACTTCGAGCAACCCTTGTCCCAGTAGGACGAGCCAACCGAAGAGCTGTCCACCTCGGCGGAAGCCAGGGACCACGACCCGGGCGACGTGCAGGCGCTGTAGGACCAGTAGTTGCCGTGAACCGAAGACGAGTGGTTGACGCTCGGGTGCTTGTAGTTCGACCACACACTGCAACAGCCCACGCCGTAAGCCCATGTGCCGCCACCGGCGCTGACAGACGCCAGCGCCGGAGTGGCAGCGGCCATGACGATGGCAGCGCCCGCCACTGCGGCCTTAACCCCGTTGGTGAGTCTCAAAACTGACCCCTCATGATGTGTTGTTGATCTGGACAGGTCAAGAGCATGATCGCAGAGGGCGGTCGCGAGCAACCGAATAAATGTGTGATCCAGGCAACATTACAATCCAGCCGCGGCCGAAAAAGGGCGGGAAATACGGACGTTCAGGTCGGTAGCGGCGAAAATCCATCGCCTTGCGGAACCGATGGCTCCATTGTCACTGATGGGACATGAATATCGATTGAAAGCTGAAGTAATGGGTGATATTCCCGCCCAAAACGCATGGCAGCTTGAGGCTTCGGTGACAGCTCCGGTCACGCCGCAGCACCCGGGCAGTGGTGTTCCTCTCCAGGAACACCAGTTGTCGACGAGGCCCGAAACAACGCAGACTATGCCCCCTGCTATCCCGGTCAGTTTTGGTTTCGCGTCTCTCTGGTGCTTCGCGCTACACAACAGCCGGTCCGATAGTCCTCCTTCACGTCCGTAATCCGCTGACTTCGGTCCGTACCGCAACCCCGGGGCCTGAACACCTTCATGTTTTGCCATATAGCCGTTCTCCGGCGCCGCCTGCCCATATGGCCCATCGTTCTCCGGCGCCGCCTGCCTGTCTGGGTGATCCCGACGCTGTGGACTCTCGCCTTCGGCCTGTGGGGGCTGTCCCGGCAGCACAGTGTGTGGCGGGACGAGGCCGCGACCTGGCAGGTGGCCCAGCGGCCAGCAGTCGACATCTGGCACATGCTGGGGCAGGTCGACGCCGTGCACGGGCTCTACTACCTGCTCATGCATGGACTCTTCGCATGCTTCGGGCCCAGTACCACGACCCTGCGGCTGCCCTCCGTGCTGGCGATGGCGGTGGCGGCTGCCTGTGTGGCGGTCATCGGCCGCCGGCTGGCAGGGACCCGAGTCGGCTTGGGGGGAGGGCTGGCGTTCGGGCTGCTTCCGGCCGTGCAGTTCTATCTCCAAGAAGGCCGCCCGTACGCACTGGTCACGGCTGCGGCCGCGATCTCGACGCTACTGCTGGCGACCGTGTTCGAGGAACATGTCGGGGCGATGCGCTGGGCGGCCTACGGCGGCACAATCCTGCTGTGCGGGCTACTGAACTGGCTGTCGTTGCTGATACTGCCTGCGCACTCGGCGACCCTGATCTGGACCCAGGCCCGGCGTGGGATCTGGAGTCGCTGGGCGGCTACGTCGGCGGCCGCTACGGCATGTGTGCTGCCGTTGATCCTGTTCAGCCGAGGCCAGTCCACACAGATTTCCTGGATACCGCCGCTGACCTGGCACATGATGATCGGCCCGGCGGTCCTGCTGGCGATCGGCGGCCTTGCAGCACTACTGAATCGGCCGCAGGCAGGCCGACTGTCGGTGGCGGCCGTCGGGCTGCCACTGCTGGCCGTGCCGCAGATCGGCCTGATCGGCCTCTCGCTGGTCCAGCCACTGTTCCTGGACCGGTACGTTCTGTTCAGCCTGCTGGGTCTAGCGCTGCTGATCGGTGCCGGGCTGGGCGCGGCGGTACAGGCAGCCACACCGCGGTTTCCGAGGGCATCGACGTGGATTCTCCCCGTGGTGGTCGCCGTATCGATGGTGGCGCTGCTGCCGCAATCGCTTGCCAAGCGGTCTCCGTCGAGCCGGGTCGACGACGTACTGGCAGTGGCAGCAGACGTGCGGCACCTGAAGGAGACCGGGGACGCGGTCCTCTTCATTCCGGCGGCGCGGCGCGACACCGAGCTGGTCTCTCCGGACGCCTTTACCGGGTTGCGGGACATCGCTCTGACGGAGAGCCCAGAGGAGTCCGGAACGCTAAAGGGGGTGGAGGCCAGCCCACCTCGGATACAGGCCGCAATGCTGGCCCAGCGGCGGATCCTCCTGGTCACGGACGCAACGAAGGCGGCGAAGCCGGTGTCGGCGGAACGGGACAGGGTGAAGATCTCCGTGCTGAGGGAGTACTTCACGGTGCTAGCGGACGAGCAGGTCCGCGGTCGGAGGGTGACGGTGTACGAGCGGCTCGGAGCAACTCGATGATCTACGCGGCCGGGTTGACCGTGAGCGTCACGTACGGGACACGGGCAAGGGCTTCACGAAGGAAGACGGATGGCGACGCCGATGCGGAGCGTCCCCGGCACATCCGCTCACGCATCGCTCGCGCAAGGCCCCGCGAACGACGCAGCGCCCGACCCGACCGAAGCCGACCCGAGCGCTGCGTAGCAGGTCAGAAGGGGTAACCCCTCCCCCACATCCGTAGGCCCTGTGGGCCTCGAACCCACAACCAATGGATTAAAAGTCCTGGCTGGATCTTGCTGGATGGTCCCGGACCCTGACTCGGTGTCCGGAACCACCAGGTCAGAACAGGTTCGTCAGGAAGCTCGGTCCACGGCAGGACGGCTCCTGCCACACCGTCCGCTCACGCATCGCTCACGCACGGCGGAGTGTTGAACAGCGGTTCGTGGTTCCGGGGGTCACGCCGAGGGGCCCGGCTTCGTCCAGCGGCTTTCGGTCCTGAGCCGTAGGTGACCGTCCGGGGTGCGGTGGAGTTGCATGCCGTCGGTGGAAACCGCCGAGGTTTCCCTTCGTTCGGCTCGGTTGTCGTGCGGCACCGGCTGCCTGGCCGACGGGGCAGTGAGGGCTGGTGGCATGTAGTCGGTGAGGGCCACCGTGACTCCGTCCTCGTCCGCGTTCAGCAGCAGTTGGTAGGACGGTGCCGTGCTGTGGAGAACCATGTACTGAGCAGCGACACGGGCTGTCTCGGCGAGTTCGCGCAGCATCCAGGCAGGGGCCCCGATCGCGGTGAGGACCGCGCGGGCGACCTGCACCATCGCCATGTTGCTGTCGGTGACACGGGGCAGTTCCAGGCAGAGGGTGATATCCACCCCGGCCTTCTGCGCGTCTGCGGAATCGCCCTGGTCCTGGCGCTGGGTGTAGGGCAGTCCCACGAGGTGGACGGTGTGTCCCATCGACTTTGTCCCCGGTGTTCGTGATGACGAACGGAGCGAGTCACGGCCGGACCGAGGTGCACACCTCTACGGCCTCCACCGAAGAGCGACCGGCCGGGGACTGGGACCTACCATCGTTCTCTACGCCGCAGGTGCCGCCGGGGACATGGCGCCTGCGGCCGCTCACGGTCCGGACCGCGCCCGCGCTCGACGGCCGGTTCGATGCCATCGGAGAGGCCCGGCCTCGGAGATCCTCCCTCCCCGGCCGGTCCCCGAGTGCAATGCCAGGACACCGAGATGCCCTCCCCCGCTTCAGATGGTCGGCCAGTGTCCGCGTCGACCAGTGCGACAGGCCGGATCCCGCCGACGGGGGCCTCCTCGTCAAAACGATCACTCAAGCCCGCACCTGCGGCGGCACCTGGGTACGCGGCCCGCCGCGGCGCTTCTCTTCACAACCGGCGAGCTCGGCGATGTCCTTGCGCCGCCGCCCCTCGCCGGACCACAACACGATCCGTGCTCGAAGCGCCACATCGGCCGGAACATCACGCGATCCGGCCAACTCCCGTAGTTCTGGCATCTGTTCAGAGGAGAGATCCATGCTGAGTTTGTAGGCCCTCAATTGGAATGTCCCGTTTCGCCGTAGCGACCCGGAATGTTCTTGGCTGTCTCATTCCGGGGACACGCCATTTCGTCTCACGGTCTTGTCCTCAGAAGCGACGCAAGGTCCGGGAAGTCGGCGACGTACGAGCCACAGCTCACGGAAGGCTGACGGCGTCGGTTCAGAGCGGCGCGTGCGGGTACTGTTCGGCGCGGTGCTGGAAGGCCAGGACCGCGGGGTTCTGGACGGTGCCGCCGCGGATCTCGATCGCTCGGCGAATCGTGCGGTCACCGTCCCAGCCGTCCGGTCCTTCGAGGACCGGACGCAGGAACGGGATCAGCGCCTCGCTGTTCTCCCAGGTGGCCGCATCCCACAGGTAGGAGGGGCTGTGGTCCACGGCGTAGTAGTGGACGTGGTCGCCGACGGTGAGCATCGGGTCGTTGAAGGTGGTAGGCCGAGCCCAGGCGAAGCCCATGCCCTCGTCGCAGGAGACGTCGATGACGAGGGTGCCGGGCGCGAGCTTCGGCAGGTCCTCCTCTATCAGGAACATCAGCGGCGCCGCGGTGTCCTGGAGCACGCAGTTGACGATGATGTCGTGCCCGGTGAGGAACTCGGCCAGCGGCTCCGGACCGTCCTCAGTGAGCGCGATGCTGCGCCGCGGGTCGAGGGTGTCGTCGGCCACGTCGTGGTCGAAGTGCACGATCCGTGCCGAGTGGATCGGTGAGCTGACGGCGGCGATGCTGCGGGCAGTCAGTACGTCCACGTCGTGAACGCCCAGCGCGCTGAGCGCGGTTACCGCGCCGCGGGCGGTGGCGCCGAAGCCGATCACGACCGCACGCCGCCGGCGCCCGTAGTCACCGGTCGCCCCGGTCAGCTGCATGGCATGCAGCACCGACGAGTAGCCGGCCAGCTCGTTGTTCTTGTGGAAAACATGCAGGCTGAACGTACCCTCCCGGGTCCAGTGGTTCATCGCCTCGAAGGCGATCACAGTGAGCCTACGGTCGATGGCGGCCTGCGTGACCTTCTCGTCCTGCACGCAGTGCGGCCACCCCCACAACACCTGCCCGTCCCGCAGCTCCGCCAGATCCTCGTGCAACGGTTTGGCCAGCAGGATGACGTCACACTCCGCGATCAGCTCCTCGCGTGAGCGAAAACCGGCGACCCACGGTGCAAGCTGACGGTCCGAAACACCGAAGTGCTCCCCATAACCGGTCTGCAGATAGATGCTGGGCTGAAGGTCGACGTCGATGCGTTCGAAGTGCGCTGGGTGGATCGGCAGACGGTGCTCGTTCTCTTTCCGGGTCTGCGACATGATTCCGAGCTTGAGCTGCTGCAAAATACCCCTTTGATTACTACCTGTCTAACACATCCCGGAGTGCGCCGGCCCGGATCGGCAGTGCTCCTCTGGGCCGGGCGCCTTGATGGGCACCCAACCCAGGCACCTTCAACTGACATCCGACAAGCGAGGAAACGCCGGTCCGAGCTGCCGTAGTGCACCGCGACACCCTCGCCGCCGGCGGCCTAAAACGCTGACCGAGTGAGCCCTGGCGGCGCTCGGGGCGGTGGAGATCGAGACGGGATCGGCACTACGACGAGTGAAGGATCAGACAGGAGTTCGACCCGCGAAGCACTCGTGGGCGCCTCGGCGGACCGGAACCGCGAGGCGTCACGACACGGGATCGGTCAGCTCGGGATCCGCGTATCCCGCGACCACCTCACCAGCCACGTCCCTCAGCGGTCGCTGGCGTGACCGGGCATGTTTGCGCAGCCGGTCGAAGGCTTCGTCCGGGGTCATCGCACGCCGGGTCGCGAGTACGCCCTTGGCCTGCTCGATGACCACGCGGCTGGTCAGTGCGTGCTCCAGTTGGGCGGTGAGCGTCCGGCTCCGGTCGGCCTCGCGGGAGCGCTCCAGGATGACGGCGGTGAAGTCCGCGAGGGACCGGCCGAGACTACCGACCCCGTGCCCTCGGGTCGGGAGAGACACCGTCGAGCGGCCCGAGCCCTCGTCCCCGAGGGACGTGAACAACTCCGGCCCACGTCCTCCCGGCCTGTTCGAGTTGGGGCCCACTCCCGCGTCGCCCCAAAGGCCCCGAGGACGATCAGTGCGCGCGGATCCCGTGGCAAGGGGGCAGGTCCGTGCGCAGGCGGCCGTCGTCGAGCGCCCGGCGACGGCCGCCCCAGTCTTGGAGCCCGCGAGCGCCACTTCCGCGATCATCTCGTCCAATGGGTCTGGAAGGCCCCGTCGCGAGTCCACATGCGGAAGCGGTTGGAGAGCGTCGAACAGAAGCCGGAGCTCTGCGACCGTACGCGAACTGGTCGCAGACATTGCAGCCCACGACCACCGGCGGCCACTGCCCGAACTGCACCACTTCAGCGTAGGAACGGCAGGGGAGCATCAGCGGCAGGCGAGGCGACATTCGCCGCTCCCACCCATTCCGTAGGCGACCTCGGAGTGCGCGAAACCGTCTCCTCGTCCTCCGTGTGCAGTTCGCCGTCCGTGCCGATCGAGGGTGGTTCCTCGAACCTGCTTCTTGTCTCGTAGGCCATGACTGTCGCGAACGCGCGAGCTGGCCTGTGGCCGTGTCCACAGAGACCGCCTCCAGGACGCCGATCCTGTGCCGCTCATGGTCGACCACGTCGTGGCCTCGCCATTCTCTGATGTCTTGCGCCTCGAACACGGCAGCCCCTCCGTCGCAGGTCGGATGAAGACCGCCGGCGTCACTTTCTCCTCCATCCCTACCTCTCCACGGAGCGTCACACCGTTCATAGCAACCGGCTTGCAGGCAGGACAGCGGACGGCTTTCACGTGCCGAGCGATGCCTCGGCGACAGCCCGGCCCGTCACGGTCCGGCGCGCGGCAATGTGGGCGATGAGCGGGCGCGGTCGGAGCACTGTCGCGGTGTCGCGGTCAGGTGACCAGGAAGATGGCGGCGTAGTGCGCGCCGAAGGCTGCCACAGTCAGAGCGTGGAACACCTCGTGGAAGCCGAACCAGCGGGGTGAGGGGTCGGGACGCTGGAGGGCGTAGACGACCGCGCCCGCGCTGTAGAGGAGACCGCCGACCACGATCAGGGTGAGTACGGCCGCTCCGCCGGTGTGCAGGAAGTCGGGCAGGTAGCGCACGGGGGCCCATCCCAGGGCCAGGTAGCACGGGGTGTACAGCCAGCGCGGGGCTCCGACCCACAGGACCCGGAACGCTATGCCGGCCACCGCGCCCGCCCATACGATCCACAGCAGAACGGACCGCTCGTCCGGCGGGAGGAGAAGCACTGCCAAGGGGGTGCAGGTGCCGGCGATGATGAGGAAGATGTTGGCGTGGTCGAGACGTCGCAGGAACGCCTCGCCGAGCGGCCCCCACGTGCCACGGTGGTAGATCGCGCTCGTTGCGAACAGCATCCAGGCGGTGACCGCATACACGGCGCAGGCCCAGGCCGCCTGCGGAGTGCGAACCAGGCAGACGAGAACGACGCCTGCGATCAGTGAGGCGGGGACCATTCCGGCGTGGAGCCAGCCACGCAACCTCGGCTTGATCGGTTCTGCCAGGCCGGCCGCCCGCTCCGTCAGAGCGGCAACCGGATGAGCTTTCTTCCCTGCTTCGTCGTCCTGCTCTCCGACAACGGGCGGCTCGGCCTCGCGGTGTTCTCCACGCCTTGAGGCGATACGGATGTATTCGGCTTCGGCGGCGTCGCGGGGCACAGCTCCTCGTCCTCCCTCGGACTCCTGGGCGTCACCGATGATCACGGGGTCATGCTAAAAGACGGAACCCGACGCCATTCCCGGAGGTCGCTCTCGAACCCCACTGCCACGTCGCAGGCATGGTGTTCCGCAGCCGTTTCCACTCCGGCCTCGCTGATCCGCCGTCAACACCTTCCTACTCCATGGGGAAGGCGGCGGTGATCGCCCTGGGCCTTGCGGCACAACACAACAAAACGCCCACGCCGAGAGCGTGGGGAAAGCGATCACGTCACACATCGGGGCCGGGTTGTACGGGGGCGCCCGCCGATGTCGGCAGGCCCCGTCTCAGGCCGTGTTCGTCGGCTTCGCCGATTCCGCGGTGCGGTGGTGTTCGGCGTTGATGCGCTGGGCTTCTTCGAGCTGGTCCTCGAGGACGATGATGCGGCAGGCGGCCTCGATGGGGGTCCCGTGGTCGACGAGTTCCCGGGCGCGGGCGGCGATGCGCAACTGGTAGCGGGAGTAGCGGCG
>NZ_JBEXDX010000091.1:0-12020 GCF_040605995.1 Streptomyces sp. NPDC005492
CCGATGTGAACCGAAAGTTCCCGATGGCGCTGCTCGCCGGAATCTTCGCGCTGGCCGTCGTGGTGGTGGGCCGGCTGCGCGGTGTCATGGCACTGATCGCGCTGGCCATCAGCTTCATGATCCTGAACTTCTTCATCCTGCCCGCGATCCTGCACGGCTCGAACCCGCTGATCGTGGCAGTGGTCGGATCGAGCGCCATCATGCTCATCGCCCTCTACCTGTGCCACGGCCTGTCGGCCCGCACCTCCGTCGCGGTCCTCGGCACCCTGATGTCGCTGGTCCTGATCGGCATCCTGGGCTCGGTGTTCATCGGCTGGGCCGCGCTCACCGGCAACACGGACGACAACACCGGCCTCATCCACGGGCTGTACCCGTCGATCGACATGAGCGGCCTGCTGCTCGCCGGCGTCATCATCGGCTCCCTCGGCGTCCTCGACGACGTCACGGTCACCCAGACCTCGGCCGTCTGGGAACTCCACGAGGCCAACCCGTCCATGGGCTGGCGCGGCCTCTACCGCGCCGGCATACGCATCGGCCGCGACCACATCGCCTCCGTCGTCAACACCCTCGTCCTCGCCTACGCCGGCGCCGCCCTCCCCCTGCTGCTCCTCTTCTCCATCGCACAGAGCAGCGTGGGCGCGGTCGCCAACAGCGAGCTGGTCGCCGAGGAGATCGTGCGCACACTGGTGGGCTCGATCGGACTGGTCGCGTCCGTGCCGGTCACCACCGCCCTCGCGGCCCTGGTGGTTTCGGCCGATCGACCCGGGCCCGCAACAGCCCCGGCGGCGGCAACGGCGGCGCCGGATGCCAAGCCCGCGGCGGCGCGCGGTGGGAAGGGCCGACGCCGCAAGCACTGAAGGCGGCGAGAACCTCCCCGCAGGGGCCAACAGAAGCGTTACTGCGAACCTCCTTGCCCCGTAGGGCTTCACGGCTCTCCAGGCGCCTCCGCGGGCTTCAGAGCCCCTGACGAAGCGTTACGCCACCCACCTGCCGCCGCCCCACCACGTCACCCCGCGCTCTGCTCCTCCGCCAGGATGCGGTCCAGCGTCTCGTCGAGGTGGGCGTCGAAGTCCGCGAGGGCGCCCTCCTGGCCGAGCGGAACCAGCCGGTCGGTGCGGTCGAGGAACGTCACGAGCGGTGCCGCCCCAGTGCGGAACACCGCCTGGTCGCTGCCCACTTGAAGCCGGATCAGCACCTCGCCCAAGGTGTCGGGGTCCAGGGGCGCGATGTGCACATCACCCTCCCCGCACGGCCCGCCCACCCCGTCGACCAGTAGCTCGCGGCCGAAAGCCCAGGTCACCGGAGCATCTCCCGGCAAATGGAAGGTCAGCCGCACGGCGTACGGATCGCATGTCTCGTAACCCAGTTCAACCGGGATACGGAAGGAGAGCTCCTCGGAGACGAGGAAGCTCATCATGACCTCTGCCTGTACGGACTCGCGCATCGCCTATCCCGTCAATTGCCGTCGACTGGCCGGGAATCATCCCCGTGACACTGAAGGAATATTGCTGAACGTACACGTTAGATCACAAGGAGTGAGTTTTCAGATACTGATAGAGAGCGCGAGCGACCCCAGAAGCCTGCCGACCTCACTCTGCAGTTGCCGAGCCGCGGTCATCAGCCGATCGGCCTGATGGGAGGGGAGGGAAATGGCCATCGTGGCGGCCGTGGTGCCGAGTGTGATCGGAGTCGCCGCGCAGACCGTCCCCAGCGCGTACTCCTGACGCTCCACCACCAGCTCCATGCGCCGCATCCGGTCCAGGCGCCGCAGCAGGGAGTGGCCGTCCCGCACGGTGTAGGGGGTGAGGGACTGCACCTGGTAGCGATCGAGATGGTCGCGTCGGGCATCCTCGTCGAGCTGGGCCAGCAGACACTGGCCGATCGCGTGCGCGTGCCCCGTCTCACGGAAGTCGGCCCACTCCTCGACCGCCGGATTGCCGGAGCTGTCGGAGACGCACATGACCTCGATCTCGCCGTCGCGGTACATCGCATAGTAGACCGGTACGCCGATCGAATCCCGCCAGGCGGCCATCGCGTCGACGATCGTGCTGCGACGTTTCTCCTGCGCTCCGCTGCTGCTCAGCCGCTCGGCCGCTTCACCGAGGAAGAACAGTCCCTTGTCGCGGCGCAGATAACCCTCGTGCACGAGGGTGCGCAGCAAGTGGTAGGTCGTGGGAAGGGCGAGGCCCGTCTCGCGGGCCAACTGCTTGGCGGGGGCTCCGTGTTCATGTCCAGCGACGGACTCCAGCAGACGCATGGCCCGCTGGACGGAACCGATGAGTGTGACGGCGGACCGCTGCTGGTCCGGGGGTGTCGCTGAGCGTTGCCGCGGCGGGGCCACCACGGGACGTAGCTGTGCCGGGAGCGCCACCGACCGCGGCCAAGTGGGCGGGACGGTCTGGGTGAGAGGTGCGTGTGGTTCTACGGATGCGGTGTCAACCGTGGCCAAGGGTCACTTCCGGAGCGCGAGGGGAGGCAGCCCGTGCGGGGAACACGGGGAGGGGGTGCGCCGCCCGCGGGGTTCGTCCCCGCGTCGAGTTCCGGACTTTAACGGCCCGCCACCGCCCGCGGACGGCCGTCCGGAAAACTTCCCTCGCCCGAGGGAACCGGTGATTCCTGTTACCGATCACCGGTTGCCCAGCGGGGCCTCACCAGTCGCTGCGTGAGGAGGAACTCGACGTGAACTTCCGTACGACATAGATCAGTCCGCCGACCAGCGCCACGAAGACCAGCGCCTTGAAGAGCAGTCCGATGACGATGGTCAGGACGGCCGTTATCAGCCCGCCGAACACCACCAGGGCGATGACCGGCACCGCGACCCACTTCACCCACCACGGCAGTCCGCCGAAGATCTCTCGCATCGCCCTCGTCCTTTACCTCTCCGCCCGTCGCTCGCACCGGGTCCTGTCGGTGTCCGGCACTCCAGTGCCGGATCTCTGATGTCCTGCACCCGATGCTAGGGCGGCCGAAGGCCGAACGGGGGCCTCGCATCCCTTGTCCTCCCCTGACCGTCCCCCTAGGGAACCCTGAGACGCGGGTCAGGCTTCCGGTGGAGAGAAGACCACCAGCACCCGCAGATCCTCGCTGATGTGGTGGAACTTGTGGGCCACCCCGGCCGGCACGTAGACCACGCTGCCGCGCGCCACCTGGGTGGTCTCCATGCCGACGGTGATCGCGGCCCGGCCGCTCACGACGAAGTACACCTCGTCCTGGTTGTGCGGCTGCTGCCGGTCGTGCTCACCGGAATCGAGCGCGTACAGGCCGACCGACATGTTCTTCTCGCGCAGGAACTGCAGATATGCGCCGTCGTTGGCGGCACGCTCCGCCTCCAGTTCATCCAACCGGAATGCCTTCATCGCCCTCGTCCACGCTCGGAGTCGATCTCTTCTGTCACGATCAGACACATGAAGAATTTTCTAGTCAAGACGATCGCCAACGCAGGCGCCCTGGCGGTCGCCGTATGGCTGCTCGACAAGATCACCCTGACCGGTGACAGCACGTTCAAGAAGGTCTGGACCCTGATCCTCGTCGCCCTGGTCTTCGGCCTGGTGAACTTCCTCGTGAAGCCGATCGTCAAGGTGCTCACCTTTCCGCTGTTCATCCTGACGCTCGGGCTGATCACCCTGGTGGTCAACGCGCTGATGCTGCTGCTCACCTCATGGCTGGCCGACAAGCTCGACCTGAGTTTCCACGTCGACGGCTTCTGGACCGCCGTCCTGGGCGGCCTGATCATCTCGGTCGTCTCCTGGGCGCTCAACGTCGTCCTGCCCGAAGGGGACTGAGCACGCGATGGCCTACCGCGTCAGCTTCGTCTGCACCGGCAACATCTGCCGCTCGCCGATGGCCGAATCGGTCTTCCGCGCGCGGGTGGCCGAGGCCGGACTGGACGGCCTGATCGAGGTCGACAGCGCGGGCACGGACGGCTGGCACGAGGGCGACGGCGCGGACCCGCGCGCCGTCGCCGTCCTGGAGGAACACGGCTACGGGACCAACCATGTCGCACGCCGGTTCCAGGCCTCCTGGTTCTCCCGCCTGGACCTCGTCATCGCCCTCGACACCGGCCACCGCAAGGCCCTGCGCCGCCTCGCACCGACGGAGCGGGACGCCCAGAAGATCCGTCTGCTCCGCTCCTACGACCCCGCCGCCGGCGACGACCTCGACGTACCGGACCCGTACTACGGGGGTCTGGACGGCTTCGAGGAGTGCCTTGAGATGGTGGAGGCGGCGAGCGAGGGCCTGTTCGCCGTAGTGCGCGAGGAAGTGGAAGGACGAGCGGTATGAGTGATTCCGCTGCAGAAACGGGTGCCGGGGACGGCACACGCGCGGTCCGGGCCGGGCTGCCCGAGCCGGTCAGGCACGAACCGACGCTTCCCGGACCGGTGTTCGCCGCGCACTTCCATCTCCCGGGCGAGGTGACGGGCCCGTACGCCTACGGCCGTGACGAGAACCCGACCTGGACCCATCTGGAGCGCGCCATCGGCGAGTTGGAGGCACCCGGGCAGGACGGCGTCGAGACGCTCGTGTTCGCCTCCGGCATGGCCGCCATCTCGTCGGTGCTCTTCTCCCAGCTACGCGCCGGCGACACGGTCGTACTGCCCGACGACGGCTATCAGGTGCTGCCCCTGGTGCGCGCGCAGTTGGAGGCGTACGGCATCGAGGTGCGCACCGCGCCGACCGGCGGGGACGCCCAGCTCGACCTTCTCGACGGCGCGCACCTGCTGTGGATCGAGACCCCCTCGAACCCCGGCCTCGACGTGTGCGACATCCATCGGCTCGTCGAGGCGGCACACGCGCGTGGCGCCCTCGTGGCCGTCGACAACACCCTCGCCACACCCCTGGGGCAGCGCCCGCTGGAACTCGGCGCCGACTTCTCCGTGGCGAGCGGCACCAAGCAGCTCACCGGGCACGGAGACGTCCTGCTCGGATACGTCGCCGGAACCAACGCCTCCGCTATGGCCGCCGTACGCCGGTGGCGCAAGATCGTCGGCGCGATCTCAGGGCCCATGGAGGCCTGGCTCGCGCACCGCTCGATCGCCACGCTCCACCTGCGCGTCGACCGGCAGAACGCCACGGCGCTGACGCTCGCCGAGGCCTTGCGCGGACGCGCCGAGGTGACCGGGCTGCGCTATCCGGGACTTCCCGACGACCCCTCGTACAAGATCGCCTCGCGGCAGATGCGGCGCTACGGGTGTGTGGTTTCGTTCACGCTGCCCACGCGCGCGCGTGCCGAGCGTTTTCTCGACGCGCTGCGGCTGGTGGACGACGCGACGAGCTTCGGCGGGGTGCGGTCCACCGCAGAACGCCGGGGACGCTGGGGAGGGGACGCCGTGCCGGAGGGCTTCGTTCGCTTCTCGGTCGGCGCGGAGGATCCGGAGGACCTGGTGGCCGATGTGCTGCGTGCGCTGGACGAGTCGGCGCGGTGAGCGCTTTACGTACGGCCGGTCGGTGTCCGGCTACGTACAACGGACGGTCCGAGCCTCCCCCCTCGTGGCTCGGACCGTCCCTGGTTCTGCGCGCGAAGAACCACGCGCACAAGGCTAGTTGACTCTGTGTCAGTGTCCAATCACAGTAGCGACAGCGACCTATCGACTTATTTATAGTTGGGCCCTGCCCGGGGCTGGAGGAAGGGTGGGGAGAGGAGAGTGCGTGCCATGGATCTGGCCTTGCTGCGCACCTTCGTGACGGTGCACCGGGCCGGCTCCTTCACTCGCGCCGCAGCCCTGCTCGGCCTCTCCCAGCCGGCGGTGACGTCCCAGATCCGCACCCTGGAACGGCAGTTGGGCCGCCCGCTGTTCCTGCGCCAGGCCCGCGGGGTCACCCCCACGACGATGGGTGACGAACTCGCGCACAAGGCCGCACCGCATCTCGACGCCCTCGTGGAGATAGCGGAGACCGGGCCCGACAACGACTCCTCGCTGCGCACCCTGCATCTCGCCGGCCCTCCGGAGTTCACCGCCGAGCGGGCCCTGCCCGCCCTCACGGAGCTGACCGGCGACGACGGCCAGGGCTTCGCACTGCGCGCGTCCTTCGGGAACGCCGAGGAAACCTTGGAAGGGCTGGCCGCCGGGCATCATGATCTGGCCATCAGCACGGCCCGTCCGCGAGGTGCTCTGCTCACCGCGACAACGCTCTGCGACGAAGAGCACGTCCTGGTCGCCGCCCCGCACTGGGCCGAGCAGATCGACCCCGCGAACCTCGGTACCAAGGAGGCGCCCGCCCTGGACGACCTTCCCGTGATCGAGGTACACGAGTCGCTGCCCTTCGTCTCCCGGTACTGGGCCTCCGTCTTCGACTCCCGTCCGGCCACTCCGGGCACCGTCATCGTCCCGGACCTGCGCGCGGTCCTCGCCTGCGCGACTGCGGGCGCCGGCCTCGCGGTACTGCCCCGCTATCTGTGCGCCTTGGCACTCGAACGCGGTGAGGTCGTGGCGCTCCACGAACCTGCGGTACCGCCGCTGCGGACGTATTTCCTGGTGGTCCGGACCGGCACTCTTGCGATGCCGCACATCGCCCGGGCCCACGAGTGGCTGCAACGGGCGGCTGCGGACTGGGCCTGAGCTGGCACTTTGCCGCCGCCTCGCAACCAGCACACCGAACATCACCCTCTGAACCGTCAAGGTCACGTTTCGCGATGTTTCACGTGGAACCAGCCGGGCCACATTTCTCCCATGACCGTCCGACCCGTGGTCAAGCGCACCGCACGCGCCGTTCTCCTCGACGGCGACGCCCTGATCCTGATCAAGCGCACCAAGCCCGGTGTGGATCCGTACTGGGTGACGCCCGGTGGCGGGGTCGAGCCCGGGGACACCACCGTCGTCGACGCCCTGCACCGGGAGGTGTACGAGGAACTCGGCGCCAAGATCACCGACGTGGTTCCGTGCTTCGTGGACACCGTCGAACACATCGGCGCGGACGCGACCTCGACCGGCGTGAAGGTGCAGCACTTCTTCGTCTGCCGCCTGGAGTCCATGGACCCGGCCCTACGCCACGGCCCCGAAGTGGACGAGCCCCTCGGCGAGTACGAGATCGTCAGAGTCCCGTTCACCCGAGTCGGCATCGCGTCCGTCCACCTCGTGCCCCTGTCCCTACGGCACTATCTGGACGGCAACATCGAAGGGGTCCGCGCGATGCACGCTCCCGACCTCGGCTGACGCCTCCGGCGCGGCGGGACCGGAAGAACGCTGGGCGGGCACACGCGCGGCGGTCTCGGGCGACGGTATTCGTCCCTCCGTCGTCTCACGCTCTCCAGTAGGGCGAAGAATGTGGCATTGCCCGCAGTACTCCCATGCGGCATTCCTCTCCGGACAAGAACCGGAGTCGACCCTACCGGCCTAGGTTCCGCCCACAACTACCGGGCGCGGCGCACCAAATCGTAGGCATCCCACAGATCCAGCCCCGCATAGGAGTGGGTCGCAAGGCCCGAAAGATGCTGATCGGCGTTGACCGCGACGGAGATGGGCACGGCACCGAACAGGTCCTTGTCCGACATCGAATCGCCATAGGCGACGCAATCGGCTCTCGTCACCCCGAACTCCCCGCACAACCGATCCGCGATCACCACTTTGGCCGCCGAACTGAGGACTCCGCCCAGATCCATGGAAGGCTCGGTGAAAGGCACGGCAGGAAAGAGCGATCCGTGTGCCGCGTGCGCGCCCCAACCTGTGAGCCGCTCCACAAAGAAGGAAGGCGAGAGCGATACGACGGCGCAGTATTCGCCGGCGTTCCTGATCTCGGCCCAGACCTCCCGGATCCGCGCCAGCCAAGGGGCCCCTTCGAAGGCCGCCGCCACATGCGCCTCGGTGAGACCCGCCCACAGCGTGTACACGCGGGTCGCATATTCCGGCGGGTCAATCAGCCCGGCGGAGATCTCCTGATCAAGTACCGCCGTCTCGGCTTCCAGACCGAGTTGCCGTGAGATCTCCATGGGCGCACTCGTTCCATGCAGCAATGTGCCGTCGAGGTCGAAGAGATGAAGTCTCGTCATGGGCAACGAGGTTAGTGGGCCACGCTGTGGGCGCCTTCTGCGAGCTTGCCGGATGCTCGTCGTTCGCCGGTGTTTCACGTGAAACATCCGGCTTCTGTCGGGGCGTTGTGCAGGCGCTGCTGACATGGCCAAAAGCACGTATGTCTCGCCGGAAACAACCGGAAACAGGTGGACGCCGACAACGCCCGTCCGACAGCCTGACCTGCGTGCCGACTCCTTCCCTCGCCGCTCTGCCCATCCGCCGGCTGACACTCCGCGACCGCATCGCCTGCGCCGACCTGTCCGAGGACCGGGGGTGGCCACGCGAGGAACACAAGTGGGGCTTCCTCCTCAGCGCGGGAAAGGGCTACGGCATCGACGATCCCGAGGGCGGCCTCGTCTCGGCATGCGTCGCCACCGAGTACGGCCCACAGGACCGCCCGGATCTCGTTGCCATCGGCATGGTCCTGGTCGCCGAGCGGCATGCCCGTCAGGGTGTGGGACGCCGACTGATGCAGCATCTGGTCTCGGCGGCGGGCACCACACCGCTGACCCTGCACGCGACTCCGTACGGCCGCCCGCTCTACGAGGAACTCGGCTTCAAGGTGACCGGCCGCGCCGAGATGCTGCGCGGCCACTTCACCCCTGCTGGACCGGAGTCCCGGATCGCCACCCGTGCGGCCACGGCCGAGGACCTCGCCCGCATCCTACGGCTCGACGAGGCGGTGTTCGGCGCCGATCGCACGCCCCTCATCGCACGGCTCCCCGCCTTCGCCGACCAGGTGCGGGTGGCGGAGGACAACGGCCGGATCATCGGGTACGCGGCCGCCTGGCCCAACATGGACACGCAGGTCGTGGGCCCTCTGATCGCACAGGACTCGGAGACGGCGAAGGCTCTCATCGCCTCACTCGCCGCCCGCACCGAACGCCCGCTGCGCACCGACCTCGACGTACGCCACGAGGACCTGCTGTCCTGGGCAAAGGAACGCGGGCTCGCTTCCTGTGCCTTCAACGCCGTGATGACATACGGGATCGCGGAGCTGCCCGGCGACTGGACACGGCGGTTCGCTCCGCTGACGGTCGCGGCCGGCTGAGGGCTTCCGGACACGGAGAACGCCGGCCCCCGAGGTGCTCGGGAACCGGCGTGTCCGTCGTCGGGCGTCAGACGAGCGCGTCCAGGGCGGCCTGGGCGAAGCCGTGGTCCTGCGTGGGCGCCCCGCCACCGACTCCGATCGCCCCGATCAGGCGGCCGTCACGGTGTACGGGGATACCGCCGGCGATGAACAGCAGCGGCCGGTCGAGCGCGGTGGGCAAGGTGTGGAAGAGGCCTCCGGGCTGGACGGCGTCGACGAGGTCGGCGGTGGCCGCGTTCAACTGAAGCGCGGTGTACGCCTTGCGGGTGCTGGTCTCCCCGGAGATCAGCACAGCCTGGTCGTCCCGCCGGAAGGCGAGCAGATGACCGCCTGCGTCCAGCACGGTGACACTGACCGCGATCCCGGCGGCCTCCGCGGCTCGGTGCGCCTGGGCGACGAGCGCTTCGGCGTCCTGGATGGTCAGCGGGGCTACGGCTGTGGTGGTGCTCATGAGGGTTTCTCCTTGCGGGTGTTGCTGTTTCCGGTGTCGGTCGGATGGTCGGGGCCGACAGGAGGTGCGGGGACGACCCTGGTCCCGCGTCTCCCGAGTGCGGCCCGGCAGGGTCAGTGGTGGACGGCGGTCCGCTGCGCGCTCGGCCGGCCGCCCGCGACGACCGCGCCGTGGGCATCGGTACGGCGTTCCAGGGCTGCCGAGAGGATCGCGAGGACCAGGGCGGCCGCGGCGAGGACGGCGCCGACCCAGTTGGGGGCCGTGTAGCCGAAGCCGGCCGCGATGACGATGCCGCCGAGCCAGGCGGACAGCGCGTTGCCGAGGTTGAAGGCGCCGATGTTCACGGCCGAGGCCAGCGTCGGGGCGCCGTGTGCCTGGTCGAGGACCCGCTTCTGCAGCGGCGGCACGGTGGCGAAGCCCAGAGCGCCGATGAGGGCGACGGTGACGGCTGCCGTGATCTTGTTGTGCGCGGTGACCGTGAAGAGCGCGAGCACCACGGCCAGGGCGCCCAGTGAGACGTAGAGCATGGGCATCAGGGCGCGGTCGGCGAACTTGCCGCCGACGAGGTTGCCGCCGACCATGCCGAGGCCGAAGAGGACGAGCAGCCAGGTGACGGAGCCGTCGGCGAAGCCGGCGACATGGGTCATCATCGGCGCGATGTAGGTGATGGCCGCGAAGACACCGCCGAAGCCGAGGACCGTCATCGCCATGGCGAGCAGGACCTGGGTGTTCTTGAAGGCGGCCAGTTCGTGCCGCAGGTGTACGCCCTCGGGCTTGGGCAGGTCGGGCACGAGCTTGGCGATGCCGGCCAGGCCGATCACGCCGAGGCCCGCGACGACGGCAAAGGTGACGCGCCAGCCGATGGACTGCCCGACGAGGGTGCCCAGCGGGACGCCGACGACGTTGGCGACGGTCAGCCCGGTGAACATCATCGCGATGGCTCCGGCCTTCTTGTCCGGGGCGACCAACTCTGCGGCGACCACCGAGCCGATGCCGAAGAAGGCGCCATGGGCGAGCGAGGCGACCACCCGGCCGATCAGCATCACCGAGAAGTTGGGGGCGACGGCGGAGAGCAGGTTGCCGACGATGAACAGGCCCATCAGCAGCATCAGCATCCGCTTGCGGGGGATCTTGGTGCCGAGCACGGTCATCAGCGGGGCGCCGATCACCACGCCCAGCGCGTAGCCCGTGACCAACAGTCCGGCGGTGGGGATGGAGACTCCGAAGTCACCCGCGACCTGGGGCAGCAAGCCCATGATCACGAACTCGGTCGTTCCGATTCCGAAGGCCCCGATCGCGAGGGCCAGAAGCGCGAGAGGCATGGGGATGTACCCTTCCCAGACGATTGCAGGAGCGCTTTGCGTGCGTTCACAATAGTTGCAGACGCGGGCTATATGCAAGCGCGGACTATTTCATCTGTGCTCTATCCTGGGTTCAGCCACTCCGGGACGGAGGAAACGCCATGACAGCGACGGACCCCGCACTCACCGCCCTTGCCCAGGGCTGGTGCGCCCTCTCCTTGCTGCACGGAAGGATCGAGGCGCACATCGAGCGCGCCCTGCAGGCCAAGCACGGCCTGAGCATGCGGGAGTACTCCCTGCTCGACGTGCTCAGCCGACAGCACGACGGCGACGGGGGCCATCTGCAGATGAGGCAGGTCGCCGACGCAGTCGTCCTCAGCCAGAGCGCCACGACCCGGCTGGTCACCCGGCTCGAGGACCGCGGCCTGCTCGCGCGCTACCTGTGCCCGACCGACCGGCGTGGCATCTACACGAACGTCAGCGAGGCGGGCCTCGCACTACTCGAAGAGGCCCGGCCGACCAACGACACCGCTCTGCGGGAGGCGCTCGACGAAGCGGCCAAGAACCCCGAACTGGCGCCACTGGTCCGGGTCGTGGAGTCGATGAACGTGCCCGCGTAGACCCGTCGTGCATCCCACACTGGTGCCTAAGGTGTGGCCATGGAAGATCTTGAAATACGAGCCGCGATCTCCGAAAACATCCCGGCCATCGTCGACATGCTCGCCGATGACCCCCTCGGTTCCCAACGCGAGTCGCCGGACGACCTGACGCCCTACCTGGCCGCTTTGGAACGCCTGGCCGCCGACCCGAACCAGCACTTGGTCGTCGCCGTGCGCGAGGGCCGGGTCGTCGGCACCCTCCAGCTCACGGTCATCCCCGGGCTGTCCCGGAAGGGCGCCACGCGCTCCCTCATCGAGGCCGTGCGCATCCACGCGGACGAGCGAGGCAGCGGCCTGGGCACCCGGCTCATCGAGTGGGCGATCGCGGAATCACGCCGCCAGGACTGCCAACTGGTTCAACTGACCTCTGACGCGACCCGCACCGACGCCCACAGGTTCTACGAGCGGCTCGGCTTCACCGCCGAACACGGAGCACACGGCGCCAACTTGACGACGTACCCGAGGGCTCTGTGGTGGTCGATCGAGACGGCGACCACCGTCGGCTACGGCGAC
>NZ_JBEXDX010000092.1:0-11652 GCF_040605995.1 Streptomyces sp. NPDC005492
TCTGCCGGTTGTTCCCGCCCCTCCCTGGTTTATTTGGCGGGGTTTTGTTGGGGCACCCACTGGGGCCCCGGGCCGGGCGGCACCGGCCGCCCCTGAAATCGGCCGGTGCGCGCGGGGCCCCTACTGGCGGCGCAGGGCGGCGAGCGCCTTGTCGGCGCCCCGCGCGCGCAGGTTCACGAAGGCGGGGGTGACGGTCAGCGGAGTCGCGTACGACTTCAGTGTCACCGGTCCCCGTACTGTCGTACTCCGGACGGTGTCGTACCACGTGCCCGCCGGGAGGTGGATGTCACGAGCGGCCGACCCGGTGAGGTTCGGGGCCGCGAGAATCGCGGGGCCCAGCATCCACTCGTCGGTGATCGTGTAACTCGCCCTGTCCTGAGGGAAGTCGAAGAACAGCGGCCGCACGATCGGGTCACCGGTCCGGAGTGTGCGCCGCACCTGGTCCCAAATGTACGGCGCCAGCCGCTCATGGCGGGCGATCGCCTCGCGGTACAGGGCGACGGTCTGCTCGTCGTAGGACACTTCCTGACGGGTCGTCACATCCGTCGGGCCGGCCGGGGACGTCGAGGCGTACATCAGCGCCATGTACGACGCCGACTGCGCCCAGCGGACGAGGACCTCCTTCGTCGGCGGGGGCTGCCCGTCGGAGCCGCCGATCATGTCGGTCTCGACGAAGGGGTAGCCGATGGTGGACAGGGCGAGGTTCTGGGAGACGGACGCCCGGAGGGAGTTCCAGCCGGTGCCCTTGTCCATCTGGCGGACGACGAACCCGGCCTGGTGCGCGGCGCTGCCCCAGTGGACGCGGATGCCGGCGCCCTGGAGGTCGTAGGAGTCGGCGAGTTGGGAGCCGAGCCGCTGGTAGTCGGTGCGGGTGTGGCCTGCGCGCGGGGCGCAGTGGTCGTCGAAGAAGCGGGTGTCGAATTTGAGGCCGTCGACACCGTAACTGTCCATCAGTGTCTTCAGGTTGCCCTGGTACCAGGTCTTCGCCGCCGGGTTGCCGAGGTCGACGATTCCGGCTGTGCCGTTCCACCAGGTGACCGTGCAGGGCTTCGTCGGGTCGGCCGCGTCGTGCAGGAGGTAGTCGTGGTCTGCCGCGTACTGGTAGTTGGTGGAGTCGAGGTTGATCCAGAGGGTGACCCAGAGACCGAAGTCGTAGCCCAGGACGTGGATCTGGTCCGACATCGACTTCGGGTCGGGGTAGGCCTTCGGGTCGAAGGTCATGTTGCCGTAGTTCGACTCCCACTTGTCGTCGAGCTGGACGGTGTGGCCACCAAGTCCCTTGTCGTGCAGGGCGGTTGCGTAGGCGAGCAGCTTCTCCTGGTCGACGCCGGTGTAGAACTGCGCCCACGAATTCCACAGCGGCTTCTCGAACTGCTCGTACGTCGCGTCACTTTGGCGGGGCTTGCCGACGATGCCGATGTAGTCGTCGTAGACCGCGCGAGGGGTCGACTCGACGAACACGGTGGCCTTGTAGGTGCCGCCCGAGTCGACGCCGAAGCGGCCCAGTCCGTCCTGGCCGGCGTTGAGGGAGACGTCCATGGTGTCGCCGGTGTCGACGTACAGACCGGCCGAACTCTCCGTGTACCAGAAGGGATCGACCATCTGGTACGAGGCCGGGCCGAAGTCCGGCTGCTCGACCTGCCCGGCGTCCAGCGGCCACGGCTGGTCGGTGTACGGCCCGCCGGAGGGGGTGCTGGTCTCGCCGTGGCCGTACCAGTGGCCGGAGCGGGAGAGGTCGTAGTCGAGGCCGAGTTCCGTCGTCTCAACACCCCTTACCTCCCAATCGAGTTGGTAGCGGTCGGCGGTCGGGATGAGCCGTGCCTCGATCTCGGTGCCGGTGAGTGTGGTCTCGGCTGTGAGGGTGAGTACGCCGGTGCGCCAGCTCCAGCCGGTGAGGGCGGTCGCGTGCTGCCAGGTGTCGTCGGGGCCGGATCTGAAACGCAGGGCGTCGGCGGCGGTGGCGAGGACGGTGCGGCCCGATCTGCTGGTGGTCAGGGTGAGTTGGCCGGTGGTCGGCACGGTGACGGAGTAGCCGGGGGAGGTGTGCGTCGGCGGGACGTGGAGGGAGACCTGGGTGGAGGAGGCGGAAACCGTCGGCACGGCCGGGGCGCTCACTGGGGTGCCGTGGGCCGTCGACGGCAGGAAGGCAACGGTCAGCGCGGTCGCGAGGAGGCAGCCGAAGTTGCGGGAAAAGATGCGCACCACTCGGGTCCTTCCGCGGGAGACGGGAGAGTCATGGTGTTGCCGTGCAGCAGCGCTGTTCTTTTCTGCTCGTTCCGGCCGATGTTCTTGCGCGAAACGTCAACTGTCAACGGGGGGTGAGCATCGGATGACGGTCCTAGGACATGAGGCGCAGGACGGATGGCCGATGGTCCGGCGACCGGTGCCCGCCTAGGCTGCGAGACCTGTCACCGCAGTTCAGGAGCAGGGGAGTTGAGGTCACGATGCCCGTCAACGGCCGCAGCCGCATCAGGATCGCCCGCCCGTCCCGGGACCTCGCCGTGGCCGGTCGCTTCTGGTCCGACGGCCTCGGGCTCGCTGTCCTGTGGCGGACCGAGGGCGGCATCGAACCCGGCGAACACGACCTGCTGATGCTCGGCTGGCCCGACGCCGACTGGCACCTGGAACTCGTCCACGAACCCGGCACCCCGATCGAGCCACGCCCCACGGAGGAGGACCTCCTCGTGATCTACGTCGACGGCCCGGTACCGGAGGACCTGGTAACCCGCCTTGAGCACCACGGCGGCAAGCGGGTGCCGTCCCCCAACCCGTACTGGAACGAGTGGGGGATCACGATCGAGGACCCGGACGGGTATCGGCTGGTGCTGCGCACGCGGGCGTGGTCCAACTCGTAGGTCGATCCTGATGCGCCACGGCGATCGCCTAACTCGCCTGGAACAAGACGGAGTTCAGCCGCTCACTACAGCATGAGGCGTCCGGCACCCGAGGGCTCACGAGCGGGCACCGTCCTCAGGCCGTCACCGTCTCCGGCTGTGCGGCCTCCCGCGGCGACCGCGTGCCGAGGTGCTCCGTCGGAACCGTGTGGGTCTCGCGGGCCGAAAGGGCTGCGATGACCGGCGGGACGCACAGAGCCGCTGTGAACAGCGCCACCGAGGACCAGTCCGTGCCCTCGGGGCCCGCGATCCGCGCGGCGAAGGTGACCGCGAAGCCCGCCACGGCGAAGCCGATCTGCGTACCGATGGCCATGCCGGACAGCCGGACGCGGGTCGAGAACATCTCGCCGTAGAAGGCGGGCCACACGCCGTTCGCGGCGCTGTAGACGACGCCGAAGGCCACGATGCCCAGCACCAGCGTCAGGGCGTAGTTGCCGGTGGAGATCGCCCAGAGGTAGAGGAACATCGTGATCGCGCTGCCGACCGCGCCGATCAGGTACACCGGGCGGCGGCCGATGCGGTCGGACAGGGTGGCCCACAGGGGGATCGCGGCGAGGGCGACGAGGTTGGCGAGGGCGCCCACCCAGAGCATCGATGTGCGGGACATGCCGACGGAGTCGCTGGTCGCGTAGGCCAGCGCCCAGACCGTGAAGATCGTGGAGACGGAGGCGATGAGCGCGCCCCCGATCACCCGCAGGACGTCCGTCCAGTGCTCGCGCAGCAGCACCACGAGGGGCAGTTTCACGACACCCTCGGTGGCCGCCTGCCGGGCGAAGGCCGGGGTCTCCTGGAGCTTGCGGCGCATGAAATAGCCGGCGACCGCGACCAGGACGCTCGCCCAGAACGGGACGCGCCAGCCCCAGGACATCAACTGCTTGTCGGGAAGTTGGGCGACGGCGAGGAAGACGAGGGTGGCGATGAGCTGGCCGCCCTGGGTGCCGCCCAGCGTGAAGCTGGTGAAGAAACCGCGCCGGTCCGCCGGCGCGTGCTCCAGTGTCATGGAGCTGGCGCTCGCCTGCTCGCCGGCCGCGGAGATGCCCTGGAGGACCCGGCACAGGACGAGGAGGACCGGGGCGAGAGAGCCCACCTGGGCACGGGTCGGCAGACAGCCGATGAGGAACGTCGACAGGCCCATCAGCAGCAGCGTGAAGATCATGACCTTCTTGCGGCCCACCCGGTCACCGAAGTGCCCGAGGAACAGCGCTCCGACCGGCCGGGCCGCGTAGGCGACCCCGAAGGTCGCCAGGGAGAGCAGGGTCGCCGTCGCGGGGTCCGAGTCGTCGAAGAAGATCTTGGGGAAGATCAGCGCGGCGGCACTGCCGTAGATGAAGAAGTCGTAGTACTCCAGGGCGCTGCCGATCCACGCGGCGGCGGCCGCCTTCTTCGGCTGCCCGACGGCTTTGGCGGGGACGGACACGGCTTGCTCCTTCGGGGAAACTCCACCGTGGGCGGAGTGAGCGGTGACGGGGGCACGAGGACGCCGGGGGACGCCGCAGGATGTGCGGCTAATTAACCCACTGGGTAGTTAGTCTCGGTGGGTAGGGATGTTGCGCCCACGTTTCCCGGGTGTCAAGGGGTGCCGCCGAGTGGTCTCGGTGGCGCGTCAGTCCTTCGCCCGCTCCGCCGTCAGATAGGCGATCACCATGTCGCCCAGCATCGCCCGGTAGTACTCGCGCCGGTCCGCCGCGACCAGGTCGCGGCCGAACAGGGCGCCGAAGGTGTGCCGGTTGGCGACCCGGAAGAAGCAGAAGGAGCTGATCATCGCGTGCAGGTCGACGGCGTCCACATCGGCCGTGAACAGGCCGGACGCCTGTCCGGACTCCAGGATGCGGCGGATCACGTCGAGTGCGGGCGAGCCGATCCTCCCCAGCTTCTCGGAGGCGGCGATGTGCTCGGCCCCGTGGATGTTCTCGATGCTCACCAGGCGGATGAAGTCCGGGTGCCGCTCGTGGTGGTCGAAGGTCACCTCCGCGAGCCGCCGGATGGCCGCGACCGGGTCCAGGTGCTCGACGTCCAGCCCCTGTTCGGCCTCGCGGATCACGCCGTAGGCCCGCTCCAGGACCGCCGTGAAGAGCTGCTCCTTGCCGCCGAAGTAGTAGTAGATCATCCGCTTGGTGGTGCGGGTGCGGGCGGCGATCTCGTCGACGCGGGCGCCGTCGTAGCCGGCCCGTGCGAACTCCTGGGTCGCCACGTCGAGGATCTCGGCCCTGGTGCGGGCGGCGTCACGGATCCGCCCGCCGGGTCGTGCCGGTTCTTCGACGCTGGTCATCGGGTTCCTTCGGGAGTACGGCCGGTGCCGCAGATTGTAGAAGGCGGGACCGGCGACGCCGCCCACGTCTTCCCCGAGGACGTCACGGCTGATATAGCTAACGTACTAGTTCGTACATTGTGGCGCTCGGGAGGTCCATGTGGCCAGGGACTCGTATCTCGTCGGACTGATCGGCTCCGGTATCGGCCCCTCGCTCAGCCCCGCCCTGCACGAACGCGAGGCCGACCGACAGGGTCTGCGGTACCTGTACCGGCTGATCGACATCGACGTGCTCGGCGTCGGGCCGGAGGCGGTGGGCGAGCTGGTGCGCGCTGCCCGCGACCTGGGCTTCGACGGGCTCAACATCACCCACCCGTGCAAGCGGCTCGTCATCGAGCACCTGGACGCCCTCGCTCCGCAGGCCGAGGCGCTGGGTGCGGTCAACACCGTCGTCCTCGGCGCGGACGGCCGCGCGGTCGGCCACAACACGGACGTCACCGGCTTCGCGGCCTCCTTCGCGCGGGGACTGCCCGACGCGCCCATGGAACGGGTCGTCCAACTCGGCGCCGGCGGCGCGGGCGCGGCGGTCGCGCACGCCACGCTCACCCTCGGCGCCGAGCGGGTCACCGTCGTCGACGCGCTGGCCGACCGGGCCGTCGATCTCACCGAAGCCCTGAACCGGCACTTCGGCGCGGGCCGTGCCGCCGCCGCCACACCGGACCGGCTGGGCGAGTTGCTCAGGTCGGCCCATGGTGTCGTGCACGCCACCCCGACAGGGATGGCGGCGCATCCCGGACTGCCCTTCCCCGCCGAGCTGCTGCACCCCGGACTGTGGGTCGCCGAGGTCGTCTACCGCCCCCTGGAGACCCAACTGCTGCGCACCGCCCGAGCGTTGGGCTGTGCCACCCTCGACGGCGGCGGCATGGCGGTCTTCCAGGCGGCCGACGCGTTCCGCCTGTTCACCGGGCGTGAGCCCGACAGTGCGCGGATGCTCGCCGACATCGCGGACCTGGCCGGTGCCGTGCCCGCCCCGAAGTAGCCGTGCCCGCAGCGACCTTGAGAGGTACACCGATGCGTACGTCCATCGCCACCGTCTCCCTCAGCGGCTCCCTCACCGAGAAACTCACCGCCGCCTCCCGGGCCGGCTTCGACGGCGTCGAGATCTTCGAGAACGACCTCCTGGCCTGCCCGCTCGCTCCGGAGGAGATCCGCGCCCGCTGCGCCGACCTCGGCCTGACGATCGACCTCTACCAGCCGATGCGGGACATCGAGGCGGTCCCCGAGGCCGAGTTCGCCCGCAACCTGCGCCGCGCCCGGCACAAGTTCGAGCTGATGCGCAGGCTCGGCACCGACACCGTCCTCGTCTGCTCCAGCGTCTCCCCCCGCGCCCAGGACGATGACGCCCTCGCCGCCGCACAGCTCAGCGAACTGGCCGACGTCGCCCAGGAGTTCGGCGTCCGCGTCGCCTACGAGGCGCTCGCCTGGGGACGTCACGTCAGCACGTACGACCATGCCTGGCGCATCGTCGAGACGGCCGGCCACCCCGCGCTCGGCACCTGCCTCGACAGCTTCCACATCCTCTCCCGGGGCTCCGACCCCAAGGGCATCCAGGACATCCCCGGCGAGAAGATCTTCTTCCTCCAGCTCGCCGACGCCCCGCTGCTCGCGATGGACGTCCTCCAGTGGAGCCGCCACTACCGCTGCTTCCCCGGGCAGGGCGGCTTCGACGTCGCCGGACTCCTGCGGCACGTCCTGAGCGCGGGCTACGACGGCCCGCTCTCGCTGGAGATCTTCAACGACGTGTTCCGGCAGGCGGAAGCGGGCCCCACGGCGGTGGACGCACGCCGCTCGCTGCTCGTCCTCCAGGAAACGGTCGGCCTCTCGCGGCCGCCCGCCCCCGTCGTCCCCACGGGCATCGCCTTCGCCGAACTCGTCACACCCGACGCGGAACCCGTCTCGGCGCTGCTCGGCGCCCTGGGCTTCGCCCGCACGGCCCGCCACCGCAGCAAACCGGTCGACCTGTGGCAGCAGGGCGCGGCCCGCGTCCTGGTCAACACCGGCCCCGCGCTACGACGGGACGGCACCGCCCTCGCCGCGATCGGCCTGGAGTCGCCCGACCCGGAGGGCGCCGCCCGCCGCGCCGAGGCACTCCTCGCGCCCGTCCTGCCCCGCCGCCGGGCACCCGAGGACGCCCCGCTCGAAGCGGTCGCCGCACCGGACGGCACGGAACTCTTCTTCTGCGCCCCGGACACCCCAGAACTCCCCGGCTGGCGGGCCGACTTCACCGACATCCCAGGGCAACCGCCCGCAGGGACAGGCGTCCAGGGCATCGACCACCTCGCCCTCACCCAGCCCTGGCACCAGTTCGACGAGGCGACCCTCTTCCACCGCAGCGTCCTCGGACTCCACGCCCAGGAGAGCGTCGACGTCGCCGACCCCTACGGCCTGCTGCGCAGCCGCGCCGTCACCACCCCCGACGGCGCCGTCCGGATCGCGCTCAGCGTCGGCGCGGCCCCGACCGAGGACGACGCCCACGCCCAGCACATCGCCCTGGCCACCGACGACGTGGTCGCCGCGGCCGGCCGGTTCCGCGCGTCCGGCGGCCGGTTGCTGCCGATGCCCGCCAACTACTACGACGACCTCGCGGCCCGATTCGACTTCGCCGAGGGCGAGTTGGAGACGTACCAGGACCTCGGCATCCTCTACGACCGGGACACGGACGGCGAGTTCCGGCACTGCTACACCCGCACGATCGGGCGGGTCTTCTTCGAACTCGTCCAGCGCGACGGCGACTACCGAGGTTACGGCGCCGCCAACGCGCCGGTGCGCCTCGCCGCCCAGCACACGGCGAACCGTCTCACTGGCGGCTGACGGTCCTGGTCACGCCGGTGACGACGGTCGTGGCCAGGATCCAGCCGGTGATGATCAGGCCGTAGCCGAGGTACTGGTACCAGCCGGCCGGGGCGAACGCGTCCTCCTGGCCGAAGGAGATCACCGGCAGCAGCAGGTCGAGGGTGTAGAAGACCGGGTTGAAGTGCGGTGCCTCGGACGCCTTGAGCGGGTGCGGGTGGTGCAGGCCGTAGGCGACGGAGCCGATGGCCAGCAGTGAGAGCAGCCAGGCGCAGGCGCGCAGCGGGCGGAAGCCGTAGCCCACGGTGGCGTCCTGGACGTAGCCCCAGATACGGCCGTACCACGGGAGGGTGCGGCGCAGGCGGCGCTGCTTGGCGAGTTGGACGAAGCGGGCCGCGTTGTCGTCGCCGACGCGGCGGTAGGCGGCGGCCAACTCCTCGTAGGCGTGCGGGACATAGCCGTCTCCGTCGCGTTCCAGCATGGTCAGCCGGCGTTCGGCGGGCTCGTGGGGGATGAGCGTGGTGTAGGCGAGACTGGTGAGGAAGACCTGGTCCCCCAGCACCTTCGGGTCCAGCAGCAGGACGTCGATCTGGGCGTTGCGCAGCACGACACCCCCCTCGACGGGCGGACTCTCGCGCAGCCAGAGTTCCCCCATCGTGGTGCTGCTCGCCAGCAGCGCCGGACCGCCGGGGTTGGACAGGGTGGTGTACGACAGGTCGAGCCGGCCCGAGATCCGGGCTCCGCGCAGACCGATCCAGCCCTCCACCCGGGCCTCCCGGAACACGATGTTGCCCTCCACGACGAGCACTTCGGCGTCGATGGCTGAGTCCCCGGGGTTGGAGAGGTGCGCGTCGTTGAGGTTGACCGACCCGGCGACGCTCGCGCCGCTGAGCCGTATCTGACCCCGGGTGCGCAGCCCGGTCGCCCGGAGGTCGTCGCCCACGGCCGCCTGGTTGAGCTGGAGCACCGGCTGATCCGCGTCCGGCGCGGTGATCTCGGCGCCCTCCAGGTACAGGCTCCCGGCGATCTTCGCCCCGGCGAGCCGCACCAGGCCGTGGAACCGGGCCCGGGTCAGCCGCAGTACGCCGTCCACCCGCATGGCGTGGGCGGTGAGCCCGGGCAGGACCGAGTCGCCTAGGTTGAGTTCACGCAGCCGGGCGGCATAGCAGCGGGGCGCCTCGTCGAAGTGGCAGTAGCGCAGCCGGACGGGGTGGTCGATCGTCGCGTACTGCAGGTCGAGCATGCCGGTGATCCGGGCGCCCGCCAGACTCAGGGAGGCTATCTCGCCCGCTTCCTGGGGCCCGTTGAGCAGCAGGGCCCGCAACACCTCGGCGCGGACGGTCCGTTCGGGCCCCCAGTCGCGGCCGTCCGCCACGTCCTCGTCCTCCGCCGTACGGAAGTCCACGGACTCGCCCAACGGGAAGGCCCGCCAGACCTGTTCCTCGGCCGCTGTCAGCTCGTTGATCTCCATCAACAGGCGACTTTAGTCCGACTGGTGTCGTGGGCCCAGGGACGGCGACGGCCCGGACCGTGCGCCAACGCGCGGTCCGGGCCGTGGTGTTGTGCAGTTACGGGCGGGTGTTCCACTCCGCGATCACGGGACGGTCGTGCTCGGTGGAGAGGCGGCTGACGGTGCCGGTCGCCAGTTGGAACAGCCGGCCGTCCGCCGCCGTCAGGCCGAGCCGGCGTGCGGTGAGGACGCGCAGGAAGTGGGCGTGCGCCACCAGGACCACGTCACCGTCCACGAGCGCGCTGTCCACCCGCTTCAGCACCCGGTCGACTCGCTCGGAGATCTCGTCCGGGGACTCGCCGGGGTGTCCGGCGGGCCCCGGCGGCACGCCGTCTGTCCACAGGTACCAGTCGGGGCGGGTGCGGTGGATGTCGACGGTGGTGACACCCTCGTAGCCGCCGTAGTCCCACTCGTGCAGGTCGGGGTCGGGTGCGGCCCCGGTGATGCCCGCGAGTTCGGCGGTGCGTATCGCGCGGTCGAGCGGGCTGGTGAGTGCGAGTGCGAAGGTCCGGCCCGAGAGGAGCGGAGCGAGGGACTTGGCCTGTTCCTCGCCGTGCGGGGTCAGGGGCAGGTCGGTCCAACTGGTGTGCCGGCCCGACACGCTCCACTCCGTCTCACCGTGGCGGACCAGCAGAAGATCCCCCACGGCGCGCTACTCCTTCGACTCGACGGCGTGGCCGCCGAACTGGTTGCGCAGCGCCGCGACCATCTTCATCTGCGGCGAGTCGTCCTGACGGGACGCGAAGCGCGCGAAGAGGGAGGCCGTGATCGCGGGCAGCGGCACGGCGTTGTCGATGGCGGCCTCGACGGTCCAGCGGCCCTCGCCGGAGTCCTCCGCGTAGCCCTTGAGCTTGTCCAAGTGCTCATCGCTGTCAAGGGCGTTGACGGCCAGGTCGAGCAGCCAGGAGCGGATGACCGTGCCCTCCTGCCAGGACCGGAAGACCTCGCGCACGTCCGTGACGGAGTCGACCTTCTCCAGCAGCTCCCAGCCCTCGGCATAGGCCTGCATCATGGCGTACTCGATGCCGTTGTGGACCATCTTCGAGAAGTGCCCGGCGCCGACCTTGCCGGCGTGCACGAAGCCGAAGTCGCCCTCGGGCTTGAGCGCGTCGAAGACCGGCTGCACCTTCGCGATGTTCTCGGCGTCGCCGCCGACCATCAGGGCGTAGCCGTTCTGCAGGCCCCACACGCCGCCGGAGACACCCGCGTCGACGAAGCCGATGCCCTTGGCGCCCAGCTCCTCGGCGTGCTTCTCGTCGTCCGTCCAGCGGGAGTTGCCGCCGTCGACCACCGTGTCGCCGGGCTGGAGCAGCTCGCCCAGCTCGTCGACGACCGACTGGGTCGGGGCGCCGGCCGGGACCATCACCCAGACCGTGCGCGGGGCTTCGAGCTTCTCGACCAGTTCGGCCAGGTCGCTCACGTCGGAGACCTCGGGGTTGCGGTCGTAGCCGATGACGGTGTGGCCGGCGCGGCGGATCCGCTCGCGCATGTTGCCGCCCATCTTGCCGAGACCGATGAGTCCGAGCTGCATGTCAGTTCACTTCCTGAGAATCCTGGGAATTGCGGAGAGTGCGGTAAGTGGCCACAAGGGCTGTCGTCGACGCGTCCAGGCCCGGCACGTCGGCGCCTTCGGTGAGGGCGGGTTCGACGCGCTTGGCGAGGACCTTGCCCAGTTCGACGCCCCACTGGTCGAAGGAGTCGATGTTCCAGATCGCGCCCTGGACGAACACCTTGTGCTCGTAGAGCGCGATGAGCTGGCCCAGGACGGAGGGGGTCAGTTCGCGGGCCAGGATCGTGGTGGTGGGGTGGTTGCCCTGGAACGTCTTGTGCGGCACCAGCTCCTCCGCCACCCCCTCGGCGCGCACCTCGTCGGGTGTCTTGCCGAACGCCAACGCCTGTGTCTGGGCGAAGAAGTTGGCCATCAGCAGGTCGTGCTGCGCCTTCAGCGCCTCGCTCAGCTCGCCGACCGGGTTGGCGAAGCCGATGAAGTCCGCCGGGATCAACTTGGTGCCCTGGTGGATGAGTTGGTAGTAGGCGTGCTGCCCGTTCGTGCCGGGCGTGCCCCACACCACCGGGCCGGTCTGCCACTCCACCGGATTCCCGTCCCGGTCCACCGACTTGCCGTTGGACTCCATGTCCAACTGCTGCAA
>NZ_JBEXDX010000093.1:0-11329 GCF_040605995.1 Streptomyces sp. NPDC005492
CCACCCGCCCGACTCAGGTGAGTGAGGGGGGGGGTATGTTGTCAACGAGAGCGCCGGCGCCCCCCCCCCCCCCCCCCCCCCCCCCACCCCCCCCCCCCCCCCCCCCCCCACCACCGGGTCCCGCAGCGCCGGGCTGCGCCCCACCAGGTCGACGCCCAGCGGAGCCCGTACGACATTGCGGGCGCCGATGCGGACGAACTCCCGCTCGGCGAACTCCGTGGTGCACACCACGCGCGCGTAGGTGTGCGCCGTACGGACGTTGAGGGCGTCGGCGGTGCGCCGGGACATGTTCTCCGACAGGCCCCAGGTGCGCAGGACGCCGTCGGCGGTCTCGTGGGACACCATCGCGGCGGGGACGCGGGCCCGCCTGGCCCACTTTCCGGTCCAGCGCAGGGTCGTACGGTCGGAGACCTCCAGGCGGTCGGGGGCGAGCTGTTCCAGGAGGTTGGCCACGCGCCGCTTGTCGGCGAGGACGCGGTAGCCGCCGGTCCCGGGCAGCAGCGGGCCGGGCAGGGTGATGACCCGGCCCTGCTCGGTCTCGCGGTCGGTGTGGCGCTCGCCGGGCACGATGAGGACCGGGTCGTGCCCGGCCTCCTTGAAGCCCTTGCCCAGCTCGCGCAGGGCGGTGCGCAGCCCCCCGGAGGAGGGGGCCACGAAGTTGGCGAGCCGCACGATGCGCAGCGACGCGGTGTTCATGCCGCCACCACCGTCCTGCGCCCGGCGAGGACATCGCCGTAGTGCGCGATCAGTTGGTCGCCGACGGCCGCCCAGGTGCGCCCCTCGACCATGGCCCGCGCGGCGGCGCCGTACTCGGCCCGCAGCGCGGGATCGGCGGCCAGGGTCCGTACGGCGTCCGTCACCGCGTTCTCGTCGCGCGGCGGGAAGAGGAACCCGGTGCGCCCGTGGGCGACCAGGTCCAGCGGTCCGCCGGCGGCGGGCGCGACGACGGGGACGCCACTGGCCATGGCTTCCTGGACGGTCTGACAGAAGGTCTCAAAAGGTCCGGTGTGCACGAATATGTCCAACGAGGCGAAGATACGGGCGAGCTCGTCGCCGGTACGCCGACCGAGGAAGACCGCGCCCGGCAGCGCCTCGGTGAGGTGCGGCTGGCTGGGTCCGTCGCCGACCACCACGACCCGGACGCCCTTGAGGCCGCAGGCTCCGGCGAGGAGTTCGACCTGCTTCTCGGGGGCGAGCCGGCCGACGTAGCCGACGATCAGCTCGCCGTTCGGGGCCAGTTCGCGGCGCAGCGCCTCGTCCCGGTACTCGGGGCGGAAGCGCTCGGTGTCCACGCCACGCGGCCAGAGTTTGACCCGGGGCACGCCGTGCGCCTCCAGGTCGCCCAGGGCCGCGCTGGAGGGCGCGAGGGTGCGGTCGGCGGCGGCGTGGACGGAGCGGATGCGGCGCCAGGCGGTGGCCTCGCCGGCACCGACGTACGTACGGGCGTATCCGGCCAGGTCGGTCTGGTAGACGGCCACGGCGGGGATGCCGAGCCGGGCCGCGGCGGCCATGCCGCGGACGCCGAGGATGAAGGGGCTGGCCAGGTGCACGATGTCGGCGCGGTGTTCGGTGATGGCCGCGGCGACGCGTCGGCTGGGGAGGGCGACACGGACCTGTGGGTAGCCCGGGAGCGGTAGGGAGGGGACACGGATGACAGGGCACGGCGACTGGGCGTCGGGCCCGCTACCGGCCGAGGTGGCCGGCGCGACGACGAGCGGATGATGACCGCGATCCACGAGGTGCCGGGCGGTCTGGAGCGCGCAGTGGGCCACGCCGTTCACATCGGGGGGAAAGGATTCGGTCACGATGACGACACGCATACCCGTGTTGTCGCCGTGCTGGACGTGCCCGCGTCAACGTGGATCTATGCGAACGGTGAACGTCCCATGAGCGTTGCGCTGCGCACCCGAGCAGGTCAGACGGCGTCCATGCCCGTCTGACCCGCGAGTCATCCCACGTTCACACTGCGGGGGCGTCGGGCCCGATCCGGCTCCGTACGGCTGTCTGGACCTCCGCCTCCTCGGCCGGGTCGGCGGCGAGCCTACGGAGCTGCTCCACGACCCGGGCGTCAGCCGTCTCGGCGTGCCGGGCGGCGATCTCGCGGGTGGTCTCCTCGCAGTCCCAGAGGCACTCGACGGCGAAGCCGGTGGGGTAGGAGGGGTCGGTGGCGGCCAGCGCCCGGGCGGCCCGGCCGCGCAGATGGGACGAGGCGGTTTCCCGGTACACATGGCGCAGGACGGGTGCGGCGCAGGCGATGCCCAGGCGGCCGGCGCCGTCGACGAGGGTCCACAGGGTGGGGGCGTCGGGTCCTTCGCCCATGACGGCCTCCCTGAGGGCGCCGAGGACGAGGTCGCTGTCCTGGGCTCCGCCCCGGCAGGCGAGCATCCGTCCGGCGGCGGCACCGAGCGGGTCGGGGCGGCGGGCCCAGCCGCGGGCCCGGTCGACGGCGGCGACGGAGCGCATCCGTTCGAAGGCGTCGACGGCGGCCTCCACCACGGGCGCCGAGCCGGTGGCCACCGCGCGCTCGATGAGCTGGAGGGCTTCGGAATCGTTGCTGTCGGCGAGATAGCGCAGGGCGGTGCAGCGGGCTCCCTCGCTGCCGTCCTTGGCCGCCTCGACGATCTCGGGCCGGTCCTCCGGGCCCGCCACGGCGCTGAGGCAGCGGGCGGCGGGGACGTGCAGGGCGGCTCCGCGTTCGAGGCCCTGTTGGGCCCAATCGAACACCGCTTGCACGCTCCACCCCGGGCGGGGCCCGGATGGTCGCATCTGGCGTTGCCAGCGGTCGAAGCAGCCGGCTTCCTGGGCGGCACGCACGCGCGTGGCGATCGATTCGCGTGGATCCTCGGCCCACAGCCGCCAGGGCCGGGGTTCGAAGGCGTCCCGTACGGCCGTGGCCAGTTCGGCCTCGCCCTCCGGGTCGGCCGGGAAACGCGCCAGGACGGGGGCGGCGAGGGCGCGCAGGCCCGCGTCGTCGTCCCTGAGCGCCAGCTCGTCCAGGGCCCAGGCCCAGTTGCTGCCGGAGGCCGCGTACCTCCGCAGCAGTTCGAGCGCGTCCCGCCTGCCGTAGGAGGCGAGGTGCCCGAGGACGGCCAGGGCGAGGCCGGTGCGGGACTCCTCGGTGTCGAGGACGTCCTCGGTGTCGAAGAGGTGGGCCTCGACGGCGTCCAGGTCGCCGTTGAGATCTAGGTACAGACGGGCGTAGTACAGGGAGCGGTTCTCCACCTGCCAGTCGTGGCGGGGGTCGCGGAGCACACAGTGGTTCAACGCCGCGAGTGCCTCGGCACGGGGGGCGGTGAGCGCGTGCAGTGTGCCGTCGCCGCGGCCCCGCTGAAGCAGGCCGAGCAGCGTACCGCTGGGCGCTATGACCGGTTCGAACATGGGAAACAGCCTCACATCAAGCGTCGACGCAACCGGGGGACGTGCACTACCTGGCCGCGTGACAACACGTCGGGGCGCCCGCCGTTTCCTGCTTGCTGTAGACCATTTTCCTCTGCCTCTCGTCGGTGGCCCATGCGGGCCTCATCACGGCCCGCGCGGTGCGGCATCACCTGCCCGGCCATCGCGTCCGTAAATCACGACGTCATGATGACCCGGCAGTTCTCGCTGCCGCGACCGAAATTTCGGGCGGCCCGGTGCTGCCTTCCCCCGTTTTCCCCCGTTTTTCTTGTTGTACCTGGTCAGGAGGCCCGTCTTCGCTGCCGACGGGCCGGTGTCTCAGTGCGCGCCGAACAGCTCCAGCAGCTCGGCCTTGCCGAACATCCGGGCCGTGTCGACCGCCGAGGGGGTGCCCGCGGCCGGATCGGCACCGGCCTCCAGCAGGACCTCGATCACCTCTTGCTCACCCTTGAAGACGGCCCCCGCGAGCGGCGTCTGCCCCCGGTCGTTGATCCGGTCGGCCTCGGCACCCCGTGCCAGCAGGGCCCGTACGGCCTCGGCGTGGCCGTGGTACGCGGCGAGCATCACCAGGGAGTCACCGCGGTCATTGGTGAGGTTGGCCGGAACGCCCGCGTCCACATACGCGACCAGCGCCTCGGTCCCGCCCCTGCGGGCCAGGTCGAAGATCTTGGTCGCAAGCTCCACGACCTCGGGGTCGGGTGCTTCACTCATCGGCCTGACCGCCTCTCACTGGTACGGGTGAATCGCCAGCGTACTGGCTACGCCGACACATGACCGGCCCCCGCCGAGGCAAAGATCACCATCGGGCCCGCCACAGGGGAATCCCCTGCTCAGAGGGCCCGAATGCGCTCCACCATCTGAGGGAAATCTGCCGAAATTCACCCACTTGCACCTTTTATCGTATGGATACATCCTGTGATCCTGGAACAACTCATGGTGACTGTCCCCACGAACCAGGAGAGCTCAAATGATCCTGTCCATGTCAGGCGTTGTCCTTCTCGGCATCATCGTCTTCCTCTTCTTCAAGAAGGACGGACTCAAGGCCTCGCACGCCTTCGTGGCGTCGCTCTTCGGCTTCTACATGGCCAGCACGGCCATCGCCCCGAGCATCAAGGCAGGCGGCGAGAGCCTGGCGAGCCTCCTCGGCGGCATCAAGTTCTGACGCAACCACCCGCACGCACCGTCAGGAGACAGCAGTGGCTCGGCGCCCCCTCCCCCGCATCCTGAGCAACGGCACCGCACAACTCGCCCGGAGCCGGGAGCTGGCCCGGACGGCGGCCGACAGCGCCACCGACGTCCTCCACCCACTGATCACGGTCACCCGAGGTCTGCGCCGGCTGGCATCCGCCGGGCGGCGCAGATGGGCCGACACCCCCAAGGACAAGCGCGGGCCGCTGCTTTTCCTGGTGGCCTCGGTGATCCTGGTCGTGGCACTGATGCCGTACGGCCCGCTGCTCGCCGCCATCGTCCTGATGGCGGCGGCGGCATGGCACGGCCGGGACCGCACCCCGCCGGCGCCCGAAGGCCCCGACGAGTCCCAGACCCAGCGCCTCCAGTCCCTCTATGAGGCGCTGGTGCCCTACTTCTCCACCGCCGAGGACCCGGCACCCCTGTTCGCCCACGGCGGCGACTGGGAGCAGGCCTTCCCCGCCCACGAGTTCGACGGCGAGGGCCGCATCGCCCACCTGGTCGTCCGCTACCCGGCGTACTTCACCGACAGCGAGGCCGACTCCCGCGCGCGGATCGAGCAGCTCCTCACCGCGAAGTCCGGCCGCGGCCGCGAGTACCACTTCGTGTGGGACGAGGAGGGCAACCAGCTCACGGTCGGCGTCCTCGCCCCGCTCCCCACCGACATCTCCGCCCAGCGTTTCGTCACCGCCCCCGGCGAGACCGTCCTGGGCTTCACCGACCCGACCCAGGTCCACCGCACGCTCCCCCTCACCCACGGCGCGGAGCAGCGCGACGTGCCGCCGGTCGTCTGGCGCACCGGCGTCCGCTCCACCGAGCCGCACCTGCTGGTCATGGGCCAGCCCGGCAGCGGCACCTCCACCCTGCTGCGCTCCATCGCGATCCAGGCCCTCCAGTACGGCGACGTCCTGATCGTTGAGGGCGGCGGCACCGGCGAGTACGCGTGCCTCACCGGCCGGGACGGCGTCCTCGCGGTCGAGTGCGGGCTCTCGGGCGCGCTGGCCAGCCTGGAGTGGGCGGCGCACGAGACGGAACGCCGGCTGATCGCGGCCAACCGCGCCCACCAGTCGGGCCACCCGGCGCCGGACGACACCAGGCGCCCGCTGTGGATCATCCTGGACCGCCCGAGCGCCTTCACCCATGTGGCGGCGGCCGACGGCCACAAGGATCCGCAGTCCCTCCTCCAGGTCCCCCTGCGGCACGGCCGCGCGGCCAATGTGACGGTGGTGGTGGCCGACCAGTTCGACAGCGCGGACACGATCTGCGAGGCCGTACGGCAGCACACACGCGCGCGTGTCGTCCTCGGCCCCGCCACCGCCCAGCAGTTGGCGGCGGTCCTGGGCGCTCCCCCGCACACCACACCGATCGCCCAGATGCCCCCCGGCCGCGGCTACGCGCGCCTGGGCAGCGGTCCGGTGCACCGGCTCCAGGTCCCGGCGACCCCGGACCCGTACGACGACGCGACGAACGACGCGGACCGCCAGGCGGTGCTGGCGCTGCTGCCGCCGCACACGACACCGGCGGACGCGGCGGAGACGGTGCCGACAGAAGTGGTGGTGGAGGCCGCGGTGGCGGAGACCTCGTAGGAGCCGGGGCCGGTGCGGGCTACCGCACCGGCCCCGGGTACAGCCCCCTCCGGTCTACGCCACGAAGGTCCGCGGCGCGTCCCCGCCGCCCCCGGTGACCCCGTTCTCCACCAGCCGCGCCGCCGCGGCCAGCCGTACGGCCGCCTCCTCGGCCAGCGCGCCGCCCACGGTGAACGGCAGCCGGACATAGCCCTCGAAGGCCCCGTCGACCCCGAAGCGGGGCCCGGACGGCACCCGCACCCCCACGCGCTCCCCCATCTCGGCGAGCCGTGAGCCCGACAGCCCGCCCGTGCGGACCCACAGCGTGAGTCCGCCCCGGGGCACCTCGAACTCCCAGCCGGGCAACTCCCGCCGTACCGCCGCGACCAGCGCGTCCCGGTTCTCGCGGGCCTGGGCACGTCGGATCTCGACCGCCTGTTCCCAACCACCGGTGCTGAACAGCCAGTTGACGGCGAGCTGTTCCAGCACAGGGGTGCCCATGTCGGCGTAGGCACGGGCGGCGACCAGGCTGCGGATCACATCGGGAGCCGCGCGCACCCAGCCGATGCGCATGCCCGCCCAGAAGGCCTTGCTGGCGGAGCCGACGGTGATGACCGTCGAACCGGCCGGGTCGAAGCCGCAGACAGGGCGTGGCATGTCGACACCCTCGTCGAGCCACAGCTCGGTCATCGTCTCGTCGGCCACGAGCACGGTCCCGGCCGAGCGGGCCGCGTCCACGAGGCGGCGCCGCTGGTCGTCGTCGGCGAGGGCGCCGGTCGGGTTGTGGAAGTCGGCGACGACGTACGCGAGTCGGGGCGCGGCCTCCCGCAGTACCTGGCGCCAGCGGTCCATGTCCCAGCCGGAGAGCCCGTCCGCCATCGCTACGGGCACCAACCGGGCGCCCGCCTCCCGCATCAACTGGAGGATGTTGGCGTACGAGGGCGACTCGACCGCGACCCGCTCGCCCCGCCCGGCGAAGAGGTGACAGATGGCGTCGATGGCACCCATCGCACCGGTGGTGACCATGATCTGCTCGGGCATGGTCGGGATCCCGCGCAGGGTGTACCGCTCGGCGATCATCGCGCGCAGCGCGGGCAGCCCTGCCGGGTAGTCGCCGTGCGTGTGGGCGTACGGCGGCAGCTCCTCCAGGGCGCCCTGGACGGCCCGGGTCAGCCACGGCTCGGGCGCGGGCAGCGAGGCGCAGCCGAGGTCGATCACCGAACCGAGGGCCTCCGGAGGCAACGGCTCCAACCCGCGCGCGGGGAGCGGATTCCCGGCCGGTACGGCGGTCCAACTGCCGGCTCCGCGCCGGGACTCCAGGAACCCCTCGGTGCGCAGCGCCTCGTAGGCGGCGGCGACCGTGGTGCGGCTGACGGAGAGCGCGAGCGCCAACTCCCGCTCGGCGGGCAGCCGGGCGGCCACCGGGACGCGCCCCTCCAGCACGAGGAGGCGGATGCCGTCCGCGAGGGCCCGGTAGGCGGGCGGACGGCGGGTGCCGGGCCCGGCCGGGCGGTCCTGCTGCGAGTTGAGCAACCGGGCGAGCTGTGCGGCGCCCATCGCCGAGGTCCACTGCGCCATGGAAACCAGTCCACCTTCCCCGAATTGGCCATGGATGCCATTCGTTCCCAAGCCACAGAGTGTCACGCATCAGGCCACTACCACCACCAGGGGGCACCCATTGTCCACGCGGAACCGTCTCGGCCGACGGTTGGTCCAGCTCTACGTCGGACTCGCGCTCTACGGCGCCAGCTCGGCGCTCCTGGTGGTGTCGGGCCTGGGCCTGGAGCCCTGGAACGTGCTGCACCAAGGGCTCGCCGAACTCACCGGCCTGACGATCGGTGTCGTCTCGATCATCGTGGGCGCGGCGGTACTGCTCCTGTGGATCCCGCTGCGCCAGCGCCCGGGCCTGGGCACGGTCTCCAATGTGTTCGTGGTCGGCCTGGCCATGGACGGCACCCTCGCTCTGGTGCCGGACGCGCACGGCCTCGCCGTACGGATTCCGCTGCTGCTCGCCGGCATCCTGCTCAACGGGGCCGCCACCGGCCTCTACATCTCCGCGAGCTTCGGACCGGGCCCTCGCGACGGGCTGATGACCGGGCTGCACCGGCGCACCGGCCGCTCCATCCGCCTGATGCGGACGGCGATCGAGGTCGCGGTCGTGGCCACCGGCTTCGCGCTCGGCGGCACCGTCGGCATCGGCACTCTGCTGTACGCCCTGGCGATCGGCCCGCTCGCCCAGTTGTTCCTGCGCGTGTTCGCCGCCCCGTCGGCATCCGGCGGCAGCACGGTCGTAGCCGCCGGGTCACCGGAACGGGCAATACTGCCCGGGTGACCACGCTCATACGTCATCCGTATCTCGACCACCCCGGCCCCATCCCCTTCGCCCACCGGGGCGGCGCGGCGGACGGCCTGGAGAACACCGTGTTCCAGTTCCGGCGCGCGGTCGAGCTGGGCTACCGGTACATCGAGACCGACGTCCACTCCACGGCGGACGGGAAGCTCGTCGCCTTCCACGACGAGACCCTGGACCGGGTGACCGACGGCGCGGGCCGGATCGCGGACCTGTTCTGGTCGGACGTGAGCCACGCGCGCGTGGCGGGCCGGGAACCGGTCCCCCTCTTCGAGGAGTTGCTGGAGACCTTCCCCGAGGTGCGCTGGAACATCGACATCAAGGCGGAGCCGGCCCTGCGCCCCCTGCTGGACCTGCTGGAGCGCACCGACTCCTGGAACCGCGTCTGCGTGGGCTCCTTCTCCGAGGCCCGCGTGGTCCGCGCCCAGCATCTGGCCGGGCCGCGGCTGGCCACGTCGTTCGGCACGCGCGGGGTGCTGAATCTGCGGCTGCGGTCCTGGGGAGCGCCCCTCCCGGTACGCCGCTCGGCGGTCGCCGCCCAGGTCCCCGAGGAGCAGTCGGGCGTCCCCGTGGTCGACCTGCGCTTCGTACGGGCCGCCCACGCGCGCGGGGTGCAGGTCCACGTGTGGACCGTCAACGAGGCCGATCGCATGCACCGGCTCCTGGACCTGGGAGTCGATGGCATCATGACCGATCACATCGACACACTGCGCGAGGTCATGGTGGAGCGGGGCGTCTGGGCCTGAGCCCCGGGGCGGCGCGTGCACGGGGAAGCGAGGGCACGGGTGGGTACGGACACCCTGCGGTCACCGGCGGCCGACGAGGCCGCTGAGCGGCGGCGCGAGCAGCGCGGCTGGTACTTCTACGACTGGGCCTGCTCCGTCTACTCGACGAGCGTGCTCACCGTGTTCCTGGGCCCCTATCTGACCTCGGTCGCGAAGTCGGCGGCCGACCCGGACGGGTTCGTGCATCCCCTGGGGATACCGGTCCGGGCGGGCTCCTTCTTCGCCTACACCGTCTCCGCGTCCGTCATCGTGTCGATCCTCGTCATGCCCCTCGCGGGCGCGGCGGCCGACCGGACCGGCCGCAAGAAGCCGCTGCTGGCGCTCGCCGCCTATGTGGGCGCGACCGCCACCACGGGACTGTTCTTCCTGGACGGCGACCGCTATCTGCTGGGCGGCTTCCTGCTGATCGTCGCCAACTCCTCGGTGGCCGTCTCGATGGTCGTCTACAACTCCTACCTCCCGCAGATCGCCCCACCCGAGGAGCGGGACGCGGTCTCCTCACGCGGCTGGGCCTTCGGCTACGCGGCCGGTTCCCTGGTCCTGGTCGCGAACCTGATCCTGTTCACCGCCCACGACTCCTTCGGCCTGTCCGAGTCGACGGCCGTCCGCATCTGTCTCGCCTCGGCGGGCATCTGGTGGGGTGCCTTCACCGTCGTACCGCTGAAACGACTGCGTGACCGCGGCCGTACGACGTCCGAGGCGCCGACGACGCGGGGCTGGTGGCAACTCGCGGCGACGGTCCGGGACATGCGCGGCAAACCGCTCACGCTGTCCTTCCTGTTCGCCTACCTGATCTACAACGACGGCATCCAGACGGTGATCTCACAGGCCTCCGTCTACGGCTCCGAGGAGCTGGGCCTGAGCCAGTCGACGCTCATCACGGCCGTACTGATGGTCCAGGTGCTCGCGGTGGCCGGCGCGCTCGGCATGGGGCGACTCGCCCGGGCGTACGGAGCCAAGCGGACGATTCTCGGCTCGCTCGTCGCATGGACGATGACGCTGGCCGCCGGATACTTCCTGCCCGCCCACGCGCCCGTCTGGTTCTTCGTGCTGGCCGCCGGGATCGGGCTGGTACTGGGCGGCAGCCAGGCGCTCTCGCGGTCCCTGTTCTCCCATCTCGTGCCGCCCGGCAAAGAGGCCGAGTACTTCTCGGCGTACGAGATGAGCGATCGGGGCATGAGCTGGCTGGGCCCCCTTCTGTTCGGGGTGACGTACCAGGTGACCGGAAGTTATCGGGACGCCATCGTCTCCCTGGTGGCCTTCTTCGCCATCGGGTTCGTGCTGCTCGCACGGGTTCCGGTGGCGCGTGCGATCAGCGACGCGGGGAATCCTCTTCCCGAGAGGATTTAGCGCTGGAGGCGAAAGGGCGGTAGTGTACGCGTTTGGCCTGCCTGGCGTACCGTTACTGCGCGTCAAAGATGACGAATCGCTAGGTGACATCTGCTAGTAGATGTGACAAACCGGGCGCTGGTGGGTACAACAAGGGGCGGCTACGACGGCGACGCATGACCCCGTACGGGAATCTTTACCGCCGACCGGACGTTGACCGGATGACGACGACAGCGACACCTGTCCTGTGGGCGACAAGCCCGGGAGGCACGATTCATGAGTGAGCGAGCTCTTCGCGGCACGCGCCTCGTGGTGACCAGCTACGAGACGGACCGCGGTATCGACCTGGCACCACGCCAGGCCGTGGAGTACGCATGCGAGAAGGGACATCGCTTTGAGATGCCCTTCTCGGTCGAGGCGGAGATTCCGCCGGAGTGGGAGTGCAAGGTCTGCGGGGCCCAGGCACTCCTGGTCGACGGCGACGGCCCTGAGGAAAAGAAGGCCAAGCCCGCGCGTACCCACTGGGACATGCTGATGGAGCGGCGCACCCGCGAGGAACTCGAAGAGGTCCTCGAGGAGCGTCTTGCCGTTCTCCGTTCCGGCGCGATGAATATCGCGGTACACCCGAGGGACAGCCGCAAGTCGGCCTAGTCCTGAAGGTGCGGAGCGGTTCTACCGCACAAGCAAGTAAGCGCGGGCGCCGTACGAACATGTAC
>NZ_JBEXDX010000094.1:0-10618 GCF_040605995.1 Streptomyces sp. NPDC005492
GTACCCACCGGCGTGAAGTTCTTCAACTGGATCGGCACCATGTGGAAGGGGTCCTTGTCCTTCGAGACCCCGATGCTCTGGGCCACCGGCTTCCTCATCACGTTCGTGTTCGGCGGTCTGACCGGGGTGATGCTCGCGTCGCCGCCGCTCGACTTCTCGACCTCGGACTCGTACTTCGTGGTGGCGCACTTCCACTACGTCGTGTTCGGCACCGTGGTGTTCGCGATGTTCTCCGGGTTCCACTTCTGGTGGCCGAAGATGACCGGCAGGATGCTCGACGAGCGCCTCGGCAAGATCACCTTCTGGACGCTGTTCATCGGCTTCCACGGCACCTTCCTCGTCCAGCACTGGCTGGGCGTGAACGGAATGCAGCGCCGGATACCCGACTACCTGGCGGTGGAGGGCCTGACGACACTCAACACGGTGTCGACGATCTTCTCGTTCCTGCTCGGCCTGTCGATCCTGCCGTTCCTCTACAACGTGTGGAAGACGGCCAAGTACGGCAAGAAGGTCGAGGTCGACGACCCGTGGGGCTACGGCCGCTCCCTGGAGTGGGCCACGTCCTGCCCGCCCCCGCGGCACAACTTCCTCACCCTCCCGCGCATCCGCAGCGAGTCCCCGGCGTTCGACCTGCACCATGCCGCTGAGCGGGAGCTGAGCGCACGATGAGCGTGAGCGAGAAGGAAAGGGCGCTCGTGGCACAGATCGAGGGGCATCTGCTCCTCGCCGCGACGCGTGCGGAGGGCCGTAGGTCGTCGGCCAGGCTGGCAGACCGCATGGGCTGGCTCACGGACTCCCAACGGGCCGAGGTGGAACGGCACTTCGAGGCCGAGTACCTCGAAGTCGCCCGCGTCTCCTGGCTGCGCACGGCCGAGCGGTGCGCACAGGTGCGGGACGAGTACGAGGCGACGTATCGAAGACTGCGGCAACGACTCCTGCCGCCTGCTTGTTGGGGTGCGCGCTGCTCGCGGCGCTGGCCTTCGTGGCATCGGCATGACACGTGCGGGCGGCCGTGGTGGGCCGCCCGCACACATCACGCCAGTGTCACTACGTCAGCGTCCACTTCTGGTTGTTCGCCGTGCCGCAGGTCCACAGGATGAGCTGGGTGCCGTTGGCCGTGGCGGCGCCGTTCGCGTCCAGGCAGAGGCCCGCGTTGACGTTGGTGAGGGTGCCGTCGGAGTTGGCGGTCCACTTCTGGTTGTTCTGGCCGTTGCAGTCCCAGATGACGACCTTCGTGCCGTTGGTGGTGCCACTGTTGTAGGCGTCCAGGCACTTGTTGCCGTAGACCACGAGTTCCTTGCGGGATGTGTACGTCCAGGCCTGGTTCTGGCCGCCGTTGCAGTCCCAGATCTCGGCCTGGGTGCCGTTGGTGATGGTGTTGTTGTAGACGTCGGCGCAGCGGCCGGACTGGGTGCCGACGATGAGGGAGCCGTTCGTGCCCGGGATGGGCTGGACGTTGACCGAACCCAGGGTCGGCAGTGAACTGCCGGTCAGCGTGAGGGAGTTGGCCGAGCCCTTCGACAGGTCGGCCTGGACCGAGATCGTGCCCGGGCTGGAGCCGGTCGGCGGGAAGGAGACCGTCGTCGCGGTCTGGCCGTTGACCTGCAGGGTGCCGGTGACAGCGGTGGAGCCGGTGTTGGTGTAGGTGACGTCGACGACGTCCAGGCCGGTGCTCGCCGCGCTGATGCCGGTGTACTTGCCGGTGGAGGTGGCCGCGTAGTTGGTGCTGGCCGCCTCGGTGCCGCCGCTGATCTTCAGGAACACCGAGCCGCCGGCCGGGACGCTCGCCGTGTAACTCGTGCCGTAGCTACCGATGTTGGAGCGGGACCACAGATCACGGACGGTGGCGGACGCGGTGGTCAGGCCGAGGTCGGACCAGCGGACGGTGATGTTCTGGGCGGCGGAGGTGCGGTTGAGGAGGGTGACCGCGCGGTTGCCGGTGCCGGACAGGACCTTGCCGTACACCTGGAGTCCGGTGGTGTCCTCGGCGACCTTGACGCCCTGGAGGCCGCGCGCGTCCTGGTCGACGGCGATGACCTCGGGGTTGGTGAGGATGCCGGTGGTCTCGGAGGTGAGGGTCGTCAGGTCGTTGCCCGCCATGAGGGGGGCGCCGGAGATGGCCCAGAGCGCCATGTGGGTGCGGTTCTGGGCGGCGGTGAGGCCGGACATGCCGACCATCAGCATGTCGGGGTCGTTGTAGTACCCGGTGTGCTGGGCGGCCGGGTGCAGACCCTGGTCGAAGTTGGAGAGCATGTTCGTCGTCGACGGCGAGTTGCCGTAGTAGATGATGTCCGTGCTCGTCCGGTACATGGGGGCCAGGCCCGGGGCCCAGTTCCAGGGGTTCTGGTAACCCCAGTTGCAGACCGAGAGGGTCAGTGCGCGGCCGGTGGAGGCCGTGGCCTTCGCGACGGAGGCGCTGATCGCCTTGTACGCCGTCGCCGCGTCGAGGCCCTCGGCGTCACCACCGCACCAGTCGACCTTCACGAAGTCGAAGCCCCACTGGGAGAACTGGAGCATGTCCTGGTCGTAGTGGCCTTCGCTGCCGGTGTTGGCGGCGGCGGGGCGGCCCGTCGGGTAGTAGTAGCCGCAGCCGTTCGCGCCCGCGTCCGTGTAGATGCCGGCCTTGAGGCCCTTGCTGTGGATGTAGTCGGCGATGGCACTCATCCCGCCGGGCCACTCGCTGGTGTCGACGGTGATGTTGCCCGCGCTGTCGCGGGTGCCCTGCCACCAGCCCTCGTCGATGTTGATGTACTTGTAGCCGGCCGCCGGGAGGCCCGAGGCGACGAACGCGTCGACCTGTGCCTTGATGACGCTGTAGTTGATCTTCGCAGCGAAGCTGTTCCAGGAGGCCCAGCCCATCGGCGCGGTGGGCACGGCTATCTGACGGGTCGCCGAGGCGACGGGGGCCGCCTGGAGTGGGTCGGCGGGCGCTGGTCTGGTGAAGAGAAGCAGGGTAACTGCCGCTGCGGCCGTCGCGAGGGCGCGCAGGAGGGGGGTGCGGAACATGCGGCTCCTTTGCCGATTATCCGAAATATCGAACATGGATCGGTTAGCCGAACGAGACGGCGGGCTGAAAGTAGAGCCGCCGGAGACGGAAGTCAACGGTTGTGACACGCACGGGAGTTGGAATCCCGCACGCCCCGCCCACCAGCGGGATACCGGCGGGATACTGACCGTCGTGCGAGTAGCGATCATGACGGCGGGCTCCCGGGGCGACGTGGCCCCGTACACCGGTCTCGGGCATGCCCTGGCCCTGGCGGGTCACGAGGTCACGCTCGTCACCCATGGTCCCTTCGCGCCCCTGGTGGCGGGGTCGGGCGTCGGCTTCCATCCCCTTCCGGTCGATCCCCGGGCCGAGTTGGAGTCCTCGCGGGGGCGCGGGCTGCATCGCAGCGCCTCCGGCGCCGGCAAGTTGCTGCGGCTGGCGGGCATGGCGCGGGCGGTGGTCGAGCGCATGACCGACGACCTGCTGACGGCCGCGCGGACGAGTGAAGTCCTGCTGGTGGCCGCCTCGTTGGGGCCGCTGGGGCACGCCCTCGCCGAGGGGCTGTCCCTGCCGAGCATGGGGGTGTATCTCCAACCCGTTGCACCGACAAGGGAGTTCGCACCACCACCGCTCGGCGGAGGTTCCTGGGGCGGGATCGGCAACCGTATCGCCGGGCACGGGGTGAACCGGGCCGTGGAACACGTCTTCGCGACCGCCGTACCGGACGTCCGGGCGCGTCTCGGCCTGCGGCACACCCGGGCCGGTGCCGCCCTCCGGGCCCGGGAACGGCAGAACTGGCCCGTCCACCACGGCTTCAGCCCGCTCGTCGTCCCCCGACCGGCCGACTGGCGCCCGGGTCTGACCGTGGCGGGCTACTGGTGGCCGTACGACGGCGACACACAACTCCCCCACGAGCTACGGGACTTCCTCGACTCCGGGCCCGCCCCGGTGTTCGTGGGTCTCGGCAGTGCCACCGTGCCCGATCGGGAGCGGTTGAGCACCGAGATCGTGCGCGCCCTGCGCCGGGCCGGGCTGCGCGGGGTGATCCAGCGCGGCTGGGGCGGCCTCGAAGGAGACGGTGACGACGTCCTGACCATCGGCGAGGTGCCGCACTCGGCGCTGTTCCCGCGGATGGCGGCCGTGGTCCATCACTGCGGCGCGGGCACGACCGCGGCCGGACTGCGCGCGGGGGTACCGGCCGTGCCGGTACCGATCCAGTTCGACGAGGGCTTCTGGGCCGCGCGGCTGGTCGCCCTGGGCGTGGCTCCGGCCGCCGTACCCCTGCGCGGCCTGACCGCCGACTCCCTCTCCGCCGCGCTCGTACGGGCCACCCGTGAACCGGGCTACGCCCAGCGCGCGCGGGCCCTCGGCGCCCGGGTGCGGGCCGAGGACGGCGTCGCACCCGTGCTGACCGCCCTGAACGAGCTGGTCTAGCGCTGCTGCCGTGCCACCGCCTCGGGGGTGACCGGCGTGAAGAAGTTGACCAGGTTGCCGTCGGGGTCGCGGAAGAGGAGGGAGCGGTTGCCCCAGGGCATCGTCGTCGGCTTCTGGACGATCTCGCAGTCGAGGGGCGCCAGGCGCTCGAACTCGGCGTCGACGTCGTCGACGCGGAACTCGGTGATCACCGAGCGGTTGGCGGCGGGTCGCGCGGAGCCGGCGCCGAACAGGACGACGGTGCGGGTGCTCGCGATCGCCAACGTGCAGGCGGGCGTGACGAGTTCGGCGAAGTCGGAGGTCCACCAGGTGGCCGTGGCACCGGTGACCTGTTCGTAGAACCCGACGAGACGGTTGACGTCGTCGGTGATGACACGGATCGAGACGAAGTTCATGAGCGCTTCCCGTTCAGAGGTGGTGCGGGTGGCAGGGACGTCTCTCACGCTAGGAGCAATACCGGGCAGGATCCGCCCGGTATCCGAGGGAGACTTTCCGGGTGACCACATCGACCGCGCGTGTGCTCGCCCTGCTGGAGATCCTCCAGAGCGGCGGCCTCCGTACCGTTCCCGAACTGGCCGCCCGGCTGGGCGTCGACGAACGCACGGTCCGCCGCTACGTCGGCCACCTGCTGGACCTGGGCGTCCCCGTCGACTCGGTACGCGGTCGCTACGGCGGCTACCGGCTCGCTCCCGGCTATCGGATGCCCCCGCTGATGCTCACCGACGAGGAGGCGCTGGCCGTGGTGCTCGGTCTGCTGGCCGGGCGAAAGGCCGGGCTGGTCACCTCGTCGGCCGCGGCCGGCGAGAGCGCCACGTCGAAACTGCTGCGTGTCCTGCCCGCCGCCCTGCGCCGACGGCTGGACGCCCTGCTGGACACCGCCGACTTCACCGCGCCGTCCCGCGCCGCCACCGCGCCCGAGACCGGGGTGCTGCTCGAACTCGCCGAGGCAGCGCTCCACCGGCGACCGGTGGCGATCAGTTACACCGACCGGAAGGGCCGCGACAGCGACCGCACCGTGCTGCCGTACGGTCTCGTGGCGCATGCCGGACGGTGGTACCTGGCCGGTGCCGACCCCGCCGACGGAGAGGTGCGCACCTTCCGCCTGGACCGGATCGCCGCTCTGAGCGTGCGGTCCGGTTCGTTCGACGTCCCGGCGGATTTCGACCCGACGGCCACTGTGCTGGACGGTCTGGCGAGCACACCCTGGACTCACGACGTGTCCCTGCGGATCCAGGGCAGTGTGCAGCACATTCGCGGGCATCTCCCCGCCGGGATCGCCGCACTGACCACGCCGCCCGACGGCGTCGCCGGCTGGGTCCACGTCCGGATCCGGGCCGAGCGGCTGGACTGGATCCCGCCCGTCCTGGCCGCCCTCGACCGCCCGTTCGTCATCGAACAGCCGGCCGCCCTGCGCGACCTCGTCCGCGCGCTGGCCCGCCGCCTGGACGAGTACGCCGACGACGGGTCGCCCTAGTTGCTCCAGCCCGGCGGCCGCATGATCCCCAGCAACTGTCGGACCAGCTCGTCCACGACCTCGTCCAGCGTGGCGTCCACCCAGCCGGCGCTCCAGTCGTGAAGCAGACCGTTGACGCTGCCGATGAACGCCGTCGCGGCGATCCGGTAGTCGCGCCGGGCCGCCTCCCCGCGTACGGCGGCGGCCTTCGCCTCGGAGCAGATGAGGTTGATCCAGCGGGCGCGGCGGGCCAGCCGCTGTTCCTCGAGGCGCGGGCTGACGCCGACGATCTCGACGAAGGTCATGCGGATGCGGCGCGGGTCTCCGGTGACGTTCTCGGCGTAGGCGCGGAAGATCACGCCGGCCCGCTCGGCGAGCGGCAGATCCTCGGCGGCGGTGAGCGCGGTCAGTACGGCTTCCTCGGCCCAGTCGTTGACCTGGAGATGGAGCGCGGCCAGGACGTCCTCCAGGCTGCGGAACTCCTCGTAGAACTGCCGGGTGGACAGGCCCGCGGCCTCGCTGAGCGCGGCGACGGTCGTGCCGCGGTAGCCGGGGGTGTCGCCGAACAACTGGAGCGCGGCGTCCAGGAAGCGTCCGCGCCGCTCGGCCTGCCGCTCCTGGGCGGACTTGCCGCCGTAACGACCGGTCGGCGCCTTGAGCCTGCCCGTCACTGTCGCACTCCTGTCTCCATGACCATCGGCCAATCTTGTCGTGTCCGAGGTCTTACGGAAAAGGCTGCTCCTTCATCACTTTTCGTCAAGTAATGCGGCGACGTGTGCCCGGGTCGGCGCTGACCTGCGCGAACGGTCGGGGTGGGCGCAGAGGGTGCACATTGTGTGCGCGTCGGCGCGGACAAAGTTAACCGTCGGGCGGCCGTGCGACCTCCCCTTCTCGGCCCGACCTTCTGGACTTGCTAGTCCATTTCTTGCGGCGCACAGTGGTCCGCGGCCCCACCCAGGGGACGGCACGGACAAGGGAGAGATGAGCCATGACGGAGCGGCTGCGGAACAAGACGGCGCTGGTCACCGGGTCGACCAGCAACATCGGGCAGGCGATCGCGGAGGCGTTCGCCGCCGAGGGCGCCCATGTCGTCGTGTCCGGACGGAGTCAGGAGCGGGGCGCCGTGGTCGTGGCGGGGATCCGCGCGTCCGGCGGCCGGGCCGACTTTCTCGCGGCGGACCTGGACGGCAGCGCGGAGGCCTCCCGAGACCTGGCCGCGCGGGCCCGCCAGGTCCTGGGTGGGCGGATCGACATCTTGGTGAACAACGCCGGCGTCTACCCGGCTCCGGGCACCGTCGACACCGACGAGAAGACCTTCGACCAGGTCTACGGCGTGAATGTGAAGGCTCCGTTCTTCCTCACCGCCGCCGTCGCCCCCGTCATGGCGGAGTCCGGCGGCGGGGTGGTCGTCAACCTCGGCTCGTGGATCGCGCGCCTGGGCGTCCCGCTCGGCGCGCTGTACAGCTCCACCAAGGGCGCCATGGAGACCCTCACCCGGGCCTGGGCCGCCGAGTTCGGCCCGCAGGGCGTGCGGGTCAACGCGGTCTCGCCCGGGGTGATCCTTCCCCCGACGCCTGAGGGCGGGGAGCCCCACCCGGGCGAGATCATGATGAAGGGCACCCCGTCCGGCCAGGTCGGCACCCCGGACGCCATCGCGCACGCCGTGGTCTGGCTGGCCAGCGACGAGGCGGCCTTCGTGCACGGAACGGTGGTGGACGTCGACGGAGGCAGGACCGGCGTCGCGGTGGTCGCGGCCTAGGCGTCAACTGGTGAGCAGCTAGCCGTCGATGTCGAGCGCCGTGCCGTACAGGCGGTCCACCTTCAACCGGATGACCACCCGGCGTTCGGCGACCAACTGCTCCAGGAACGCGCCCTCGTCCTCCGGCTTCGCGGCTTGCGGGATCATGTCGAGCAGCTCCCGCCCGACCGCGTCGCCGGTCACGGTCGTTGGTCTCGGAGACCTCGGCCTCGCCCTCGGCGACAGCGAAGGACCAGACGTCGCCGCCCTGCACATGCAGCGCCGCACGCGGATTGCGCCGCACATGCTTGACCTTGACCCGGTCTGCCGTCGTCGAGAACCGCACCACGCGGGCTCCGGGATCCCAGCTGTACAACATGGTGGTCAGATGGGGGTGGCCACTGCGCTTGACGGTGGCGAGCGTGCCGAACTGCTGCTTGCCGAGCAGGCCGGAGGGGCACCAGGTGAACGGGCCGCCTGCGCACACCAGTTAGCGTGCGTGGATGGAAGATCTGGCATCTGTGGCCTGGCCGCCCGAGTCGATCAGGACCGAGCGGCTCGTGCTCCGTGAGTCCGAGGGCCGGGACCGTGCGGCGTTCGTCGAGTTGTTGGCCTCGTCGGAGGTGCACACCTACCTCGGCGGTGCCCGGCCGCGTGACCAGCTTGAGCGCGAGATCCCCGAGGTACCGGGGCGCAGGCCCGGGCGTCTCGTCGTCGAGCTCGACGGGGCGATGATCGGCCTGATCCTGATCAGGAGAGGGACAGAAAACAGTCGCCCTGCTGCCGCGGGGAAGGTCGATCTCGGCTACATGTTCCTGCCGCGGGCATGGGGATTCGGGTACGCCGCCGAAGCGTGCGCGGCGGCACTCGGCTGGGTCGCCGAGGCGCTTCCCGGCGAACCCGTGGTGCTCACCACCCAGACCGCCAACACCCGCTCGATGCGACTCGCGGCGAAGCTCGGGTTCACCGAGGTGGAGCGGTTCGAGGCCTGGGACGCCGGGCAGTGGCTCGGGATGTGGACCCCGGTCGCGTCGGACGGTTGAGTTCGTGCGTACCAAGGCCCTTGGTCGGCTTGGTGGTTGAGGCGCCGGCCGTCCATCCGTGGGACCGACGGCCGGCGCCCCTGTTCCGCTCAGCTGTGCGATGCGGCCCACGCGGCCAGTTCGGACTTGGCCGCGCTCAGCAGTGTCGAGGAGGGGCTCGACGCGCCGTTGGTGATGAGGGCGTAGTGCAGGGTGCCCGAGCCGGTGGCGGAGAGCAGGACGCGGTGGCTGCCGGTGCCGCCCGGTTCGTTGGCGTAGCCGATCGGGGTCGAGGACGTGTACGCCGGGAGGCCCGAGATGGCGCCCAGGTCGGAGACCACGGTCGTGGACGCCGCCGGGAAGGAGGCAGGGAGGTGGAGTTCGGTGGGGGCGGTGGAGCTGTTGGAGCGCCACAGCAGCAGACCGTACTGGCCGGAGCCGACCAGTGACGACACGTTCGGGAGCGAGCTGGGGACCGGGTTCCAGGTGAGGGTCGTGGAGCCGTCGCGGGAGCGGTCCTCGTAGGTGAAGGCGACCGTGGTGCCGGCGGTCGCGCTCGGGTAGATCCGGTCGAGGAGACGGGCGTCCTGACGGAGTGTCACCGCGCCGGAGTCCGTCATGTCGACGGCCGAGAGGTCCTCGTCGTTCCAGGCGTCGCCGGAGGTGAGCACCTTGTCGGGGTTGTCGTTCATCACCTCGTCGTGGCGGCCGTTGTAGATGTCCCACTGCCACTGCGTACCGGACAGAACGGAGCCCGAGCCGGTCGGGTTGGACCACCAACTCGCGCCCGGCAGGCGGGAGTCGAGGGCCTGGTACATCGCCTTGAGGACGGTCGGCGCCTTGCCCGCGACCGTTCCGGACAGCGGATGCCCGAACTCGCTGACGATGGCGGCGGTGCCGGCCGCCGAGGCCCGGTCGCGGACCGTGCCGAAGTCGGTCGAGTACTGGCCGTCGGCCGCGTTGCCCCACATCAGGATGCCGGAGATCGCCTTCTGGTCGTAGAAGTGGGTGTTGAAGACGTACCGCGAGCCGAGCGTGCCGGCGTCGAGGAGTCCGCCCTCCTGCACCTGGCTGGAGATGTTGGAGTTCCAGAAGAGGTTCGGCTCGACCAGGGCGGGCTTGGCCGTCCAGCCGGCCGCGTCCATCCGGGCGCGGAACTTCACATAGAACGGCCAGAGCAGGTTCTGTTCCCAAGTGCGGCTGGTCTGACCGGAGTCGTAGATCCCGGCGAAGGGCTCGTTGTACGGGTCGAAGCCGACGACACCCGCGAACTCGTCGGTGCTCAGGTGCTGTTGGATGTACGTCATGGTCGACTGGGCGGTGGCGAGGAAGGAGTCCTGGAGGCCGTAGTTGTTGTGCCAGAAGTCGTACTGGGCCTTGGTGACGGCCGAGTTCTGGGTGATGTTCTGGCCCCAGAAGAGGCAGATACCGCAGGACTCCTGGGGGTAACTCCCGAGGGCCACGGCCCACTTGGGGGCTCCGTCGCCCGTGTACCAGCTTCCCGTGTTGAACAGGTACCGGGAGTAGAGGTCCTGGTGGAAGTCGGGGTAGACGCGGATGCCGGCGTCGAGGAACGCCTGCATCTGGGCGGTGGCGGCGGCCAGATACGTGGTGTCTACCTGACCGCGTACGGGTTCGGCGTGGGCCCAGGAGAGCAGGAAACGGACCGAGTTGCCGCCGCCGAGGGCGCGCAGCGCGGTCGCGGACTTCTTCGCGTCGGCGACCGAGGCGAAGGGGAGACCGCTGTTCTCCTCCAGCTTGGTCTCACCGGAGACGTTGTAGCCGCGCAGGACGACCTGGCGGCCGTAGCCGTCGACGAAGCTGCCGTTCTGCACGGTCAGCGCTGAGCCGTCGAACCAGAGGGAGTCGGTGGGGGTGGCGGCGGTGGCGGGCCCGTTGATCAGGAAGACCGAGCCCCACCAGAAGTGGTCGAGGAGCACACCGCCGGTGATCGGGCCGATGGCGATGGCGAGGCCGACGCCGCC
>NZ_JBEXDX010000095.1:0-9800 GCF_040605995.1 Streptomyces sp. NPDC005492
CAGCGTGCTCGCGCTCGCCGTCATCGGCGGCGGTCTCTACGGCGGCTGGCGCTGGACGCAGACGCAGTACTTCGTCGGGGCCAACGGCGAGCACGGACAGGCGAATCCGGCTCCCCGCATGACCCGTCCAGGCATGCGCTAGTGTCGACACCACTGAATGAACTGTGGACCTGGACCAAGCAGGGGGACCCAACGCATGGCGGATGAGGACACGCGTCCGGAGACTCTGCGGCCGGAGGGAGATCCCGTGGCGCTCAAGCGTCTGCTGCGACTGCGGGACCGGCGTGAGCCGCTGGTCGCGCAGATCGCCGAGTGGATCGCCGCCGGGATCATCGAGGGGCGGCTTGAGCCGGGGCAGGACCTCAACAGCGTCGAGCTGTCCCGCCGGTTCGACACCAGCCGCACCCCCGTGCGCGAGGCGCTGATGCTGCTCGAACAGGAGGGCCTGGTCGAGATGAAGGCGCGCCGGCGGCCCCGGGTCGCCGCGCTCTCCGTGCAGGACATCAGGGACGTCTACGAGGTGCGCAAGCAGCTCCTCGCCATGCTCGCGGGGCTGTTCGTGGAGCGTGCCACGGACGAGGAGCTGGCCGAGCTGCGGACCCGGGTCGAGAGGATGCGGGAGCTGGCCGACGCCGGGGAGGTGGACACGTACTTCTGGAGCCATGTCCAGCTCCAGGAGCGGATGGCCGAGATCGTCGGCAACGCCACCCTGAAGCAGATCCTCGACTCGCTCGCCCTGCGCACCCTGATGCTGCGGCACCTGAGCCTGACCCGCAGCGGCCGCCTCGCCCACAGCATCGACGACCAGGAACGCCTGATCCAGGCGTACGAGGAGCGCAACGCCGAACTCGCCTCGGCCCTGATCGCCGGAGTGACCGTACGGGCTCTGCGCGCCGTGGAGGAGCAGCTGGCGCAGGACGCCGCCCCCAGGCGCAAACCGCGACGCGGACACCGGACCGTTTCCTGAGCGGAGCGGGTCCGGCCGGCCGGGCTCGCGACCTGGGGGGAGCGAGCAGCGCGAGCCGGCTCCCCCCGGCCGTCACTTGGCCAGCACTCCGCCGTCCACGGGGAAGTTGCCGCCCGTCACCCACGCCGACTCGTCCGACGCCAGATACACCGCGCACCAGGCGATGTCCTCGGGCCTGCCGACCCGGCCCAGCGGAATCCGGGCGAGCAGCGCCTGCTGGGCCGCCCCCTCGTGGGCGCCGGCCGACTCGGTGGCGGGCGTGCGGACCATTCCCGGCGAGATGGTGTTCGCCCGGATGCCCGACGGGCCGCCCTCGACGGCGAGCTGGCGGGTCAGCCCGAGCACGGCCGCCTTGCCCGCGCAGTGCGCGACCATCCCGAAGTTCCCGCTGCCCCGGAAGGCGTTCACCGAGGCGAAGTTGACGATCGAGCCGCCGCCGGACGCCACCATGTGCGGCCACACGGCCCGCACCGGCAGGAAGACGACATCGACCTCGCCCCGCATGGTCGGGGTCCACTGCTGCTCGAAGTCCATGTCGGCGGCCGTGGCCATGTGCGGGGCGATCGCCCCCGCGGTCACCAGGACGTCGACGCGTCCGTGCCGTTCGTACGCCTCGTCGGCGAAGCGCCGGGCGTCGGCGGGGTCGGTCATGTCGAAGGGCGCCGGCACGTCGAGGGCGAGCCCGCGGTCGGCGGCGAGCTTACGGGTGCGCTCGGCCGCGGCCGGATCGATGTCGCAGCCGACTACCGTCGCGCCCTGCTCGGCGAAGAGCAACGCGCATCCCTGACCGATCCCCGCGCCCGCGCCGGTGACGAGGGCGACCTTGCCGGAAAGTCTGCTGGAAGCGGTCACGTTGTCCTCCTGGGATGTCCGGGGTGTCCGGGGTGCGATCACGCAGCACCCCACACTCCTTCATAGTGTCGACACTATTGGCAAGTCAAGCAATGTGTGGCCACTAATTCGCTTAACTGTCGACAGTTTCCCGGAATTGGGGCATGCTCCAGGAGTCGGTCCACCCCATGCCCTGGAAAGAGAGCCGCATGAAACAGAGCCGTACGTACCGCATCGCCGTGGCGGGAGCCGCCGGGATGGCCCTGGTCACGGGTGCGACAGGTGCCGCTGCCGCCCATACCGGCCGCCCTCCGCACCCGACCGGCTGCGCGGGCACCCTGTCGTACGCCGAATCCGGCGCCTCCACGGCCGCGGCCGCCACCCGGCACGTGACCGTCGCCGACCTGAACGGGGACGGCAGAAAGGACGTCGTGGCCACGAACCTCGACGACGACTCGGTGACGGTGCTGCTCGGCCGGGGAGGCGGCACGTTCGCCCCGGGCACCACCTACGCCGTCGGCACGCACCCGTACCAGACCGTCGTCGCGGACTTCGACGGCGACGGTCACCCCGACCTCGCCGCCACCGACTTCGGCGGTGCGCAGGTCAGTGTCCTGCTGAACAACGGCGACGGGGGCTTCGCGGAGGCGACCGCCCTCGACGTCGGTGCGTCGCCCCGCGCCATCGCCACCGGCGACCTGAACGGCGACGGACACCAGGACCTGGTCGTCGCCGAACAGGGACCGAACGCCGTGCGCGTCCTGCTCGGCAACGGCGACGGCACCTTCGACGACCTGGGCGACACCGCCACCGGCGGCCAGCCGCACGGGATCGTCGTCGCCGACTTCGACGGCGACGGGGCCCCGGACGTCGCCACGGCGAGCGTCGGCAGCGACGGGGTGAGCGTCCTGCCCGGCGACGGCGCGGGAGGACTCGGCACCGCCGTCGACTATGCGGCGGCCTCCCGCCTCTACTCCCTCGCGAAGGGCGACTTCAACGCGGACGGCGCCACCGACCTGGCCACCGTCAGCAACGACTCCGACACCCTCGACGTACTGGTCGGCAACGGCGACGGCACCTTCCAGTCGGCCACCGCCTACACCACCCCGGCCCTGCCCGTCGCGGTCGGCGCCGCGGACCTGGACCGCGACGGCGCCACGGACATCCTGGTCTCCTCCCTCAAGGGCAACTCCGTCACCGTATTCCAGGGCTCGGCCGACGGGTCCCCGATCCTGCTCACCGAACTCGCCGCCACCGGCGCGTACGACGCCACCGCGACCGACCTCGACGGCAATCACGTACCGGACCTCGTGGTGGCGAACAGCACCGCCGGGGAAGTGGACGTCTTCAAGGGGTCCTGCTCGTAGCGGACCACCCGCTCAGAGAGCGGTCCGGGAACCCGCCGGAAGCTCCACGTCCAGGGCGACCAGGAAGCGGGACACCATGCTGTACGCGGCGACCGTGGCGGTCAGCTCGACGAGTTCGGCCTCGGTGAAGTCGGCGCGCAGCGCGTCGAAGACGGCGTCGGGAACGTGGACGTGCCGGGTCATGGTGTCGGTGTACGCGATGACCCGGCACTGTCGCCCGTCGAGGGCCGGGTGCCGCTCGGCGTTCTCGGCGCGGACCGCTTCGAGCTGCCGGTCGTCGAGTCCGGCTGCGCGGGCGTCGCTCTCGTGGGCGGCCCACTCGTAGTCGGCCCGGTTGAGCACGGCGATCCTCAGGATCACCAGTTCGCGAATGTCGGCGGGGAGGGCCATGCGCTGCCGAATGGCGCCCAGCAGGCTGTTCCAGCCGTCCGCGAGCTGCGGGCTGTGCAGCAGCATCCGGTCGACCGGCCGCAGGGCGCCGCCCCGGCGCTCGCGGACACGGGCCGCGATGTCCCCGGTTCCGTCGGTACCCGGGATTCGCGCCACGGGCCTTCCTTTCTCAGCGCTGTTCTCAGCAGCCTTCTCAGCGGGGATCACGGAGGACCTCCTGGCCGACGGTGTCGCCGAAGACCATGCCGGGGGTGTCGTCGGGGCCGGTGAACCGCGGCCAGGCTGGCAGGTCCCCGCCGCCTGGGTCGCCCGCCGCCACGAAGCGCGCCCAGGCGTCGGCCATGGTGGCCGCGAGGCGCCTGTCGGTGTCCCGCCAGGGCCAGTCGGGGCGCTGCGCCAGGTTGTCGAGTACGTAGGGGAGTTCGGCGGTGTGGTACACGCCGAGGTCGGGCAGGCCGGGCGGCAGCGGGGGCTTGCGGGTGAAGCGGTACATCCAGGTGGGCGAGGTGCCGGTGGCGCGGTGGGTGCGGGCCCAGTGCCATACGGGGTGGACGAAACGGGCGGCGCCGACGGCGTCGGCGTCCTCTCCGGCACGGGCGTAGACCGTGCCCTCGTCGAGGTTGGTGCCGACCAGCAGCGGGACCGCGTGCTGGCGTCCGGAGGCGAAGACGTCGTCGGTCGCCTCGGTCAGCAGGCGGCCGTCGACGACCGGTCCGAAGTGGCCGCGCACGATCAGCTCGACGCCGGATGTCCGGCGCAGCGTGTCGAGGTCACGGCCGCCGAACTCCTCGGCCCAGCGCAGCGCCTGCTTCTGTGCTGCGGCCTGTTCGGGGAGCGGCCCTTCGGCGCGTCCGACCCCCGAGGCGCTCTGTCCGAGGGCCGCGCGGAACAGCGGCCGGGCCGCCGGTGCCGCCATCAGGTGGCAGATGTGGGCGGCTCCGGCGGAGTTGCCCGCGAGGGTGACCTTGTCGGGGTCGCCGCCGAAGGCCGCGATGTTCTCCCGTACCCAGGTCAGGGCGGCGACGATGTCGAGCAGCCCGTAGTTGCCGGACGCGCCCAGGTCGTCCTCGGCGGCCAGTTCGGGGTGGGCGAGGAAGCCGAGGGCGCCGAGGCGGTGGTTGAGGGTGACGACGACCAGGCCGCGGCCGGCCATCGCGCGGCCGTCGTGGATGTCCTGGGAACCGTGGCCGTAGCGGTTGCCGCCGCCGTGGATCCACACCATCACCGGGAGCCCGGCGGCGGGCGCCGGGTCAGGTGTCCACACGTTGAGGTAGAGGCAGTCCTCGCTCATCACGAGCGCACGGCGGTCCTCGAAGTTGGTGCGGTACATCACCGAGCCCCTGGGCGGCTGCGGCTGCAGGGGCGCCGGTCCGAAGGCGTCCGCGCGCCGCTCGCCGTCCCAGGCGGCGGCGGGCCGGGGCGGCCGCCAGCGCAGGCCGCCGACGGGGGGCTCGGCGAACGGGACGCCCCGGAACACGGCCACGGGGCCGTCCCACTCGCCCACCAGCCGCCCCGCGGCGGCGTGAGTCCTCGGGGCGCTCACGCCGGTGCCTTGTGCAGCTTGCCGTCCTTCATGATCGCCACCAGCCGGTCGCGGTCCTGGAGGATACGGATGTCGTCGAGCGGATCGCCGTCGACGAGCACGAGGTCGGCGAGGAACCCCTCGCGGACGAGGCCGAGTTCGTCGCCCATGCCCATGACCTGGCCGCCGTACAGGGTCCCGGCGCGCAGCGCCTCGGCCGGGGTGAAGCCGAACCAGTCGACGAACAGCTCCAGGTCGCGCAGGTTACGGCCGACCGGGTTCCAGGGGAAGCCGTAGTCCCCGCCGGGCACGACCCGTACCCCGCGCCGGACGAGTTCGGGCACGACCTGGCGTACGGCCTTCTCGGTGGCCTCGACCTCCATGCCGGGCTCGGGCTCGCTGCCGGCCTCGTGCAGGTTGGCGTGGATGATGCCGGGGGTCGGGGCGACGAACAGCCGGCCGCGGGCGGCTTCGAGGAGGTCGAGGGCCTCCTCGTCGGCGAAGGTGCAGTGGTAGATCGCGCGGATGCCGTGCCGCACCGCCATCTTGACCGACTCTGCGGCGTGCGCGTGGGCCGTCAGCGACACCCCGCGCTCGCGGGCCACAGCCGCCGCGGCGGCGACCTCGTCCTCGGTGAACTGCACGATCCGCGAGGTTCCCTGTACGACGGCGCTCTCGCCGGACAGCGACAGCTTGACGATGTCGACACCCAGGTCCGCCATCTCGCCGACGAACCGGCTCACCGCCTCCGGGTCGGACGCCCGGCCGTCGATGCCCGGGAAGTCGTAGACCCCCGGCTCGACCATGCCCGCGGTGCCCTCCCAGGAGGCGGCCTTGAAGCGCGGGCCCGGCATCCAGCCCTCGGCGAAGGCCTTGCGGGCGGCGAGTTCCGTACGGGGCAGACGGTTGCCGCCGGAGTAAGCGCTGGTGATGCCGTGGTCGAGCAGGACGCGACCCGCGTGGGCCACCAGCAGGGCCTTCTCCTCGTCGGACTCGTCGCGGCGCAGCGAGCGGTGTTCGACGGTGGAGCCGAAGCCGAGGTGGGTGTGGGAGTCGATCAGGCCGGGGATCAGAGTGCCGCCGCCCCCGTCCACGATGCGGGCCTCGGCGAGCTTGTCACCGGAGATCCGCCGGGTGACGGCGGTGATGCGGTTGCCCTCGACCAGCACCTCGGCCGGGAAGGGGTCGCGTCCGGTGCCGTCGAAGACCCGGACGTCGGTGAAGAGGGTCGTCCCGCTCATGGTGCGCTCCTGAAGGTGTGCCGCATCTCGCCGAGTCCTGAGATCCTGCTGACCAGGGTGTCATCCGGGGTGAGGAAGCGCTGCGGGGTGCGGCGGTTGCCGACGCCCGCGGGCGTGCCGGTGAAGATCAGGTCGCCGGGGCGCAGCGGGCAGATCGCGCTGAGGTACGCGACCAGCTTCGGCACCGGGAAGATCATGTTCGACGTGCGGTCGTGCTGGACGGCCTCCCCGTTCAGCACGCAGGTCAGCTCCAGGTCGTCACGGTCGGCCAGTTCGTCGAGGCTGACCAGCGCGGGCCCCACCGGCCCAAAGCCCGGAAAGGACTTGCCGAGCGAGAACTGCGCCGGCCGGCCCGTGAGTTGGACGATCCGCTCGGACAGGTCCTGTCCCACGGTCACGGCGACGACCGGGTCCCAGCCCTTCTCCTCGGGAACCCGGTAGGCCTCGCGGCCGATGACGGCGACCATCTCCAGCTCCCAGTCGACATGGCCGGGCGGCAGGCCGACGGTGGCGTACGGGCCGGTGAGGCAGGTCGGGAACTTGGTGAAGACCAGCGGCTCGGCCGGTTCCTCGTAGCCCGCCTCGGCCGTGTGGGGGCGGTAGTTGAGGGCGACCGCGAAGATCTGGCGCGGCTCGGGCACCGGTGGGAGCAGATCCGACTCCTTGTACGGCACGGCCGTCGCCGGGTCGTCGGCGGCCCAGCCCAGCAGGGCGTCCCACTGGCGAAAGAGCGCGGCCGGGTCGGTGTCGAACCCGCCGGTGGCCACGTCGATGGCGCCGTCGGCGGTCAGCAGGGCCAGTCGGCCGGCGAGGTTGGCGATCCGCATGCCGTCACGCCCACTGACCGGCGGGCGGCTCGTCCTCGCCGTACGCGTCCCGCCAGGAGACGACGGTGTTGCGCAGGATGCCCAGGCCCTCGATCTCCGCCTCCACGACGTCGCCGGGCTTGAGGTAGTTGGCGAAGGGGTCCTCGGTGCTCGCGGCGACGCCGGCGATGGTGCCGGTGGTGATCAGGTCGCCCGCGCTGTAGATCTGCGGCGAGTGGTAGGCGACCAGCTGCGGGATCGACACCGACATCCGCGAGGTGTTCGACTTCTGGCGTACGTCGCCGTTGACCCGCAGCTCCATGTCGAGGTCGTGCGGGTCGTCGATCTCGTCGGCGGTGACGATGTACGGGCCGATCGGGCAGAACGTCTCGATGGCCTTGGAGAAGGAGAAGACCCCGGACTCCATCTCCCTGCGTTGGATGTCGCGGGCGGTGATGTCGTTGAAGACCAGATAGCCCGCGATGTGCTCGACGGCCTGCTCGGCGGAGAAGAAGCGGCCCGGCCTGCCCATGACGATGGCGAGTTCGAGCTCGTAGTCCAGTTCCTTCGTCAGGTTCGCCGGGTACACGATCGGCTCGTCCGGGCCGATGATCGCGTCGACGTTCTGGAAGAAGACGATGCCCTTGTTGACCGGGTGCGACCAGTCGACCCGGACCAGGTCCTCGTGGTGCTCCCGGAAGTTTCCGGCCGTGTGGAAGAACTTCTTCGGCGCGATCGGCGCGCGCAGCCGGACGTCGGCCAGCGCGAACGTCCGCCCCGTCTCGTCGACCCGGCCCTCCCGCTCGAAGAACTCCCGGGTGGACGCGATGTCGAACTCGACCACCGTGTCGCCGTCCAGGCGCCCCACGAGCCCCTCGTCGAACGTCACCAGTTTCATCAGACCTCCTAAGAACTGTCGACACTCAGCCTCTCTGATTCCGTATTTCACGTCAATAGGCGCATCAAGTGTGGACACATTTCGCTCGCGTCGATTACGGTCCAGAGCATGCAGACGACGTGGAACTTCTCCGGAACGCGCGCGATCGTGGCCGGTGCCGGAGGTATCGGGGCCGCCGTGACCCAGGCCCTGGCCGACGCCGGGGCGGATGTCGCCGTCCTGGACATCGACACGGACCAGCTCGCCAAGCTCTCCCGTACCCGCACCGCCGACGGATTCGGCGCGGTCTTCGGCGTGCGGGCCGACCTCACCTCCGCCGACGCCTGCCGGGGCGCCGTCGCCGAGGCCGTCGAACGCCTCGGTGGACTCGACGTCTTCGTGCACGCCGTGGGCACCAACGACCGCAGGCCGGTGCTTCAGACACCCGACGAGGTGTGGGAGCGGATCGTCGCCGTCAACCTCAGCAGCGGTTTCTGGCTGGGCCGGGCGGCCGGTGCCCTCATGGTGGCGAACGGCTACGGCCGCATCGTGTACCTGTCCTCGGTCTCGGGCCTGCTCGCCCACAAGGACCACGCGCCGTACGCGGCCACCAAGGGCGGCGTCAACCAGCTGATGCGGGTGATGGCCCGCGAGTGGGCCGCCTCCGGTGTCACCGTCAACGCGGTGGCCCCCGGCTACACCGAGACCGACCTCACCCGCGCCTACCTGGCCACACCCGGCATGCGCGAGTCCATGGAGGCACTGGTCCCGGCCGGCCGCCTCGGCCGCCCGGAGGACCTGGTCGGCCCCACCCTCTTCCTCGCCTCCGCCGAGGCCGAATTCGTCACCGGCCAGGTGCTGTACGCGGACGGCGGCCGGACCCTCGTATGACCACCCGTTGAGCCTGTCCTTCCTCTCCCCCTTCTCCTCCCTCTCGCCCATCTCCTCGATCTCCTGAACGGAGCCAGCATGACCATCTCCGAACGCTTCACCGGCAAGACCGTCCTCGTCACCGGTGCCGGTACCGGATTCGGCGCCGAGATCGCCGTACGGGCCGCGCAGGAGGGCGCCGATGTCGCGATCCACTACCGCAGTTCGCGTGCGGGCGCCGAGGTCACGGCCGAGCGGGTCACGGCCCTCGGCCGCAAGGCCGTCGTCGTGCAGGCCGACATCGCCGAGCACGACCAGATCAAGCGCATGGCCGACGAGGTCTGGGCCCGCTTCGGGCGGCTCGACGTCGCGGTCAACAACGTCGGCGACGTGGCCCGCGAGCAGATGTCCTGGCGGGACATCACCGAGGAGTCCATCGACCACGTCCTCGGCGTCGACATCAAGGGCACGCTGCTGTGCACCCACGAGTTCGGCGCCAGGATGCTGGAGCAGGAGGGCGGCGGCGCCATCGTCAACATCGGCTCCACCGTCGTGGCCCGCGGCAGCGCCCGCGCACCGCAGTACGCGGCGGCCAAGTACGGCATCATCGGCCTCACCAAGTCCTACGCCCACGCCCTCGCACCGGCCGTCCGCGTGAACGTCTTCGCCCCCGGCTTCATCGAGACCGAGGCGACGCTCGGCCGTGACGACTGGAAGAGCGGTCGCGGCGACCAGTTGCGCAAGGCGACGCCGATGGGCCGCATCCCCGGCCCGGCCGAACTCGCCGGCGCCGCGCTGTTCCTGGCCACCGAGGACGCCCACCACATCACCGGCGGCTTCCTGATCGCGGACGGCGGCTACAACATGATCGGCGCTTAGACGCCGCCGTCGCGAAGCCGAGTTCCCCGCACCCTTCGAAGGGTGCGGGG
>NZ_JBEXDX010000096.1:0-9574 GCF_040605995.1 Streptomyces sp. NPDC005492
GTCTTTCCTTCTGGCGGTGGTTGGGTCTGGTGTGGCGTGTGTGTGTCTGGGTGTTGTGTGGGCCGGGGGGGGGGGGGGGCGCGGCCGGCCGGCGCCCCCCCCCCCCCCACGACTCAGCCCCACCCCGCCCCCACCAGCCCCGCGGCTTCCTCCGCGCACCCCCACGCCACGGTGATCCCCGCGCCGCCATGGCCGTAGTTGTGCACCAACACCCGCCCGCCGCGCAGCACTTGACGCTCCAGTCGCACCGCGTGCCGGCTCGGCCGTAGCCCCACCCGGTGTTCCAGGACCCGCGCCCCGGCGATCTCCGGGCGGATCGCCGCGCAGCGGGCGATGATCGCCTCGGCGGTCGCGGGGTCGGGCGTCATCGACCAGGCGTCCTCCTCGGCCGTGCCGCCCAGGATCAGGCCGCCCGGCTGCGGGAAGAAGTAGGTGGACGTGTCGGCGGAGTGGTCGACGGACGTCAGCCAGGTGGTGATGCCCGGGTTCTCCACGACGACCAACTGGCCGCGCACCGGCCGCACCGAGCGGTCGGGCACGAGGTCAAGGGAGTCCAGCCCGGTGCAGTTGACCACGACGGCCGCCGGTACCTCCGAGAGGTCCGTCACCGACTGCTCCTCGACACTCCCGCCCGCCCGCAGGAACCGCTCCCGCAGCCACGGCAGATGGGTCGACATGTCGATCAGCGGCAACCGTGCCCACAGCCCGCCGCCCGCGTACTCCTCGGCCCGCGCCTCGCGCAGCCCCGGCACCCGGGCCGCCCACGGCCCCAGCTCGTCCAGCCGGGTCTCGCCCTGTACGCCCTCGACCATGCGTACGCCCGTCTCCTCGGGCCGCGCCGCCAACTCCTCGTAGACGACGAGCGATTGGAGCGCCCAGTCACCGACGAGCGCCTCCGGCTCGATCCGGTACGGCCACCACAGCGCGCCCGCGACCGCCGACGTCGTCAGCTCGACGGGCTCCCGCGTCCACACCCGGACCCGGATCCCCCGCTCCGCCAGCACGACGGCCGTCGTCAACCCGATGACGCCCCCGCCGACCACGATCACATCGCCCCGCACACCGCTCTCCATGCGCGGACGGTAGCGGAATATGTCATGCAGTGCTCACATCCCCATCGCTGTGGGGATACTCACAGCATGTCTGCCGAATACGCGGCCTTCGGCCTGGCACCGGCGATGCGCGCCGGTGAAGTCCTAGCGGACGGCGGCTACCAGGTGCACCGTGACTTCGTCGACTTCATCGTCGACGGCCGCCCGCTGCTCTTCCAGCTCACCGACCTGGACGCCGTCTCCCCGCTCGCCTCCGACGTCCCACCCGCGATCTTCACCGCCCAGGTCCGCAGCCTCCTCCTGGAGACGGACGCACCGCTGGCGGGCGGACGCCACATCATCTACGGCTGCCCCGAGTGCGAGGACCTGGCCTGCGGCGCCGTCACCGCCGTCATCCAGCGGGACGGCGCCGACTACATCTGGCGGGACTTCGCCTGGCAGACCGAGGAACACGCCGACCTGGAGCGCAACGGCTACCACGGCATAGGGCCCTTCCGCTTCGCCGGAGCCGAGTACCGCGCGGCCCTCGACTCTTTGCTCGACGGCACCGAGCCCCCGGCCGCCCGACGCCGCGTCCTGTTGATCGGCGCCCGCGTCGCCGTCCTCGCCAAGCTCGCCGCGGCCCTGCGCGCCATCGGCATCGGCGCCGACATCACCGGCGACGCGACCCACGTCCCCGCCGACGAACTCCGCGGCTACGGCGCCGTCGCCTTCGGCCGGGCCGTCACCCCGGACCAACGCGCCGCCGTACGGGCCGCGTTCGACCGCGCCGGGGTGGACGTTGCCCATGTCGACGGCCTCGCCCCGATCGTTCCCCTCCTCGTCGCCCAGATCGAACACGCCCTGGACCGGCGCCCCGCCGAGCAGCACCGCCTGACCCGGCTGGTCGCCGCCGACGGCGAGGCGGGCATCGAGGTCAGCTCGCCGTGCCGGGTGCGTCTCACCGCGTACCGACTCGACCGCCTCTACCGCAGCCACGCCCAGGACGTCTTCGACGGAGTCCTGGAACCGGGTCACCACCGCATCGCCCTGGACGCGAAAGCGGTGAAGGGCGAGTCCTTCGTCGTGGCCCGGACCACGGGGAGCGTGCTGGTGGAGCCGATGGTGCGCTGATAAACCGAGGCGCGGGGCACGAAAGCGAGCCATTAGTATCGGCGGTCTGATGACTGCCACCCTCGTCGCCAAGAATCTCGCCGCCGGACACGGCGACCGCGCCCTCTTCACCGGGCTCGACCTCGTCGTCGCCCCCGGTGATGTGATCGGTCTGGTCGGTGCCAACGGCGCGGGCAAGTCCACCCTGCTCAAGATGCTCGCCGGGCTGCTCGCACCGGAGGAGGGCGAGCTGCGCCTCTCCCCGCCGGCCGCGACCGTAGGCCACCTTCCGCAGGAGCCGGAGCGGCGCCCCGGTGAGAGCGTGCGCGAGTTCCTGGCCCGCCGCACCGGAGTCGCCGAGGCGCAACGCACGATGGACGAGGCCACCCAGGCGCTGGTGGACGGCGCGCCCGGCGCCGACGACGCCTACTCGGCGAGCCTGGAGCGCTGGCTCGACCTCGGCGGCGCCGACCTGGACGAGCGGGCCGAGGAGGTGACCGACTCGCTGGGCCTCGCCGTGGACCTCGACCAGCCGATGACGTCCCTCTCCGGCGGCCAGGCCGCCCGCGCCGGCCTCGCCTCCCTCCTCCTCTCCCGCTACGACGTCTTCCTCCTCGACGAGCCCACCAACGACCTCGACCTCGACGGCCTGGAGCGCCTCGAACGCTTCGTCTCCGGCCTGCGCGCCGGCACGGTCGTCGTGTCGCACGACCGCGAGTTCCTGACCCGCACGGTCACCAAGGTCCTCGAACTCGACCTGGCCCAGAACCAGATCAACCTCTACGGCGGCGGCTACGAGGCCTATCTGGAGGAGCGGGACGTGGCACGCCGGCACGCCCGCGACGAGTTCGAGGAGTACGCCGACAAACGGTCGGCCCTCCAGGACCGTGCCCAGATGCAGCGCGGCTGGATGGACAAGGGTGTCAAGAACGCCCGCCGCAAGGCGAACAACGACAACGACAAGATCGGCCGCAAGTTCCGCAGCGAGGCCAGCGAGAAGCAGGCCGCGAAGGCCCGCCAGACCCAGCGCATGATCGAACGCCTCGACGTCGTGGAGGAGCCCCGCAAGGAGTGGGAGCTGCGCATGGAGATCGCGTCCGCGCCCCGCTCCGGCGCGGTCGTCGCGACCCTGCGGGACGCCGAGGTACGGCGCGGCGACTTCACCTTCGGCCCGGTGTCCCTCCAGATCGACTGGGCGGACCGGGTCGCGGTGACCGGCGCGAACGGCGCGGGCAAGTCGACTCTCCTCGGCGCGCTCCTCGGCCGTATCCCGCTGGACGCCGGACACGCGGCGCTCGGCTCGGGCGTCCTGGTGGGCGAGGTCGACCAGGCGCGCCTCCTGTTCCACGGCACGGAGTCCCTGCTCGACGCATTCTGCGCGGCCGTCCCGGACACCGAACCCGCCGAAGTCCGCACCCTGCTGGCCAAGTTCGGCCTCAAGGCGCACCACGTGATGCGCCCCGCCGCGACCCTCTCACCCGGCGAACGCACCCGCTCCGCCCTCGCCCTCCTCCAGGGCCGCGGCGTCAACCTCCTGGTCCTGGACGAGCCGACGAACCACCTCGACCTCCCCGCCATCGAACAACTGGAGTCGGCCCTCGACGCCTACGAGGGCACGCTCCTCCTTGTCACCCACGACCGCCGCATGCTGGACGCGGTCCAGGTGACGCGGCGGCTGGAGGTGGCGGACGGCAAGGTGACCGAACAGCGTTAGAGCGTGCGCTCGGCCCCCTTGGCGGCACGCTCCACCCGGTCGCGGTGCGCCGCCCACCACGCCGCGTCGCCGGGGGCCATGTTGGTGCCCCCGGCCCGCTGGCCCACGTTCCCGTCGACGAGTTCCCGCACGATGTCGGCGTGCCCCGCGTGCCGGGACGTCTCGTAGGTCATGTGCACGAGCGCGCGGTGCAGGGTCAGTTCGGTCACCCGCTCGCCCGGTATGCGGCCGATCGCGTCCAGGGGCAGCGCCTCGATGGTCGCGTCCGAGTGGGCGCACACCCGCCGGTAGTCCCCGACGATCCGCTCGCGCGTCTCGTCGGGGGTCGCCCACAGATCGGCGTTCGGCTCGGCGTCGCCCGCGATCCACAACTCCGGCCCGTCGACCGGCCGCCCGAACACCGTGCCGAAGTAGAACGCCTCGGCACCGGCCAGATGCTTCACCAGCCCGAGCAGGTTGGTGCCGGTCGGCGTCATCGGGCGTCGGATGTCGTACTCCGGCAGCCCTTCGAGCTTCCACAGCAAGGTGTCACGGGCGTCCTGCAGAAAGACGCGGAGGTCGGCTTTGAAGTCCGGTGCGATCATCGCCCCAGTCTGTCGGCGAGGTGATCGACGTCCACCGATTTTCATCGGGCCGAGGGGCGCGACCGGCCGCAATGGACCGGCACCCCCCCCCGCGACCCAACCCTTAACGCTTGCCCTTCTTGCTCGGGTCCAGGAGACCCGCCTTCCGCAAGGCGTCGGCCATCGCGCTGTTGGCAGGCGGAGCCGCCTGCCGCGAACCGCCGCCCTGACCGCCACCACCCTGCCGCTGCTGCTGACGTTGCTGAGGCGGACGCCCACCACCCCGCTGCCGGCGCTCGCCCCCCTGCTCTCGCCGCTCCCCGCCGGAAGCCTGCGCCTCGTCGTCGAGCCGCAGCGTCAGCGAGATCCGCTTGCGCGGGATGTCGACGTCGAGGACCTTCACCTTGACGATGTCACCCGGCTTCACCACGTCACGCGGGTCCTTGACGAACGTCTTCGATAGAGCGGAGACATGCGCGAGACCGTCCTGATGGACACCGATGTCGATGAACGCCCCGAACGCGGCGACGTTGGTGACGACCCCCTCCAGGACCATCCCGGGCGCCAGGTCGGAGATCTTCTCGACGCCGTCCTTGAAGGTGGCCGTCTTGAACGCGGGTCGCGGGTCGCGCCCCGGCTTCTCCAGCTCCTTGAGGATGTCGGTGACGGTCGGCAGACCGAACGTCTCGTCCACGAACTCGGTCGGCTTGAGCGAGCGCAGCACCGACGTGTTGCCGATCAGTGAGGCCACCTCGCTGCCCGCCGTCTTCACCATCCGCCGCACCACGGGATACGCCTCGGGGTGCACGCTGGACGCGTCGAGCGGGTCGTCGCCGCCCCGGATGCGCAGGAAGCCGGCGCACTGCTCGTAGGCCTTCGGGCCGAGCCGTGCCACGTTCTTCAGTTGCGTACGCGACTTGAAGGGACCGTTGGCGTCGCGGTGCGACACGATGTTCTCCGCGAGGCCGGAGGTGATGCCGGAGACGCGTGAAAGCAGCGGCGCGGAGGCCGTGTTGACGTCCACGCCGACGCCGTTCACACAGTCCTCGACCACCGCGTCCAGCGAACGCGACAGCTTCACCTCGGACAGGTCGTGCTGGTACTGGCCGACACCGATCGACTTGGGGTCGATCTTCACCAACTCGGCCAGGGGGTCCTGGAGTCGGCGCGCGATGGAGACGGCGCCGCGCAACGACACGTCCATGTCGGGCAGTTCCTGCGAGGCGAACGCGGAGGCCGAGTACACGGACGCGCCGGCCTCGGACACCATCACCTTGGTGACCTTCAACTCCGGGTGCTTGGTGATGAGTTCACCGGCGAGCTTGTCGGTCTCGCGGGACGCCGTGCCGTTGCCGATCGCGATCAGCTCGACCGAGTGCCGGGCACAGAGCCGGGCCAGCTTGGCGAGGGCCTCGTCCCACTTGTTGGCCGGGACGTGCGGGTAGATCACGTCCGTGGCCACGACCTTGCCGGTCGCGTCGACGACGGCCACCTTCACCCCCGTACGGAAACCGGGGTCCAGGCCGAGTGTCGAGCGCGTGCCGGCCGGTGCGGCGAGCAGCAGGTCCCGCAGGTTCGAGGCGAAGACATCGACCGCCTCGTCCTCGGCGGCCGTGCGCAGCCGCAGTCGCAGGTCGATGCCGAGGTGCACGAGGATGCGGGTGCGCCAGGCCCAACGGACCGTGTCCTGAAGCCACTTGTCGCCGGGGCGGCCCCGGTCCTGGATCTGGAAGCGGTGGGCGACCATCCCCTCGTACGAGGACGGCCCGGGCTGCTCGGACGGCTCCTCGGGCTCCAGGACGAGATCGAGGACGTCCTCCTTCTCGCCGCGCAGCATCGCCAGGACGCGGTGCGAGGGCAGCGCGGTGAACGGCTCCGCGAAGTCGAAGTAGTCGGAGAACTTGGCGCCCGCCTCCTCCTTGCCGTCCCGCACCTTCGCGGCGAGGCGCCCGCGCGCCCACATCCGCTCGCGCAGCTCGCCGATCAGGTCGGCGTCCTCCGAGAACCGCTCGGTGAGGATCGCCCGGGCGCCGTCGAGCGCGGCCTGCGGATCGGCGACACCCTTGTCGGCGTCGACGAACGCGGCTGCGGCAGCCAGCGGTTCCACGGACGGGTCGCCCAACAGCCCCTCCGCGAGCGGCTCAAGGCCCGCCTCGCGCGCGATCTGCGCCTTGGTGCGCCGCTTGGGCTTGAAGGGGAGGTAGATGTCCTCAAGCCGCGCCTTGGTCTCGGCGGCACGGATCTGCGCCTCCAGCTCCTCCGTGAGCTTCCCCTGCTCGCGCACCGATTCGAGGATCGCGGTCCGCCGCTCCTCCAGCTCCCGCAGATACCGCAGCCGCTCCTCCAACGTGCGCAACTGCGCGTCGTCGAGCATCTCGGTCGCTTCCTTGCGGTAGCGGGCGATGAAGGGGACCGTCGAACCGCCGTCGAGCAGCTCGACGGCAGCCTTCACCTGCCGCTCCCGTACGCCGAGCTCTTCGGCGATCCTGCCTTCGATGGACCCTACGAGGGGTGTCGTCACGCCCGTACCGCCTTCTCCACTGAGGTTGCGCGGCAATTGTGGCAGGTCACACTGACAACCGGGGATCAGGGCGCTGTCCTGCGGGTCCCGCGCCCCTACCGCTTCCCGAGCAGATCCCGCGGAAACGCCCCGGCCGCGAGCGCCTGCCGCGCGAACCCGGTCACCAGTTCGGTCAGTCGTACGACTCCTTCGGCGCCCAGGTGTTCGTAGGGCGCCCGGTCCAGTCGGTCCGTCTCCGCCTCGATGTCCGCGCGCAGTGCGACGCCCGCCTCCGTCAACTCGCCGTCCTCGTCGAGCAGTCCGCGCTCGCGCAGCCGTCCCGCGGCGGCGTCCCACTCCTCCTGGTTCCACCCGCGCGTGCCGAACACCCACTTCGGGGTCATGCCCTTGCCGGTCGCGGTGTGGGTGACCACGGCCTCCAGACCGTCGAGCCCGGCGGCCAACAGCACGGCCAGGTGACCGTCGCCCCGGTGTTCGCGCAGCAGCGTGGTGGCGTGGAAATACGCGAGATGCGGCTCCTCGGGGACCGGCAGATCCGCGTGGGCGGCGTACAGGGGCCGGGCGGAGCGGCCGCACGCCTCGGCGGCCCGCAGGGCCAGCCGCGCCGCCTCCGCCATTTCCTGCGACCCCACCACGTCGTCGCCCAGCAGCCGGCGCAGGGTCGCGTCGACGGCACGCGCGCGTGCGTGCAGGACCTGCTCCGGGGAGGCGGTCTCCCACACGGCGGGCACATGCCGGGCCACGAGTTCGTACTTGTAGTTGTAGAAGGCCGCCGTCACCGTCCCCGGGCCGACCGCCCCCATCGCGGCCGTCCGTACGGCGAAGTTGACGGCCCGGGAGTCCTCGACCCCGAGCGCGGCCAGTTCCCTTCCCAGGTCGGGCGAGAAGTAGAGCGTGGCGTGCAGGGAGTTGAGCGCGTTGTGACAGCGGCGCCCGGCACGGGGATCGACGGCGGCAGTAGTCATGCCCTGCACGTTACCGACTGGTCGGTACGAGGTGATAGTGCCCGCGAGGCATGGCAGGAAAGGTGGGGTTCTCGTCATTGCGGCCATCGCCCCGAGCACGAAGAATCGAGGACATGCGAACCGTCCTGGTGGTCCTCTTCGACCACGTGCAGAGCCTCGACGTCACCGGCCCCGTGGAAGTCTTCGCGGGCGCCGGGACACAGGCCCCGGGGATCTACCGCATCCATACGGCATCCCTGGACGGCGTTCCGGTGCGCACATCCAGCGGCCTGACCGTCGTACCGGACTCGACCCTCGCCGACGCGCCCGCCCCGCACACCCTCCTCGTCCCCGGCGGCGCCGGCACGCGTGGCCCGGACCCGCGGCTGACCGACTGGCTGCGCGAGCACGGGCCGCGGGCCGAGCGGCTGGTGTCCGTGTGCACCGGGGCGATCCTGCTCGCCGAGGCGGGCCTGCTGGACGGCCGCCGGGCCACCACCCACTGGGCGTACTGCGCCAAACTTGCCCGCGACCACCCCGCCGTGGAGGTCGACCCCGACCCGATCTACGTCCGCGACGGACCCGTCTCCACCTCGGCCGGTGTCACCTCGGGCATCGATCTCGCCCTCGCCCTGGTCGAGGAGGACCTGGGCCGGGACATGGCTCTGACTATCGCCCGTCACCTGGTGGTGTTCCTGCGCAGGCCCGGGAACCAGGCCCAGTTCAGCGCCCAGCTCGCCGCCCAGACCGCTCGCCGGGAACCCCTCCGTGAGGTCCAGCAGTGGATCACCGAGCATCCCGACGACGACCTGGGCGTCGAGTCCCTTGCGGCCCGCGCCCGCTTGTCGGCCCGCCACTTCGCCCGCGCCTTCCAGGCCGAGACCGGCATGACCCCCGGCCGCTACGTCGACCGCGTCCGCCTCGAACATGCCCGCCGCCTCCTGGAGGACACCGGCGACGGAGTCGAGCAGATCGCCCGCGCCAGCGGCTACGGCACCCCCGAGACCATGCGCCGCGCTTTCCTCAAGGCCCTCGGCACGGCCCCGACCGAGTACCGCCGTCGCTTCCGCCCGGCACCGCCAATACCTGTCCGCTGAACACCGAAGGGCTTCCGGCACTTCGGCGACACCTGACCATCGGAGCCGAGGCTTCCCATACCTGGCACCACGCGTCCGGTGAGGACCGAACGGCCCCGGCACTTCGGCGCGCTCGTCCGAGGAAGTGGAAAGACTTCCAGCGCCCGGGCGATACCTGTCTGTCGAACTGTCGAAGACGGATTGGCCCCGGTGCTTCGGCACCACCGGCCCAAATGGCCCCCGCCCAACGGCAACACCTACCCGTTGAAGACAGAAAGGCCCCCGATGCTCCGGCGCCGCCCGCCCGTCGAGGCCGATTGGCCCCTGGTCCGTCGGGGTTTTCCGACCGCTGGCGACCGCATGGCCTGCGGCGCACTGCCAATATCCGCTCGCTGATTGCCGGTTGGCCCCTGGGTCACGGCATCTCCCGACCGCTGGCCGCCGTATGAACTGCGGCGCGTCGCCAATATCCGTCCGCTGATTGCCGGTTGGCCCCTGGGTCACGGCATCTCCCGACCGCTGGCCGCCGTATGAACTGCGGCGCGTCGCCAACATCCGTCCGCTGATTGCCGGTTGGCCCATATCTGACGACATAACACGAGCGCAAGACGC
>NZ_JBEXDX010000097.1:0-9362 GCF_040605995.1 Streptomyces sp. NPDC005492
ACTGCCTACAGCACCGCAAGCTGTTCGACGAACACACCGCGTTCCCCACCGAACTCGCCGCCGCAGCTTGACGCGTTGGCATCGTGAGGTGTCTGCCTTCATGCGGCTTCTTACCCCGGCCCAGGCGTCCCTCGACAGGAACTGCACCCAAATGAATCGGTTCTCGTGGATATAGCCAGCCCTGAGTAGGGGGTTCATCTCCACCACGCGTGTCTGGCCGCGGGCCTCGGCTGCGGAGACGATTTGCAGCAACTGCTGACGTTGTTCGCGGTGCTGTGGCAGGAACTCGGGGGTGGTGATGAACATCGGGCAGGTCAGGCAGACATTGGCGTGCGGGCAGGTCTTCTGCACCGGCAGGCCGCAGTAGCCGTTGGGTAGGTCCTGGGTCGCGCGGCCAAGCCGCTGCTTGGCCCAGGTGGCTTCGGCCAGGGGTCCGGCCGGGTCGACGGTGACGCTCTCGCCCTTGATGTTGACCTTGCGGGCCCTTTCCCAGTGCCGGCGGACTGTGGTGTCGTGCAGCCGGGCGTAGTGGGCGGTCACATCGCCGGAGGAGTGATCGAGCAGGACGCGTACGACTTCCTGCGGGACGTCCCGGTTGATCAGCCTGGTTCCAAAAGTGTGACGCCATTGATGGGGCGTCAGGTGCACGGATCGGCCGTGCTCGTCACACACCTCGCAGCACTCCAGCCAGACGGCGAGCTGTCCCCGGTAGGAATGCGTGGTCAGCGGCCGGGTGCCGTCTGGGTTCATCCGCGGGGCTGGGAACAGCCAGCGGCTGCCGTCGGGCCAGCGTTTCAGCACCCGGCGCTGCTGGGCGGTGATCTCGCCCTCCACCTCCTCGTCGATGAGGACCAGGGCCTCGCGTTTCATCTTCCGGTTGAGGTAGCGGAGGTAGGCGGCGCCGTCCGCGTCCCGCACGATGCAGTCGAAGGCGACATTGCAGGCGTCGCCGACCCGCAGTCCGCACCGCATCAGGACCAGGGTCAGCAGACGGCCCTCGGGGTTGTGCCAGCGGTCGAGGTTCGCTGGCTGCTCGACCTGGGCCATGACCTGCTCGGCCAGCGCGCGGGGCAGCCGCTTGTCTGGACGGGGGAAGTGGTCGGGGTAGTAGGTCGCACTCGCCGGAAGGGTCTCGTCCCAGCCGTGGCGGCGCACGGCGTTGAAGACCGCGTTCAGAGAGCTGACGTCGCGGCTGCGTGAGTAGGTCGAGCGCGGGTCAGTGGCGAGATCGGCCAGGTAGCGCTCCAGCACCTTCCGGTCCACCGCCGCCAGGCCGTCGGCGGCGACCCGCGGGTCGGTCAGGAAGCCGGAGAAGCGGTTGAGGGCGAGGATGTCGACGACGGCCTGGTTGACGCTGCGGCCGATGCTGAGCCGCCAGCGCACAAACCGCGTGGCCGGCTCGCGCAACCAGGGCTGGGCGATGCGGTCGAACCGTAGCCGGGCCCCGGTTCCCTCCATGCCGAGTCGACGCAGCACCCAGACGTCGCGGGGGAACTCCGTCTCCCAGCCGCTGCCGCAGGCGAGATCCTCCAGGTGCTCGTGCGCGTAGCGCAGGAAATCGCGTTCCCGTTCCCGGACGCCGCTTCGCCGAGACGCCGCTCCAGGGCTTGGTCAAGCGCTGACCTGCACCCCCGCCCCGAGAAGTCAGGATCCGAGCAGCGTGGCACCCTGCGCAACACGCCCGCGCCCTGGTGGCGCTCCGCCGTCATCTACCAGGTCTGCATCCGCAGCTTCGCCGACAACAACGGCGACGGCGACATCTCCGGCCTGCGCTCCCGTCTGCCGTACCTGGCCCACGTCGGCGGCGACACGCTCTGGATCAACCCCTGGTATCCCTCTCCCCTGGCCGACGGCGGCTACGGCGTACCCGAGCACCGGGACACCCACCCCGCCTACGGCGCCCTTCACGAGGCCGGACACCTGATCACCGAGGCGCACGACCTCGGCCTGCAGGTGATCCTGGACCTCACCCCCCACCAACACCCCTGGTTCCAGCAGGTGCTGGCGGCAGCTCCCGTCTCCCGGGAACGTGCCCGCTACCTCGTCCGCGACGGCCTAGGCACGTACTGCGAGCAGCCGCCCAACGGCTGGCACGCGGCTTGCCATGTGGGCCGCGCCCTGTTCGTGGCGGGCGGCGATGTAAGTGATCGATCCCTCGGACCCACGGTCGCGGGCCAGGGCCTCCAGCACGTGGTCGAGCTGTACACCCGGGACGCCGAAGACATGCCGGACACCCTCTCGCCACATCTGTGCGATGAGGCTTCAGCGCCGCTCAGCTCCATGTCGGCACCGTCTCTGGGGAGTTGTGAGGTTCCCCGGCCGCCGTCCGGGATCTGGCGTCGCGGCGGTCCAGCCAGCTGAGTACCGGGACCGTCATCACGGTGGTGACCAGGGCGACGAGGACCAGCGCGGTGAAGAGCTCCTCGCCGACGATGCCCGCGGACAGCCCGATGTTGAGTGCGATCAGCTGCATCAGCCCGCGGGCGTTCATCAGGGCACCGACCCTGACGGCCACCGACGCGGGTTCACCGCGCAGCCGTGCGGCGGCCCAGCAGCCGCCGAACTTGCCGGCCACCGCCAGCACGATGGCGGCCGCGCCGAAGGCCAACACCGCGGGGTCGCCGAACACATCGAACCGTGTGTTGAGGCCGGAGTAGGTGAAAAACATCGGTACGAACACCACCTGGGTCACGGACTGCGTGGTCCGCACCAGCTGCTCCGATGTCTCGTGCCGGGGCATGGCCATCCCGACGCAGAACGCCCCGAAGACGGCGTACAGCTGGATGGTGTCGGTGAACCAGGCCGCCCCGAACAACACGGCGACGAGGAACAGCAGCCGGGTGTCGTCGCGGAGAGCGGGGTACGTCACCACCCACGCGAGCAGCCGCCGCCCGAGCAGGAACAGGACGGCCACGAAGAGCAGGGAACCGCACACGGCCTTCAGCACGGGGCCCCTCTCGCCCGAGGCCGCGCTCAGCACCCCGGCCAGCAGGAGCCAGGCGACCACGTCGTCGGTGGCTCCCGAGGCCATGGACAGGGAGCCGAACCGGGAGCCGGCCAGCCCCCGTTCGGTGATGATCCGGGCCAGCATCGGGAAGGCGGTGATGGCCAGGGCGACGCCGACGAACGCCGCGGTCACCCAGACCGAGACACCGTCGACGAAGATGTCGACGTGGCCGTGGACCAGGACGGTCAGTCCCACGCCCAGCAGCAGGGGGATGAGTACGCCGGCCGAGGAGACCACCACGGCGGTGCCGGCAAGACCGCGTCCCGCGTGCGCCCTGAACTTGTATCCGGCGGCGAACATCAGCGCCACCAGACCGATCTGTCCCGCCACGTACAGCATCGGCTTCAGTTCGGCGGGGAAGACGGCGTCCGACACCCCTGGGGCGATCAGTCCGAACAGCGAGGGCCCGAGCAGCACTCCGGCGATCATCTCGCCGACCACGGGGGGCTGGCCGAAGCGGCCCGCCACCAGGACGACCAGACGGCAGGTCAGCAGAATCACCACGGTAGCGGCGAAGAAGGCGGGAGCGAGCTCTACGGGAGTCATCGTCGCGTCCCCTCACCGGCTACCGAGGGCGGATGGCGCGGGGCCGCCTGACGACGGGGCGAAGTAGTTGCGGCACAGACCCTGTCGCCGGGCGTCCCACACCATGTAGCTGCCCAGGACCAGTTGGACCAGGCTGCGCGGGACCGTCGCCCAGTGGTCGCCGAGCCGCATCGCGGCGAGCCGCAGCCGTGGGCGCCGAGCTCTTCCGCCGGCGCGAGGGAGCAGCAGGCAGGGGCCTCGGCTGGGCAGCGACCGAGTGTGCTCCGCCGAGGAGTCGAGCCGGAAGCGGCGCAGCACCTCTTCGGCCGCGACCCGCATGGTCAGGACGGCAAAGCCGCGGGCGGGGCAGGGCCGGTTGGCGGTCACGCCGAACGGGATGTGGGCGGTGGGCCTGGTGTCCTGCGACAGCCATCGGTCCGGGTCGAACCGCTCCGCACCGGTCGTCCCCGATCGCTGGTACTCGGGGTAGTTGAACAGCAGCACGGAGCCGGCCGGGATGGGGGCACCGCCTGCTCGGGGGATCTCCCCGGTGGTGACCCGGTGGGCCACACCGAACAGCGGGAAGTGCTGCAGTGTCTCGTTGATGACTCGGTCCAGGAAGTCCGGGTCCTGATCGCCGCCCACCAGCCGGTCCTGCACCGGACGATGCGTGGCGAGAGCCAGCAGCAGATGGGCCATCGCCTCCGACATCTGCACGACGGCCGTGTTGAAGAACGTGCCCTGTAGATAGTACGCCCGCTCCTCCTCGGAGAGGAGGGACGGAAGCGGTACCGGCGGCGGATCGTGGGCGAGCCGGGCCCGTAAGTGGGCGGTGAGCCGGGCCCGCCGGTCCATGTGCCGCAGCCCGGTGCACTTGAGGGCGGTGACCACGTCGTCCGCGTTGCCGACGATCAGGTCCCGGACGGTGCTCGGGCACGGTGTGCGGAAGACCAACTCGTAGTAGACCTCGGCCCAGACCGGCATCATCAGGTCCCGCAGCCTGACGCGGTGCGCCCTGGCGGGAGAAGCGCCGGCGCTGTCGTCGAGTTCGTCGAGGACGTGCCGGGTGCAGCGGCCGACGAGCTCCGTCCACTGCGCCAGGGACAGCCCGGCGAGGATCTGCCGGGTGGTCCGGGCCACGTCGTCGTAGCGCGGGCCGGGCTCCAGATGCTCCTGGTGCACCTCGGGGCCGGGTGAGAGCCAGTACCAGAACAGGTCGGACAGCGCAGCGCCACGGCTGCGGCCGCTCGCCGCCGGGTGCCCGTACACCTGCTTGAACTCCTCGACGGGCACATCCCGGCCGGGCGCCGGGATGCCCTCCTCGCCGTTCACCCGGGCGAAGATCCGCACGCGCAGGGCGACCACGGTCCGGGGCAGCCAGTACGGCAGACTCACCGCCAGGGCCACGGCGGCAGCAACGACCAGCCATCCGGTGGCACTCACAAGGCGGCTCCGCCGAAGAGCGGACCGGACCAAGCTGAGCGAACCAGGCCCGGAGTGAGCTCCTGCGGCCCGGTCACGCCGCACAGCGCCAGGGTGTCCTCGAGTTCCTCACGCAGCAGCTCCAGCAGCCGCAGTACGCCCTTCTCCCCTCCAACGGCCAGGGCCCACATCACCGGACGGCCGATGCCCACCGCCCGCGCTCCAAGGGCCAGCGCCTTGACGACGTCGGTGCCCCGTCGGACGCCCCCGTCCAGCACGATGGGGATCCGGCCCGCGACCGCGGCGGCGATCTCGGGCAGCAGCTCCAAAGTGGCGGGCACGGTGTCCAGTTGGCGGCCGCCGTGGTTGGACAGCAGCAGCCCGTCGATGCCGTGGCGCACGGCGAGGCGGGCGTCCTCGGGATGCAGCACGCCCTTGAGCAGGATAGGCAGCGACGTGATCGAGCGCAGCGAGTCGATGTGCTGCCAGGAGAGCTCCGGGGACATGGCGATCTGGCGTACGTGCCCGCGCTCGCCGTCGCGCAGGTCGACCAGGTTCTCGCAGCGCAGCCCGGGCGGCAGGTCGTGGAAGCCGTTGCGGCGGTTGCGTTCGCTCGCGCCCAGCACCGGGGAGTCCACGGTGATCACCAGGGCGGTGCACCCGGCGTCGGTGGCCCGGCGCACCAGGGCTTTGGTGATCTCCCGGTCGGGCTGGATGTAGAGCTGGAACCACAGGGGTACAGGATCGGCGCCGTCGACCGCGGCGCGGGCTGCGTCCGCGATCTCCCCCACCGCCGTCGTCGACGCCATGCTCACGATCAGGATCGCTCCGGCGACGGCCGCGGCACGTGCGGTGGCCAACTCGCCCTCCGGGTCGACCAGTTTGTGGAAGGCGGTCGGCGAGAGCAGGATCGGCAGGCGGGCACGACTGCCGAGCACAGTGGTGTCCAGGTCCTTCACCCCGCCGCCGCGCAGCATCCGGGGCAACAGCCGCAGCCGGCCGAAGGCCGCCTCGTTGGCCCGTACGGTGATCTCGTCGCGTGCCCCGCCGGCGATGAAGTCGGCGTAGACGGGGTCGAGCTTGTCGCGGGCAGCAGCCTCGAAGTCCTTTGCGGAGAGCATCACGGCTTCTCTCACCGCCCCGCGCCGGCGGGGCGCACGCCCAGCTCACGGGCGAAGAAGGCGGCCAGCGGGGCGTGGTGGACCTCGGGGTCGTCCCACTGGTTCTCCAGGTTCTCGGCCATGTGGTGGGTGCCGAGGAGTTCGCCGCTTCGGAAGTGGCGGATCACCGGGTGGAGGTAGGAGGCGTCGAAGGCGTCGTCCACGGAGTTCTGCGCGGTGCGGCGCACGGTGATGTCGAAGGGGTCGACCTTGTCGTGGTCGGGGCCGTACTCCAGGGTGATGGTGAAGTAGTCGTGATCCTGGGTGAGTTGACTGCCGTGGGTGTAGTCGACCGGCACCTCCTCGTGGTATCGGACCTGTTCACCGGGCGCCGGTGCCGTGACCAGGAGGTCCCCGATCACGCCGAACTGCTGCCACAGCGCCGAACTCCGGTTGGTCCGCTCCACCACGGCGTCGGCGAGTGAGGATGGATCCGGGTCGAGCGTGCGGTGGGGCCAGGACCGGTCGTGATGGCGTTCGTCGAGGATGCGGCTCAGGGCTCGCACGGCATAGCGGAAGCCGTGGATGAAACCTCCGGTGGACTTCTTGAAGTCGCGCTGCTGCATCAGGGTGCCGGCGAAGTACAGACCGGGCACGTTCACGGATTCGTAGGCGGGGGTGAGGGCGGCGAACCGGTCGTTGATGACCAGTTCGGGACGGCACTCTGCCTCGAACGCCGCGGCGTCGAAGCGGAATCCGGTGCAGACGATCACCCGGTCGTACCGCAGCTCCTTCACCACCTCGTCGGCGCGGGAGAAGCTGAAACGGACGCGATAGGGATGGTTGCCGTCTGCGTCCTGGTCGGCTTTGTCGGCCTTCTCGATGGACAGCACGTGGCCGTCCAACAGGGCGTTCTGCGACTTGAGTTGGTAGGTGTCGAGGAAGTTGTTGTTGACGGCGCGCAGATGACCGACGAAGTGGGTGTTCCAGGCCATCCGTATGGAGTGCGGTCCGGCCACATGGATCACGGCAGCCGTCTCGACCAGGCTGTCGGCCGTCTCCAGCGCGGAGTTGCCCTTGCCGAGGATCAGGACACGCTGGTCGATGAAGTCCTCGGGGTCCGTCGGGACGACGGAGTAGTCCTCGGCCGTCTCGATGCCGGGGATGTCCGGGGTGTTGGGCCGGGTCAGCCCGGTGGCCATGACCAGGCGCCGGCCATGGTGATCCGCACCGTGCTGGTCGCTGACGGTGAATCCGCCGTCCGCGCGGTGGATCCGCACTGCCCGGGTGTCGTAGGCAATGTCGAGCTTGAACGCCTCGGCGAAGTCGGCCAGATAGCGCACGAGGTCGTCGGCGCGCGGGAAGTAACGCTTGCTGTATCGGCGGAACAACAGCTCCGGGTCGGGAGACAGCAGCGAGTTCCAGTCCATCCGGAGGTTCAGTTCGGGGTCTGAGGTGCCGTTGTACACCTTGTTGATGGAGATCAGCTGGCGGTGACGGGGGAAGGTGCGGAAGAAGGTGCCTGGTGTGCTGCCGCTTTCCAGGATCCGGTAGCGGTGGCCGGCTGCCTGCAGCAGTTGTCCGAGCTGGAGTCCCGCGGGGCCGCCGCCGATCACCAGGTAGTCGAGAGATTCGTTGGGCACGGTGTCTTCCTTACGGTGGGGAAGTGCCGGAAAGAGCCGTGAACATCGGGGAGTTCGAAAAGAGACGACGCGAGCAGGCGACGGTGCCGGGCATCGGTGCCACCTTCGGCCCGACGATTGATTGAAATCTCAATAAGCACCCTAGTGACGGGAGTTCGGCTGTACAACACCGATATCCGGCCGGTAGGACCGCCGACCGGACATGTCGCGCGATGTAGAGCGCCGTCCAGTCCGCCCGGGAGATTCCCGAGATCGCGCAGGCCCGCGCGCCGACGGATCACCTCGCCAGGCGCCTTCCGATCACCGACAGCAACTGGAGTTTGTCGTGGTCCTGGTCATGTCCCGCTGGAGGACACCGTTGGCGACTTCGGCGGATTGTTCCAACTGACCGCCGGTGGAGGGATGATGGCGCGGCCAGGTGCGGGGACATCGCGATCAGGTGAGCACTGTGTCGCTGCATCCCCGTGTTCCCGGCGAGGTGCCGGAGCAGACAGCCGAGGTAGCCCAGCTGGCGTTTCCCAAGAGCTGCTTTCGCAATGCGGATCCGTGAGGTGCTCGGACCGCTCTTCACGGACGACGACTTCGCGGAGCTTTATCCGCGGCACGGTCAGCCCGCATGGCCGCCTCACCAGCTCGCCCGCCGCCCGGCTGCTGGCCGCGACCAGGAACTGCCCTGCGTCCACCCACCGTGGCCGCCTGTGGCCTCACCTAGCGGTCCATGCGCGCACCGGTGTCGGCCCGCCGCCCTGGCGGCACGCGGGAGTGCCCGATGGAAGGTCGCCGGAGGGTTCGGGGGCGCTTAGGCTGAGGGGTGAGGTTGGAGTGCCGCCCCGCTCGCATTCACCGGGAGGTTCCGTGCCGGGCCCGGCATGAGCAGGAGTTCCTCAGCCCACGGCAAGCGCAGGCGGCCCCGCTCCGGCGCTGGCAACCTCCAAGGAGGCCAGCATGACCACCGAAGTGAGTCGCGCCCAGGTGGAAGCGGACATCAAGGAGACCCTGGGCCTGGTCCCGCACTTCTTCCAGAGCATCCCGACCGAGTTGCTCGGCCCGGAGTGGGAGATCTTCAAGCGGATCGAGCTCGGCGAGACGCTGATCCCGAACAAGTACAAGGAACTGATCGGCGTCGGGCTGCACGCGGAGACCAAGTGCCACTACTGCAGCCTCTTCCACACCGAGGCCGCCAAGCTGTTCGGCGCCACCGACGAGGAGATCCAGGAAGCCGTGCACTACGCGAAGGCCAGCCTGGGCTGGAGCGCCTACATCAACGGCATGCAGGAGGACTACGACCAGTTCGCCGCCGAGCTCAAGCAGGTCGTCGACTACGTGAAGTCCAAGGGCTGAAGCGATGGAGCTGGAGCGCCTGAGCCCGACGCTGCTACGCGGCACGTTCCACGCGTACGAGCTGTCGGCACTGGTCGCCGCGGCCCGCTACCTGGTCGAGACGGCACCCAAGGACGTGCCGGCCGAATCCCTGGAGCAACTTTCGCAGCTGCTGGCCGGCTACGACCAACAGCTGCGAAAGTTGCCGGCCGCCCAGCAGTAAGGGATCACCGTCGCGCCACCTCCGCCAACCTCGAACCCCTGCTGCTGACCTACCGCGGCTGACCCCGCCGGGAAACACCGGGGCCCGGCTCCCCCAAGGGAAACCGGGCCCCGCAAAACAAA
>NZ_JBEXDX010000098.1:0-8326 GCF_040605995.1 Streptomyces sp. NPDC005492
TTGTCGAAGCACTCAAAGCGCGGCATACAGCAAGACATCTCGCTCGGCCCCTGCCCAGAGCTGATCCAACTCCCAGCCCTCAACGCCTATTAGGCGTACGACTCCCGCCGCAACCGGGCCTACCTGCGAAGACGCGGGATCAAGGCGACCATTCCGGTCCCGGCGGATCGGATCCGCAACCGCCAGAAACTCGGCTCCCGGGGCGGTCGGCCACCGAAGTTCGACAGGACCGACTACCGCAAGCGCCACGCAGTCGAATGCGGGATTAATCGCCTCAAGCGCCACCGTGCCGTGGCCACTAGGTACGACAAGCTCGCCGTCCGCTACGAGGCGACCGTGCCGGTCGCAGTCCTCAACAAGTGGCTGTGACCAGCACTTTCCCAACAGGCCCTAAGGGCTGTCCCGTAATCGATCTCTGGGTGGTGGGTGATCTGGCAGGAGTGCTGGTGCTCTGGTCCTGGCGGGCAGCGCGGCGTGGGTCGGTCTCGGGGATCAATGGGACCGTGGTTGGCGCTGAGATTGATGATGATCGGCTAGCACAGTGATCGTCCCCGGGATAAGGGTCAGGTCAGCTGAAAGATCGTCGATCTTGGGCGGGGTCTGGGTACGGTCCGCTTTATGCCGGTGGAGTTCTTAACTGATGAGCAGGCCGAGGCGTACGGGGAGTTCGCCGAGGAGCCCACGCGTCCGGAGCTGGAGCGGGTCTTCTTGCTGGACGACGTGGATCGGGACCTGATTGCGTTGCGGCGGACGAAGGCTCACCAGCTGGGGTTCGCGGTGCAGATATGCGCCGCGCGGTATGTCGGACGCCGGCGAGCACGAATCGCACCCGAGGCGCCCGGCCGTTCGTCGTACCACCGTGCAGATCGGGCTTTGCCGCCCGGGGAGCGACGCGCAAGGCTGGCGAAGGAGCGGTTAGTCGATGGGGGCGCCCTGGTGGGCGCTGAGCGCGTCGGCGGTGCTCGGGTAATGGGGCAGGAGGCTGTCCACGCCGGTGAGGGTGAGCATGCGCATCAGCCGGTCGGGGACGGCGGCCAGGGCCAGGGAGCCGCCCGCTTCCTGGGCGCCGTGCCAGATGCCGATCAGTGCGCTGAGGCCGGCGGAGTCGCAGAAGCCCACACCCGACAGGTCGAGGATCAAGTGGTGGTGGCCCTGGTCGATCAGCTCCAGCGCGCGGGTACGCAAGCCGGGTGCGGTATGCGGGTCGATCTCGCCGGTGACGGTGGCGACCGCTGCGGAACCGGGGGTGGCGGTCAGGGTCAGCTCGATGTCGTCGGTCATGGCGGTCAGTGCTCCTCGCCGGCGGGCGCGGCGGTGGTGTGGGCGGTGGATCCGGCCCCCGTCGCGGTGGCGGCCTGGTCGGGAGCGGGAACCGACAGAGCCAGCAGGGCGACGTCGTCACTCGCGCCCTCGGGCAGGCCGTCCAGCAGACCGACGGTGTCCTGGACCAACTGCGCCGCCCCGCACGAGGCGGCACGAGCGGTGAGGAAGGTTGTCAGGCCCTCGTCACCGAGCATGGTACCGGTGCTGGTGTGTGCCTCGGTGAGGCCGTCGGTGTAGAGGAGCAGGGCCTGGCCTGGGGCGAGGTGGAGGGTGGTGGAGGCGAAGCGGGCGTCGGGGAAGGCTCCGATGAGCATGCCGCCCTTGGGATGGACCGCTTCTGCCCGCGTGTGCGTGGCGGGCCCGGCTTCGGGCGGGGCGGGGCTGAGGTGGTAGGCCGGGGGGTGCCCACCGGTGGCCAGCTCCACGGTGAAGCCCCCGGCCGCATCAGGGGTGAGGGTGGCGAAGAAGGCTGTGCAGAACCGGCTGCCCGCCCGCACATCGGCCAGCAGGGCGCTGTTCAGGGCCTCAAGTACCGCGACGGGATCGTCCGTGTGCTGGGCGGAAGCCCGCAGGGTGTAGCGGGCCAGGGAGGTGATGGTGGCCGCCTCGGCGCCCTTGCCGCACACGTCCCCCAGGAACAATCCCCACGTCCCGGCGGGCAGGGGAAAGACGTCGTAGAAGTCGCCGCCCACGTCGTGCGCGGACGCGGTGTGGTAGTGGCAGGCCAGCTCCAGGCCGGGCACCGTCGGCAGCGCCGGCGGCAACAGAGTGCGCTGCAAGGTGGAGGCGAAGGAGGCGATCGCCGCCTTGTCCCTCTCCGCCTGCTCCCGGGCCGCCCGCTCAGCCTCGGCGGACTGCTGCTCCTGGCGCACGGTGCGCAGCGCGGACAGTCGCAGCTCCATCTCGTCCATCACGATCGCCGCCAGATCGGTCAGGGTGGCTGTCTGTTCGGAGGTGATGGAGCGGGGCTTGGTGTCCAGGACGTTGACCGTGCCCAGCTTGTGCCCGTCCGTCGTGGTGATCGGCGCGGCGGCGTAGAACCGCACGCCGAGCGGCCCGGTGACCAGCGGGTTGCCGCAGGCGACGTCGTCGAGCAGAGTGTCGGGAATCACCAGCGTGTCGTCTCGCAGGACCGCGGAGCCGCACAGGCCCGGGTCCCGGCCGATCTCGCTGACCCCGTCCAGGCCGTGCGCGGCCTTGAACCAGATCCGGTCCTCGTCCACGATCGTCACCGTCGCCACGGGGACGTCGAACAGGCGGGCTGCCAGCGCAGCCACCCGGTCGAACGCGCCGTCGGGCGGGCTGTCGAGGATGTCGTAGCGGCGCACCGCCTCCATCCGGCCGACCTCGACGACCTCGTCGGGCACCAGATGCAGGCGCTTGTCAGGAGCGCCGTCCTCGGATGCCGAAGCCTGCTCGGGCATCGGCCTTCCACCTCCTTGACCTCCCGCAGCCACCGGGCGCGGCGCGGGCCAACGGAAAGGCTAAGCGGAACGAGTGCGCGAAGGCCATCCGGGTGGCACCTCACAGGACCACCGATGTCGACGCGCAGTGCTGCCCGGTGAAACCCGGCGACGGTACCGGGCCGGACTGCGCTCCCCCTCATCCGCCCCACGTGCGGGAACGAACGAGCGACCGGGTGTGCCCGCCCTCCGGGGATGGTCTTTCCACGCCGGGCGGTGAGGGCCAGAGCCGCACGCACGGTGGGCGCTACCCACGGCCTCGGGGATCAATGGAACCGTGGCCGGCGCTGAGATTGATCATGGTCGTCCGAGACGCTGCGTCTCTGTCGTCCTCAGTGACCTGGCCAAGCTCAAGCGGAAGCGCCCCCAGTACCCCCGAGACCCCGCAACTCAACACGGCTTCTCGGGGTCGGAGATGATTTCGCCGTGATCACGGCATCGGAGCCCCGCTGGATAAGCCCGTTCACCGGACTGAGCCCGCAGCAGTTCGGCACGCTCATCACCGCTCTGCGAAAGGAAGAAGCGGCCCCGATACGCAAGGGACGACCATGGGGTCTGCCGCTGGAGGACCGCGTGCTGCTCGTCATCGCGTACTGGCGAACCAATCTGACACTGCGACAGCTCGCCCTGCTCTTCGGGATCTCGAAGTCGGCTGCCGACCGCGTCATCGACCACCTCGGGCCCACCCTCGCCCTGCGCCAGCGCCGGCGGTTCCACAAGGATGCCGTGCTAATCGTGGACGGCACCTTGGTTCCCACTCGCGACCACAACATCGCCGAGCGTTCGAAGACATCTCATGTCGTTGAGAGGTCAAGTCCGTGCTCAGGCGGCGAGGGTCAAAGGGGCCGCGAAGGCTCGGTCGGGGTCGTATGTCGTTCGGCTCTGCAGGCAGTGGTAGAGGCAGCCCAGGAGCTTGTTGAACAGGTTCCGCAGTGCGGCGGTGTGCCGTTCTCCGCCGGCTCGTCGCCTGTCGTAATGGGCGCGTGGGGCGTCGGTGCGGAGTGTGGCAAAGGCCCACATGTAGCCAACGCCGGCGAGTCGTTGGTTCTTGACGGTCCGAGCTACGACGACGTGGCTGCGGCCTGACGCCCTTGTCACGGGTGCCGCGCCGGCGTATGCCTTGACCGCCCTCGCGTCCGCGAACCGGGAACGGTCGTCACCGATCTCGGCCAACACTCGGGCCCCGGACAGCACGGACAGACCCGGGAAGCTGGTGATGATGTCGGCGTCCGGGTGCGCGAGGAACGCTTCCTCCGTCGCCGCCGCAAGGTCGGTGACACTGCTGCAGGCAGCGCTGACCTGCTGGACAAGTGCCAATGTCTGGTGCCCCATTGCCTCTTCGACCAGGGGCAGTTGGTGGAGGTGCTCCGCACGGAAGATCTCCCGGAGCCGTTCAACCTCCGCGTCAATGCCGCGACGCAGGCGACCCGCCCGGGTGAGGAGTGCGCGCAGCTGGCTGCGGGTGAGTCTGGCCGCGGCGGCCGGGGTGGGGGCGGCCGCAAGGACCGCGCGTGCGTGTGCGGAGTCGAGTCCCGGTTTGCCCGATCCGTGGAAGGCGAGGAGGGCGGCTGGGCAGTACTCGCGCAGGTGGGAGCGGAGCCGGTTGACCATCTGCTGCCGATCCCAGATCGCGTCCTGGTGGGCGCGGGCGAGGACGGCAACGGTTTGCCCGGCTTCACTGTCTTCGGGCAGCGGGCGATGGGCGTGCCGGTCGGTGCGGAGGATGTTGGCCAGTACCCGGGCGTCAGCGGCGTCGGACTTGGCCCGGGAGACGCTGCCGCGGTCGCGGTATCGGGCGGCGGCCAAGGGGTTGATCGCGTAGACCTTGCGGCCGGTGGCTCGCAGGGAGGCGACCAGCAGTCCACGGGGAGTCTCGATGGCGACCGGGATCAGGTTCTCGACGTTGTCGCCGTGGCGGCCCAGGAGTTCCAGCAGGGCGTGGAAGCCGGCGCTGTCGTCGCTGATCCGCAACTTCGCCAACTGGCTGCCGTCCTGGTCGACGAGGGCTATGTCGTGATGGCCCTCCGCCCAGTCGATGCCGCAGAAGATCGCGCTCAACCTTTCTACCTCCGTCTTGTCGTACACGTCGTTTCCCGGGCGGAGCACGCGGCGCTCTAATAGAAGTGCTCGGGGCACGCCATCTCATGAGCCGTTCGTGTCTCCAGCGACCGGCAGGGACCTCGGTCTGCTGGAGAGCTCTGGGCTCGCGAACTGCTGAGAGGTCGGCCCCTGTCGGCGGCCTGGCGACATGAAACCTGACCCGCTTCTGCCGGGCGGGACCGGTCTTAGACGAGAGATCAAAGGTCCCGGAACTACCGAAGGTCTCTGCCCGGCAGGGCGGGTGCGAGGCAGAGCCGGTCTGACCACGGGGATCTCTCGTCCCGAAAGTGGGGCAGGCTTCCACCTCGCTCGGCAACCCTTGCACTCACGCGCTCAGGCTCACCGATGAGCTATTAGAACTATCAGTACTCCACCAACCACCAAGTCGTCATCGACGCCGACACACCACTCGTCGTCGCTGTCGGCCGTCCACTGCCGGGCAACCGCACGACTGAAGCTTCCCCTTGATCGTGGACACCTGGAGACTGGGACCTGAGGTTCCATTGGAAGTAGTTACCAGGTGGGAAGCAAGTACACGAAGCGGTACACGGAGGAGTTCAAGCGGGACGCCATCGTGCTCGTCGACTCCTCGGGCAGGACGGTCACCGCGGTGGCCCGGGAACTCGGCATCAGCTCGGAATCCCTGCGCGGCTGGTACCGCCAGGCCAAGGCCGACCGAAGCGGGAGCCAGGGCGGCGAGCTGACCAGCGCCGAGCGTGAGGAATTGCGGCGGCTGCGCAAGGAGAACCGTGAACAGCAGCAGACGATCGAGGTCCTGAAAAAAGCTACCGCCTTCTTCGTCAAGGAGAACGACCGGTGAGCGAGTTGTGCTGGTTCATCCACGCGGAGAAGGCGAACTACCCGATCACGCTGTTGTGCTGCGTGCTGCGCGTGGCCCGCTCCTCCTACTACGCCTGGCGCGAGGGCGAGGCCGCCCGCCGTGCCCGGCAGGCCGCCGACGATGCACTCGCCCACGAGATCACCGTGCTGCACCTCGCCTCCCGTCGTACCTACGGCGTCCCGCGCATCCACGCCGAACTGCGCCGCCACGGGCGGCGGGTGAACCGCAAACGTGTCGCCCGCCTGATGCAAATGTGCTGTGTCACCCGCATGCGAACGGCGAAACGATTCCCCGCCTCGCACCCCGCCTCGCACCCCGACTTCGGTTGGCCCGAACCAAAGTCGGGTGCCGGTATCGACGTAACGAACATGCCGTACGTGCCTGAACGACCCGGAGATATCTGTCAGACACGGGCCCCGGGAGCGGGAGATCAAATCGACGGAAGAATACGGGACAACTGGGCTGCCACCCAGAACAATATCCGGCCCGTCGCGCATCCAGGGTTTTCTGGATGACATGGAAAACATGAGGAGAGCGGCAGAGATTTCGAGATGGAATAAGGGGATTCCAGAGGAGCCAGATTACTGACGTCGCGCGAATGACCCTCTTCGATAGGGGTTGAGGTGCCTGAGGACTGGGCATCGGACACATGCGTGTTCATGAGTGCAATCAGTGCCATAGGCTCGACCGCATTCCCCAAGGGCGAGCTTGCGGCGCTCGAAGTGTCCAAGGAACTCCTGCCACTCGTCCGGCGTGACGGCCCTGTATTCCTCGACAGGCCGGAGTGCGCGACGGAGCCATCAAGGCCTGGTGCGCCTCGATGGCGTCCGCTGGATAGATTGCGGCGTCCCCCATGGTGGTGTTGATACTTCCGTGGCCAGCGATGACTTGAGCGATGTGAGGTGGAAGCCCGTTGAGGATCGCGTCATGACCTGCATAAAAAAACATGGCGGCCGAGCTTGAGCACTGGGCTGTGTGTACGGCGCCGGGCTCGGCCTGGATGCACGAACGCGAGTGGCGTGTGCCAGTCAATGGCGGTGCCGTCGGGATTGCAAGCGTGCAGGCCGTCCTGGGGGCGACGCGAACTGGCGGCCGTCTCTTGTTGAGAGCGGTTGGGTGGACAGGACTACCGGAGAGGCCGTGCCCGGGGAGGAAGCCAGCCCGTACGCTGAGCCGGTACGCGAATTCCCCCGCCTGTGGCGCGAGTCGTGGGTACGGGCATGGGACCAGCAGCACGAATGGGTGGTGAAGTTCCCACCGGGAGCGTTGCGCTGAACAGCCCCAGGGCGGGCGCCTGCCGAGCTCCCCCTCTGGCCGTCGATCCGGCGCCAGTCGCGGTTCGCCGACGGTGTCCCCTCTCTGCCACGGGCAGAGTGCCGTCGCCGAGGTCACCGGTGCTGCCCTGTGGGTTGCGGATCTCCCGGAGAATTCCGTCGTTCGCCTCTCACACTTTTCGGGTTGCGGCACTGATGGGTTGGTGGAGATCTCGTACGGCGGGATCACCACTCCGTTCGACCCCGATCATGCGAGAGGCCAGGTATGAGCGGCAGTAACAACGAGGGCCGCAGGATCCCGCGTCAGCGTGGAACGGCCCCCGAGGTCGCGATCCGCATCGTGGAGCTGAGCCCAGAGGCTCAGCTCCAGTGGGAGGGCCTGTATGCGAACGCGCGCTCCGTTCGCCGGATCGCGTACTACATCACGAGTCTTGACGGATGGGCGTGCGATGACATCGCGTCGCGGGTATGGCTCGCCATCTACACCCGGCTCAAGCGCGGCGGCCCTCTCGCGATGGGGATGGGTAAGACCGAGGCGTACCTGTGGGCGGTGGCCCGCAATGAGTCCTACGCGTACCTCAAGGAGGTCAGGGAGCGTGCGGAGTCCTTCGTCGGGGACGACCTGTACCTGCTGGACACCAGGGACAACGCTCACCCCAGCGCGGAGGAGCAGTCCCTCGCCGATCTCGCCCCGGCGATGGCGGTGCTGCGCCAGGAATTCAGTGACCTCCAGCTGAAGGTGTTCGTGCTCGCCGAGGGGTACGGCATGAAGGCGCCGGTGATCGCCAATTTGCTGGGCGGGACGGCAACGAACCAGTCCGTACGCGACGCGTTGAGGCACGCGCGGCGCAAGCTCCGCTCCAAGAAGGTTGGTCTCCGGCTCGGTGTCGTGGCCAACGAGTAGCCGCTTCCAGGAACTGCGGGCCGTCCGCACCGATGACGGTACGGTCCGCGACTCCGCGTGGGGGCTGCTCCGCCCGCCATCCGATTCATCAGGAGGTGAAAGGTAAAAGCCACCGCCCGCCGGGATCCGCCACCCGGAGGAGCGGGCTGCGCCGGGACTAACCATCCCGGACCGGGACCGCCATCCCGGACGCAGCACTCGCACGACCCGGACTTGGCCGGCCGGGCTGTGCGCAACGGCATCCATGACAAGGAAGGGGAAGGTACGAATCCCATGCGAGCCACCTACCGCGTTACTGCCTCCACGCTCACGTTCATCACGCTCTTGCTGTTCGGCATCGCCAAGGTGCGGAGCGCGATCGAGGACCTGCTTGTTCGGCTGCCCGGCAGCGACGAGCGTGCCCCACAGCAGGAACAAGATC
>NZ_JBEXDX010000099.1:0-8145 GCF_040605995.1 Streptomyces sp. NPDC005492
TGCTTTGCGGAAACGCGGCGGCCAGGACCGTGCCGGGGATCGCTCAGGCGAGCCTTCGTGATCCGGTCGTGGTGGGCGGGTTGTCCCGCCGGACCACGCACCCCGCCCGTCGAGCCGTACGAGGGACTGTCCGGGGGCTATCGCAGGAAGGGATCCACCGCGATCGCCACGAACAGGAGTGACACATAGGTGATCGACCAGTGGAACAGCCGCATCTCCTTGAGCTTGCCGCCGGTCACCTCGGCCTTGGCCCGGTTCTGCAGCCCGTGCGCCTCCCACAGCCAGAAGCCGCCGGCCAGCAGCGCGACCAGGGTGTAGAACCAGCCCGTGTAACCGAGGGGCGTCAGCAGCAGCGAGACCGCGACCATGACCCAGCTGTAGATCACGATCTGCTTGGCGACGACCTTGTTGGAGGCGACGACCGGGAGCATCGGCACGCCCACGCGCGCGTAGTCGTCCTTGACCTTCATGGACAGCGGCCAGTAATGCGGTGGCGTCCAGAAGAACATGACGAGGAAGAGGATGACCGGCGCCCAGGACATGGAGTCCTTGACCGCGGACCAGCCGATGAGCACCGGGAGACAGCCGGCGATACCGCCCCACACGATGTTCTGCGAGGTACGGCGCTTGAGGATCATCGTGTAGACGACGACGTAGAAGAGGAGCGCCCCGAGCGCGAGCCAGGCGGACAGCCAGTTGACGGTCAGGCCGAAGAGGAGGGTCGAGACGACGGCGAGGGTGATGCCGAAGGCGAGGCACTCGCGGGGGCTGACCATGCCGGTGACCAGGGGACGCTGCGAGGTGCGGTCCATGAGCGCGTCGATGTCGCGGTCGATGTACATGTTGAGCGCGTTCGCGCCACCCGCGGAGAGGTAGCCGCCGACACAGGTGAGGAGCACCAGCCCGAGGTCCGGCACTCCCTGCTGGGCCAGGAACATCACCGGAACGGTGGTGATCAGCAGCAGCTCGATGATCCGCGGCTTGGTCAGCGCCACGAACGCCATGACCCGGGCCCCGATCGGCCGCCGGCCCGGGCTCTGGCTCGCCCCGACAATCCCCGCTGGACGGGATTCAACGGCCGTCACGCACACCCCTGACAGAGACATCCCAGCAAGCCTTCGGGTGTGAACTCCCCGTAAAGGCTCGCGCGTACCACGCCACTGTAGACGTTGCCCAGACCCGGACATTCGCGGGGGTGGGGTCGTGTTGGGCGGCCCCTCCGGAAGAGCTGATCACCACTCCATTGAGCACTCGAACGAGCACCTCCGTATTCAGTTGCCGAATGCGGAACGGACCGGTCGGGAGGCGGATCCCCGAGAGTCCCGGCAGTCTGGAATGACTCGAAAAAATGCACGTTCTTACGGGGGTAGGCTCGACAACGGCCGGTGGGCGCCAAGTGCACCGGTATTCCGACATGCGTGACATGTGGAGAGGAGCCCTGACCCAGGGTGAGCACCAAGCCGACCACCACAGACCTCGACTGGACCGAGTTGGACCAGCGGGCCGTTGACACCGCCCGCGTCCTGGCCGCCGACGCCGTACAAAAGGTCGGCAACGGCCATCCGGGAACGGCGATGAGCCTGGCCCCGGCCGCCTACACCCTCTTCCAGAAGGTGATGCGGCACGACCCCGCGGACGCGGACTGGGTGGGGCGCGACCGGTTCGTACTGTCCGCCGGACACTCGTCCCTGACCCTCTACACACAGCTCTATCTGGCCGGTTTCGGCCTGGAGCTGGCGGACCTGGAAGCCTTCCGCACCTGGGGCTCCAAGACTCCGGGCCACCCCGAGTACGGGCACACCACAGGGGTCGAGACCACCACCGGCCCGCTCGGCCAGGGTGTCGCCAACGCGGTGGGCATGGCGATGGCCGCCCGCTACGAGCGCGGCCTGTTCGACCCGGACGCCCCCCAGGGTGAGTCGCCGTTCGACCACTTCATCTACGCGATCGCCGGTGACGGCTGCCTCCAGGAGGGCATCTCCGCGGAGGCGTCCTCGCTGGCCGGCCACCAGGAACTCGGCAACCTGATCCTGCTGTGGGACGACAACCACATCTCGATCGAGGGCGACACCGAGACCGCGGTCTCCGAGGACACCGTCAAGCGGTATGAGGCCTACGGCTGGCACGTCCAGCGCGTCGCCCCGAAGCCGGACGGCGACCTGGACCCGCACGCCATCTACAACGCCATCGAGGCCGCGAAGAAGGTGACGAACAGGCCGTCGTTCATCGCGATGCGCTCGATCATCGCTTGGCCCGCGCCGCACGCGCAGAACACCGAGGCCGCGCACGGCTCGGCGCTGGGCGACGACGAGGTCGCCGCCACCAAGCGTGTGCTGGGCTTCGACCCGGAGAAGTCCTTCGACGTCTCCGACGACGTTCTCAAGCACACCCGCCAGGCCCTGGAGCGCGGCCGCGAGGCCAAGGCCGCGTGGGAGCCCTCGTACCAGGAGTGGCGCACGAACAACCCGGAGCGCGCGGCCGAGTACGACCGCATCGCGGCGGGCGAGCTGCCGGCCGGCTGGGAGGAGAAGCTCCCGGTGTTCGAGGTGGGCAAGGGTGTCGCCACCCGTGCCGCATCCGGCAAGGTGCTCCAGGCGCTCGGCGCGGTCATCCCCGAGCTGTGGGGCGGCTCCGCCGACCTCGCGGGCTCGAACAACACGACGATCGACAAGACCTCGTCGTTCCTCCCGGCGGACAACCCGCTGCCGGAGGCGAACCCCTACGGCCGCACGATCCACTTCGGTATCCGCGAGCACTCCATGGCCGCGGAGCTCAACGGCATCACCCTGCACGGCAACACCCGTGTCTACGGCGGCACGTTCCTCGTCTTCTCCGACTACATGCGCAACGCGGTCCGTCTCTCCGCGCTGATGCACCTGCCGGTGACGTACGTCTGGACGCACGACTCCATCGGTCTCGGCGAGGACGGTCCCACCCACCAGCCGGTCGAGCACCTGGCCTCGCTGCGCGCCATCCCGGGCCTGAACGTCGTACGCCCGGCGGACGCGAACGAGACCGCGATCGCCTGGCGCGAGGTCCTGCGCCGCTACACCAAGGTCTACGGCGAGGGCGCCCCGCACGGTTTCGCGCTGACCCGCCAGGGCGTGCCGACGTACGAGGCCAACGAGGACACCGCCAAGGGCGGTTATGTCCTGTTCGAGGCGTCCACGGGTACGCCCGAGGTGATCCTCATCGGTACCGGTTCCGAGGTGCACGTGGCCGTCGAGGCCCGCGAGCAGTTGGAGGCCTCCGGGGTGCCGACGCGGGTCGTGTCCATGCCCTGCGTGGAGTGGTTCGACGCGCAGGACCAGGGGTACCGGGACAGCGTGCTGCCGCCGTCGGTGCGGGCACGCGTCGCGGTCGAGGCGGGGATCGGTCTGACCTGGTACCGGTTCGTCGGAGACGCCGGTCGCATCGTTTCACTGGAGCACTTCGGGGCTTCCGCCGACGGCAAGGTCCTCTTCCAGGAGTTCGGCTTCACTGCCGAGAATGTGGCCGCCAAGGCCCGGGAATCCATCGCCGCCGCCCAGAGCTGACGCTGACAAACGACACGTAGGAGATGCATTTTCCATGACAGACGCACTCAAGCGCCTCTCCGAGGAAGGCGTCGCGATCTGGCTGGACGACCTGTCGCGCAAGCGGATCACGTCCGGCAACCTCGCCGAACTGATCGACCAGCAGCACGTCGTGGGCGTCACCACCAACCCGTCGATCTTCCAGAAGGCGATCTCGGAGGGCGACGGCTACGACCAGCAGCTCGCCGATCTCGCGGCCCGCAAGGTGACCGTCGAGGAAGCCATCCGCATGATCACGACGGCGGACGTCCGTGACGCCGCCGACATCCTGCGCCCGGTCTTCGACGCCACCGGCGGCCAGGACGGCCGTGTGTCGATCGAGGTCGACCCGCGGCTGGCCCACAACACGGCGGCCACCGTCGCCGAGGCCAAGCAGCTCGCCTGGCTGGTGGACCGTCCCAACACCCTGATCAAGATCCCGGCCACCAAGGCGGGTCTTCCGGCGATCACCGAGACCATCGGCCTGGGCATCAGCGTCAACGTCACGCTGATCTTCTCGCTGGCGCGCTACCGCGAGGTCATGGACGCCTTCATCACCGGCCTGGAGAAGGCCAAGGAGCGCGGCCTGGACCTCTCGAAGATCCACTCCGTGGCGTCCTTCTTCGTGTCCCGCGTGGACACCGAGATCGACAAGCGGATCGACGCGCTGGGCACCGACGAGGCCAAGGCCGCCCGCGGCAAGGCCGGTCTCGCCAACGCGCGGCTCGCCTACGAGGCGTACCAGGAGGTCTTCTCCTCGGACCGCTGGGCCGCCCTCGACAAGGCGCAGGCCAACAAGCAGCGTCCCCTGTGGGCCTCGACGGGCGTCAAGGACAAGGCCTACAAGGACACGCTGTACGTCGACGAGCTGGTGGCGCCGAACACGGTGAACACCATGCCGGAGGCCACCCTTGAGGCCACCGAGGACCACGGCCAGATCACCGGCGACACGATCACCGGCACGTACGAGCAGTCCCGCGCCGAGCTGGCCGCCGTGGAGGCGCTCGGGATCTCGTACGACGACGTGGTGCAGCAACTGGAGGACGAGGGCGTCGAGAAGTTCGAGGCGGCCTGGACCGACCTGCTCAAGTCGACCGAGGCGGAGCTTTCGCGCCTCGCCCCCTCGGAGGGCTGACACCTTGTCGAGCAGCAACCCGCTGCGTGACCCCGCCGACCGACGGCTCCCGCGTATCGCGGGGCCGTCGGGCCTGGTCATCTTCGGCGTCACAGGCGATTTGTCACGCAAAAAGCTGATGCCCGCCGTGTACGACCTCGCGAACCGGGGTCTGCTGCCACCGGGTTTCTCGCTCGTCGGCTTCGCCCGGCGCGAGTGGGCCCACGAGGACTTCGCACAGGAGGTCCACGACGCCGTCAAGGACCACGCCCGTACGCCGTTCCGTGAGGAGGTCTGGCAGCAGCTCGTCCAGGGGATGCGCTTCGTCCAGGGCACCTTCGACGACGACGACGCGTTCGAGCGGCTGCGCGACACGATCGAGGAACTGGACAAGGCACAGGGCACGGGCGGCAACTTCGCCTTCTATCTGTCGGTGCCGCCGCGGTCCTTCCCGGTCGTCATCCAGCAGTTGAAGAAGCACGGTCTCGCCGACCAGGAGAGGGGTTCCTGGCGACGCGCGGTCATCGAGAAGCCCTTCGGCCACGACCTGAAGTCGGCCGAGGAACTCAACGCGATCGTCCACGAGGTCTTCGCCGCGGACCAGGTCTTCCGCATCGACCACTACCTCGGCAAGGAGACCGTCCAGAACATCCTGGCGCTCCGCTTCGCCAACACGATGTTCGAGCCGATCTGGAACCGGTCCTTCGTGGACCATGTACAGATCACCATGGCCGAGGACATCGGCATCGGCGGCCGGGCCGGTTACTACGACGGCATCGGCGCCGCCCGTGACGTCATCCAGAACCACCTGCTCCAGTTGATGGCACTGACCGCGATGGAGGAGCCCGCCTCCTTCTCCGCGGACGCGCTGGCGGCGGAGAAGGAGAAGGTGCTCGGCGCGGTGCGGCTGCCGAAGGACCTCGGCAAGAGCGCGGTCCGCGGGCAGTACGCCGAGGGCTGGCAGGGCGGCGAGAAGGCCGTCGGCTACCTCCAGGAAGACGGCATCGACCCCAAGTCGAAGACCGACACCTACGCGGCCATCAAGGTCGAGATCGACAACCGCCGCTGGGCGGGCGTCCCCTTCTACCTGCGCACCGGCAAGCGGCTCGGCCGCCGGGTCACCGAGATCGCGGTGGTCTTCCAGCGCGCCCCGCACTCCCCCTTCGACCACACGGCGACGGAGGAGCTGGGCCAGAACGCGATCGTCTTCCGGGTCCAGCCCGACGAGGGCGTCACGGTCCGCTTCGGCTCGAAGGTGCCCGGCACCTCGATGGAGATCCGGGACGTGTCCATGGACTTCGCCTACGGCGAGTCGTTCACGGAGTCCAGCCCGGAGGCGTACGAGCGCCTCATCCTCGACGTCCTCCTGGGCGACTCGAACCTCTTCCCGCGCACCGAGGAGGTCGAGCTGTCCTGGAAGATCCTCGACCCGATCGAGCGCTACTGGGACAAGCACGGCAAGCCCGCGCAGTACCAGTCCGGGACGTGGGGCCCGGTCGAGGCGGACGAAATGCTCGCACGAGAGGGACGGAGCTGGCGCCGGCCATGAAGATAGACCTCACCGACACCACTGCCAGCAAGATCAACAAGGCGCTCGTCAAGGGCCGCCGCGCCATCGGCACCCCGGCCGTCGGCATGGTGCTCACCCTCGTCGTCGTCACGGACGAGGAGAACGCCTACGACGCCCTGAAGGCCGCGGGCGACGCGTCGCACGAGCACCCCTCGCGCACGCTCGTGGTCATCAAGCGCGTCTCGCGCTCGCCCCGGGGCCGCACCCAGTCCCGCCTCGACGCCGAGGTACGGGTGGGCGCAGACGCGGGCACCGGCGAGACGGTCGTCCTGAGGCTGTACGGCGAGGTCTCCGACCACGCCCAGTCCGTGGTGCTGCCGCTGCTGCTGCCGGACGCGCCGGTGGTGGTCTGGTGGTCGGTGGACGCGCCGCGCGACCCGGCGAACGACCCGCTGGGCGCCCTGAGCCAGCGCCGGGTCACCGACAGCTACGCGGCGGAGAAGCCCGTCGAGGAGCTGCGGTCCCGCGCCGAGAGCTACGAACCGGGCGACACCGACCTCGCCTGGGCCCGCATCACCCCGTGGCGTTCGATGCTGGCCGCCGCGCTCGACCAGGTCTCCTCGGAGATCGTCTCCGTCGAGGTGGCGGGCGAGGAGTCCAACCCCAGCGTCGAACTGCTCGCGATGTGGCTCGCCGACCGCCTCCACGTGCATGTCCGGCGGGCGATCTCCGCGGGTCCCGGTCTGACCCAGGTCCGCCTGGAGACGACCGGCGGTCCCATCACGCTGCACCGGTCGGACGGGGCGATGGCCACGCTGGCCCTGCCCGGCCAGCCGGACCGCGCGGTGGCGCTCAAGCGCCGTGAGACGTCCGAGCTGCTCGCGGAGGAGCTGCGCAGGCTCGACCCGGACGACACCTACGCGGCCACACTGCGGTTCGGCGTGGACCGGCTGGGCGGCATCCAGTCGGCCGCGGAACGGGCCGAGGCGGCCGCCGACCAGCCCGTACCGGCCCTGCCGGTCCGCGGGGTACCGGACGCGACGCCCGCTTCGGTGTCCGCCTCGGCCTCTCCGGACCAGGGCGGCGCCGACCGGCCCACCCCCGCGAAGATGCCCCCGGTCAAGAAGGCTGATCCGCAGTGAGCACTCCCCAACTCGTCGTCCACCGCGACAAGGAACTGATGGCCCAGGCCGCCGCGGCCCGGCTGATCACGAAGATCGTGGACGCGCAGGCCTCGCGCGGCTACGCCTCGATCGTGCTCACCGGCGGTCGCAACGGCAACGGTGTGCTGGCCGCCCTCGCGGCTCAGCCCGCCCGGGACGCCATCGACTGGAGCCGGCTCGACCTGTGGTGGGGCGACGAGCGCTTCCTGCCCGAGGGCGACCCGGAGCGCAATGTCACCCAGGCCCGCGAGGCACTGCTCGACGCGGTGCCGCTGGACCCGAAGCGCGTGCACGCCATGCCCGCGTCGGACGGCCCCTACGGCGCCGACGTGGAAGCGGCGGCCGCGGGCTACGCCGAGGAACTCGCCCGGTCCGCCGGCCCCGAGAACCATGGCGCCGTCCCCACCTTCGACGTCCTGATGCTGGGCGTCGGCCCGGACACCCATGTGGCGTCGCTCTTCCCGGAGTTGCCCGCCGTACGGGAGACCGAGCGCACGGTGGTCGGTGTGCACGGTGCCCCGAAGCCGCCGCCGATCCGGGTCACCCTGACCCTGCCGGCGATCCGGTCGGCCCGTGAGGTGTGGCTGCTCGCGGCCGGCGAGGACAAGGCCGAGGCTGCGGCGATCGCGCTGTCGGGCGCGGGCGAGATCCAGGCACCGGCGGCCGGTGCCCAGGGCCGCTCCCGCACCCTGTGGCTGCTGGACGCGGCGGCTGCCTCGCAACTGCCGCGCTCGCTGTATCCGCCGGCCTCAGCCTGACACCGGCGTGCCACCGAAGGGCCCGTACGACTTCGGTCGTACGGGC
>NZ_JBEXDX010000100.1:0-7938 GCF_040605995.1 Streptomyces sp. NPDC005492
GTCACCTCCGGCACGATGACGAACCGTATCGACCGGCTGGCGAAGAAGGGCCTGGTCGAGCGGCTCCCCGACTGAAGCGGGCGACGGCGGCCGGCCAGCCGGACGGGAGCAGGGCGCCGGCCAGGTCGGTGACGACGGTGACCCGGTCGGGCAGCATCTCGGCGGGGCTCAGCAGCATGGTGCCCCGGGGTGCGTGCAGGGTGTCGCGCCAGGTCTCGTCGCTGACCAGGTGCAGGCCCTTGTCGGCGGCGGCCTCGACGGTCTCGTGCATGACCTCGGGCGGTACGACGGTGGCGGTGGGGTCGTCGGCGACGGACAGGACGAGCAGGCGCGGGTCGCCGCCCTCGTCGCGGACCCTGCGCACGGTCTCGAGCAGGGCGTACGGGTCGGGCACCCCGCCGCACTCGGCCGGAGTGCCCACATGGAACACGGGTCTGCCCAGCAGGCGGGCGTAGGGCGCCCACCAGGCGGCGCAGGGTCTGGGGACCAGGACGTCACCGCCGAGCGCGGCGGTCAGCGCGAGCAGCAGGGAGGGGGCGCCCGGGGCGGCGGCCACGCGGGCGGGGTCGGCGGGCAGGCCCCGGCGTTCGAAGTAGCCGCTCGCGGCGTCGAGCAGGGCGGGTGCTCCGCCCACCGGCTGCTCCTCGGCGCGGGGCGCGGCGGCGGCGAGGACGGCGGCCAGTTCCGGCAGGACGGGCAGGGGGTCGTCGGGGAACACCGGCCCGTATCGGACGGGCCCCTGTCCTACCGCGTCCCCCTGCCGCATGGTGCCTCCGCGCAGTCCCTGGTGCCTGCCGTGCCGTGTCCTGCCCTCAGTGTCCAGGTGTCCGCCTGCGCAGCCGGTACACGGCACCGCCGCACGCGGCCGCGATCAGCACGCCTCCGGCGACCAGCGCCGGGACGGAGTCGGTGAAGGTGCCGCCCTCACCGGCCCGCACCCCGCGCTCGACCGCGGCGGCGGTACCAGCGCAGGAATCGCCTCGGGTTTCCTGGCACGGCTGCTGTCCGCCGCCCCCGTGCGCCACGCTGAAGGTCGCGCTCCACGGCCTGCCCTGCCCGCCGGGCGCCGCCGGGCAGGTTCCGTCGACGGTCCACGCGGAGTCCCGTCCGACCTGCTCGTCGGTGGAGATGCGGGCGGTACCGCGGTACGCGGCTCCCGCCGCCCGGTCGTCGGTGCCGGGCGTCCGTCGCAGTTGGACGGTGCCGTCGTCGAAGGCCTGGGACGAGGCATCCATGGTGTCGGGGGCGCTCCCGCCGATCGCTTCGCAGGAGACGGAGACGGTCACGTTCCCGCCCGCCTGGGCGGTGCTCGGAGTCACCTCCGCGGCCGGATCGGCGGCCAGGGCCGGGGTGGCGCCCGCGACGACGCCTGCCAGGGCGACGACGGACAGGAGACGGGCGGTGCGGCGCATGAGCGGGGCTCCTTAGACCGAGGACGGCGGTCACACCATCACAGCCCGGCCGGGAGCGGGGCGCGCGCGGCCGGGCGCCATTGGCGGGACGTCGCGGGGCCGAGCGGGTGAATCCGAGTCGGTGCGGCGCCTAGGCGGCGTCCTCGAGGACCTGTTCGCGGATCCGGTGGCAGCAGCGGCTGATCAGCCGGGACACATGCATCTGCGAGATCCCGAACTCCTCGGCGATCCGGCTCTGCGTCATGTCCCCGAAGAACCGCAGATACAGGATCGTCCGCTCCCGCTCGGGCAGCGCCGCGAGCCGGGGTTTCACTGCCTCCCGGTCGACCACGACGTCCATCGCCGGATCCGCCGAGCCGAGCACGTCGCTCAGCGCGTACCCGTCCTCGCCGCCCGGCAGGTCGGCGTCCAGCGACAGCGCGCTGAAGCTCTCCAGCGCCTCGAGGCCGGCCCGTACGTCCTCCTGGGAGAGCGACGCCTGTACGGCGATCTCCGCGACGGTGGGCCGCCGTCCCGGGGTGGTCTGCGCGACTTCCTGCATGGCGAGACGCACCCGGTTGCGCAGGTCCTGGATCCGGCGCGGCACGTGCAGCGTCCACATGTGGTCGCGGAAGTGGCGTTTGATCTCGCCGGTGATGGTCGGTACGGCATAGCTCTCGAAGGCGTTGCCGCGCTCGGGGTCGTAGCGGTCGACGGCCTTGACCAGGCCGAGGGCCGCGACCTGTCGTAGGTCCTCGGTGCTCTCGCCCCGGTTGCGGAACCGTCCGGCGAGCCGGTCGGCCATGGGCAGCCAGGCCTCAACGATCTCTTCGCGGACGGTGTCGTGCTGCGGACCGGGAGGCAGCGTGGCCAGGGTGCGGAACGCCGCCCCGGTGTCGGGGGCGTCATGGTGGGAACGTCGCCTGGTGTTGGTGCGAGTGGGCATGGTGCGTCACAACTCCCTTGAGCATGCTCCGGGTTGGACGGTCACCGTCGGTGGGAACGCGGTCGCGCTCCAGCGCTGAAGGTTCGCCTGCCCGCGACCTCAAGGGGCAAACACCCCTCAGTCGCGTTCCCTGGCCCCCTCGCGGGTGCGGCCGGGCGCCACGGGGCGGCGTGGATGGCGGCGCAGGTACTCGCCCTCCAGCCGGGCCATGCGGTCGTTGTGGGCGCGCAGCGCGTCGTTCGAGCCGTACAGCAGGGTGTCGTGGCGCGTGCGGTGGATGGTCTCCAGCTCCTTCATGAGCTGGGAGTCGTCCAGGCGCGCAGGGTCGACTCCGGTCATGGTGTGCCCCGCTCGTCGAGTCTCACGGTCCTTGAGGCCACTGTACGAACATTCCGGCCCGGCAGCCTCCGCGAGGGAGGGGCTATCGCGCGCGCTCCACCCGCCGCTCGTCCCACACGGGCTCGGTGCTCTCGCGGACCCTGCCGTCGCTGCCGAAGACCAGGTAGCGGTCGAAGGAGCGGGCGAACCAGCGGTCGTGGGTGACGGAGAGGACCGTGCCGTCGAAGGCCTCCAGGCCTTCCTGGAGGGCTTCGGCGGATTCGAGGTCGAGGTTGTCGGTGGGCTCGTCGAGGAGGAGGGCGGTGACGCCCTGGAGTTCCAGGAGGAGGATCTGGAAGCGGGCCTGCTGGCCGCCGGAGAGCCGGTCGAAGCTCTGCTCGGCCTGGCCGGTCAGCTCGTAGCGGCGCAGCCGGGACATGGCGGGCCCCTGGGCCTGGGCGTGCTCCTTCCACAGGATGTCGAGGAGGGTGCGGCCCTGGAGTTCGGGGTGGGCGTGGGTCTGCGCGAAGTGGCCGGGCACGACCCGCGCGCCGAGCTTCCACTCGCCGGTGTGCCGCACGTCCTCGCCGGCGAGGAGGCGCAGGAAGTGCGACTTGCCCGAGCCGTTCGAGCCGAGGACGGCGACGCGTTCGCCGTAGAAGACCTCCAGGTCGAAGGGTTTCATCAGGCCGGTGAGTTCAAGTCCCTTGCAGGTGACGGCCCTTACGCCGGTGCGGCCGCCCTTGATGCGCATGGTGATGTCCTGCTCGCGGGGCGGCTCGGGCGGCGGGCCCGCCTCCTCGAACTTCCGCAGCCGGGTCTGGGCGGCGGCGTAGCGGGAGGCCAACTCGTGGCTGATGGAGGCGGCCTGACGGAGGTTCAGGACGAGCTTCTTCAGTTGGGCGTGCTTCTCGTCCCAGCGACGGCGCAACTCCTCGAAGCGGGCGAAGCGTTCACGCCGGGCCTCGTGGTAGGTGGCGAAGCCGCCGCCGTGCACCCAGGCGTCCGCGCCGGTGGGTGAGGGTTCCACGGAGACGATCTTCTCGGCGGCGCGGGCGAGGAGTTCACGGTCGTGGGAGACGAACAGGACCGTCTTGCGGGTCTCCTTGAGCTTCTCCTCCAGCCAGCGCTTGCCGGGCACGTCGAGGTAGTTGTCCGGCTCGTCGAGCAGCAGCACCTCGTCGCCGCCGCGCAGCAGCGCCTCCAGGACGAGCCGCTTCTGCTCACCGCCGGAGAGGGTGCTGACCTGCCGGAACTGGGCCTTGTCGTACGGCACGCCGAGTGCTGCCGTGGTGCACATGTCCCACAGCGTCTCGAACTCGTAGCCGTGCACCTCGGCCCAGTCGGACAGGGCCTGCGCGTAGGCGAGTTGGGCTGCCTCGTCGTCGACGGTCATGATGCCGTGCTCGGCCTTGTCGACCTCGGCGGCGACCTCGCGGATGCGAGGCGGGGCGACCGACACGAGCAGGTCCCGTACCGTCGTCTCGTCGCGTACGGAGCCCACGAACTGGCGCATCACGCCGAGGCCGCCGCTCACGGTGACCGTGCCGCCGTGCGGTTTCAGCTCGCCGGAGATCAGCCGCAGCAGGGTCGTCTTGCCGGCGCCGTTGGGCCCGACCAGGGCGACCACGGCGCCTTCGCCGACCCGGAAGGACACATCGCCGAGCAGCGGCCTCCCGTCGGGGAGGTAGTACTCGAGGTGTGCGGCTTCCAGATGTCCCATGACCACGCATTCTGTGGGGCGGCCTCGCGGCCGGGCAAACCGTTATTGTGCCCGCTGCGCCAGGGCCTACGGCTTCTGGTCCGCGTCGAGGGGCTGCCCGGTCGGGCCGCCTTCGGTGTCCGGTCCCGCGGTCTCCACCAGGGCGCCGGCCCAGGTGAGCACCTTCCAGCCGTCGGACGGGGAGCCGTCCAGGACGACGATGCCGGTGTTGTCGAGCGGGCGGGCCGCGGCGAAGGCCACGTCGACGTTGTCGGCGCGGGCGGCCGTCCACATGCGGATCGCGGCGCCGTGGCTGATCACGGCGACGGTGCGGGCGCCGCTGTCCGCGGCCTCCGCGATCACGCCGTCGTAGCGGGCGAGGGCCTCCGCGCCGCTCTCGCCGCCCGGCATCCTCAACTCCGTGTCACCGGCCGCCCACGCGAACACGATCCGCATGTACTCGTGGCCGGGCTCCGTGTCGCCGGGCAGCATCTCCAGGTCGCCGGCGGTCAGCTCCCGGATGCCGTCCCGGACGTGTACGTCGAGGCCGCGGGCGGCGGCCAGTGGGGCCGCTGTCTGCTGGGTGCGGACGAGGGTGGAGGCGTAGAGGGCCTCGATGTCCTCGTCGGCGAGGGCCTCGGGGAGGGCGGCGGCCTGGCGGCGGCCGAGGTCGGTCAGCTCCGCGCCGGGGACGGCGGTGTCGAGGACAAAGGCCACGTTGGCGGTCGTCTGGCCATGGCGTATGAGGAGCAGGCGCATGCGGGGGTCCTCCGATGAAACGGTCCGCCGACGGTCCGCCGGGCAGCAAACGGCCATTTCAGGGTACCCGGCACCGCATGAGCCCCGATGTCGACCTGACCCTCCCCCTGCCCGGCCGCCACGCCCTGCGCGAGTGGCTGCTCTCCCTGGACTCCCGTCTCTTCGAGGTGGCGGCGGAACGGAACTGGCCGGCCGCGGAGCCGGTGCTGCCGCGCCTGAGCCGGAGCGCCAACCACGGTGTGCTGTGGTTCGCCACAGCCGCCGCGGTGGCCGCGAGCCGTACCCCGCGGGCCCGCCGAGCCGCCGCCCGGGGCATCGCCTCACTGAGCCTGGCCTCCCTCACCATCAACACCCTCGGCAAGCGGTCCGTGCGCCGCCACCGGCCCGTGCTGGACCCGGTCCCGCTGGGCCGGCAGTTGAAGCGGCAGCCGATCACCACCTCGTTCCCGTCCGGTCACGCGGCCTCGGCGGCGGCCTTCGCGACCGGGGTGGCCCTGGAGTCCCCGGCCTGGGGCGCGGTGGTGGCCCCGATCGCCTTCTCGGTCGCCATGTCCCGCGTCTACACCGGAGTCCACTTCCCGAGCGACGTGGTCGCCGGGGCCGCTCTGGGCGCGTGCGCGGCGTTCGCGGTGCGCGGCATGGTGCCGACGCGCGGGCAGATCATGCCGCCGCCCCGCCCGCGCGCCGAGGTGCCCGCGCTGGAGGACGGCCAGGGCCTGGTCATGGTGGTCAACTCGGCGTCGGGCAGCGCGGCCCGGGCGGACGCGCTGACGGACATCCTGCCCGGCGCGGAGCTGATCGTCAGCGAACCGGCCGCCGTCCGGGCCGAGTTGGAGAAGGCGGCGGCCCGCGCCCAGGTCCTCGGGGTGTGCGGCGGCGACGGCACGGTGAACGCAGCGGCGGAAGTCGCCCTGCGCCACGCCCTGCCCCTGGCGGTCCTCCCGGGCGGCACCCTCAACCATTTCGCCTACGACCTCGGTGTGGAGGGTGGGCGCGATCTGGGCCGGGCGATCAGGCAGGGCGACGCCGTCCGGGTGGACGTCGGCCGGTTCCGGTCCGGTGCCACCCGGGGCATCTTCCTCAACACCCTGAGTCTGGGCGTCTATCCGGAGCTGGTGCGGGAGCGGGAGCGCTGGTCGCCCCGGATCGGCGGCTGGCCCGCGGGGGTGCTCGCGGCGCTGCGTGTGCTGCGCGCGGACCGGCATCCGCTGGAGGCCGAACTCGGCGGCCGTACCCGCCCGTTGTGGCTGCTGTTCGCCGGCAACGGCACCTATCACCGGATGGGGATCGCGTCGGGCCGCCGGGTCGACCTGGCGGACGGACGGCTCGACATCCGGGTCGTGCACGGTGGCCGCAGGCCCGCGCTGCGCCTGCTCGCGGCGGCCCTCGCGGGCCCCTTCACCCGCTCCCCCGCCCACGCGGCGGCCCAGGTGCACCGCCTGCGCCTGACCGGTCTCGAACCCGGCACGCTCCTCGCCTACGACGGCGAAGTCACGGACGTGGAAGGCGAGTTGACCCTGGAGGAGCTGCCCGAGGCACTGACGGTGTACCGCCCGCTGACCGAGACCCTGATCACCCGTCAGTCCACATCGTAAAACTCGGGTCTCATTATTCGACATGCGCGCGTAGCGTGACTCCTACCGCCGAAGAAGACGCGAAGGGGTAGGTAGAGCCATGCCGAAAGCACAGGAGACCGCCGTCTACACGCACGGGCACCACGAGTCCGTACTGCGGTCGCACACCCGACGAACGGCCGTCAACTCCGCCGCCTACCTGCTCGGTTCGCTGAAGCCCCACATGAAGATCCTGGACATCGGCTGTGGTCCGGGCACCATCACCGCCGACCTGGCGGCGCTGGTCCCGGACGGCTCCGTCACCGGCGTCGACCACGCGCCGGGCATCCTGGACCAGGCCCGGGCCACGGCCGCCGAACGCGGTCTCACGAACGTCGACTTCGCGGTCGCGGACATCCACGCGCTGGACTACCCGGACGACACGTTCTGCGTGGTCCACGCCCATCAGGTGCTCCAGCACGTGGGCGATCCGGTGCAGGCACTGCGGGAGATGAGGCGGGTGACCAAGCCGGGCGGGTTCATCGCCGCCCGGGACGGGGACTACGCGGCGATGACCTGGTATCCGGAGGTCCCGGGGCTGGACGACTGGCTGGACCTGTACCGGCGGGTGGCCCGCGCCAACGGGGGCGAGCCGGACGCCGGACGGCGGCTGAAGTCATGGGCGCTGCGGGCGGGGCTCACGGACATCACCGCCACGTCGAGCAACTGGACGTTCCACACACCGGACGAGCGTGCCTGGTGGAGCGGCCTGTGGGCGGACCGCACCGTGGCGTCCTCGTACGCGGGCATCGCGACCGGCGGCGGCCACGCGAGCACCGAGGAGCTGAACGCCGTGGCCGAGGCGTGGCGGGAGTGGGGGAAGCGCGAGGACGGCTGGTTCGCCGTGCTGCACGGCGAGATCCTGTGCCGCAAGGACGCCTGATCCGGCCGATCCGGGGCACCCGGCGGTCAGGAGGTTAGACACTATGGTTCCGATTCTGCTCGTCCTTCTGCTGGCGCTGATCCTGTTCGGCGCCGGCTTCGCAGTGAAGATCCTCTGGTGGGTGGCGCTCATCGTCCTCGCCGTGTGGCTGCTCGGCTTCCTGGTGCGCGGCACCTCGGCGAGCGGCGGCAGGGGACGCTGGTACCGCTGGTAGCGGGCCGTCCGCGGCACCGCACAGACGTCGGGCCCGGGCCGCGCCGAGAGATCGGCGCGGCGCGGGGCCGGGGGGGGGTGGGGGCGGCGGCCCGCTCGCTGTCGGGGGTGGG
>NZ_JBEXDX010000101.1:0-7882 GCF_040605995.1 Streptomyces sp. NPDC005492
CGACGGGACCTTGGTGCCCACTCGCGCTCACTCGGTGGCCGAGCAATCGAAGAACTACCGCTATTCCACGGGCCATCAGGTGGTCATCGACGCGGACACCCGCCTGGTCGTCGTGGTCGGTCGGCCCTTGCCGGGCAACCGGCACGACTCCCGTGGCTGGGCCGAGTCCGGCGCCAAGGATGCTGTCGGAACCACCATGACTGTCGCTGACGGCGGCTACCAAGGAACCGGACTCATCATTCCGCACCGCCGCCGCAAGGGCGAACAACTCCCGGCCTGGAAGGAGGAACACAACCGTTCCCACAAGCAGGTCAGGGCCCGCGTCGAGCACACCTTCGCCCGCATGAAGGACTGGAAGATCCTGCGCGACTGCCGACTCAAAGGAGACGGGGTGCATCACGCGATGCTCGGCATCGCCCGCCTACACAATCTCGCCCTCGCCGGATAGACCAGCAGCCGGCACGGCAACCGACCGCACCTCTCACGACTCCAAGATCGTTACGGGACAACCCTTAGTTGAGAGCCGTGCGTGGCGGCCAAGAAGCATGATCCTCAACGACCACTGCTGGGGCGAATGAGCATGAATCCGAGCGCCGTGACCGGGCATTGCAGGTTGCTGCGTCCGTCTGCCGGTTGATCAATTATCATCGTTCCGCTGAGTTGTCGGGACGAGCTCACGGGCCGGAGCCGAGTGGGACTACGCAAGCACGGCGCTCCGACGGTTCGTCCGTAGTGACCGATCCAATGCGTCTGGGGAAGGCATCGTCGCCGGCAGGGTCCTGCACATCGGCTAGGAGAGACCCCTACACATGTGGGGAAGACCATGATCATGACCGGTTCACCGGCAGTGTGAGGGAGAGACCCCACGCGTGTGGGGAAGACGACCCGGACGCGGCCCGGGTACTGACCGTCGGCGAGAGACCCCCACGCGTGTGGGGAAGACCTGGAGGGTGAACATGCAGTCGGCGTCGGTCAGGAGAGACCCCCACGCGTGTGGGGAAGACACCCTGGGGACGGCGGACCGGCGCCAGGTGGCGGAGAGACCCCCACGCGTGTGGGGAAGACTCTTGCTCACCTGCGGTTTTGGTGACCAGTAGGGCCGTTTTTGCTTACTTTACATGACCTGGCTGGGCTGGTGAGAGCCACTGCCTTGAGGCGCTCGCTTTTGGTGGTTCGGCCTGAATCGCCCGCCCGGCAGGTGGATTTGGGATCGCCAGTAGCGTGGTAGCTGCGCTTACTTGTGGGGTTTCTTCCGTCGGGCGCGGGTTGACCGGCGGGGTTGTTGGCGGGCTGTAGTCGGCGGCTGATGTTGAACGGAGGGTGGGGGCTGGAGGCGGACGGATACGAGTCCTGCGGCGAGGAGGCCGTTGTCGCTGGTGCTGTTGATGTGGCGGCCCAGTTCGGCGGGTGAGGCCATGAGCCGCCGGTGTGTGGGGGAGTCGTGGAGGGCGAAGCCGTAGCCGAAGAAGACCACCGCGCTGTGGCGGGAGTGAGCCGCCTGCCGCCATTGGCTGGAGGCCTGTACGGTCGCGCGGGCGATGACGGTGCCGTCGTCGTGTTCGAGGGTCAGATGCTGGCCGGTCAGCACGAGGGTGAGGTGCTGGGGCGAGATGAGGGTGGGCTGCGGTCCGGTCAGTCGGCGCAGCCCTTTGTCGCAGGCTCGGTGGACCTGGAGCTCGATGGACTTGCCAGTGTCGGGGGAGGTGGCGCCGACCATCTTGTGGGGTTGCAGGATGGCCAGAGCCTTCGGGCCGGGCAGGAACTTTCGGGCTTCCGGCAGGAGGAGGTCGATGGTGGAACGTCCGGTGAGGCTGCCGTAGACCGGGTCCGTGGACAGCGACAGCACCGCGTGGCAGCGGGCTGCCTCGTGGGCGTCTTTGACTGCTGGATCCCGCTCGAGCGCGGCCAGGCTAGCGGCCAGAATGGCCTCTCCCTCCTCCTGGTACTGGCGGTGCACCGTCTCACCCATCACCGCCGACAGCCGCGGCACCAGTCCGGAGTAGATCCGCTCCCACACGTTGTCCGGGTCATACGGCTCGGTTAACGCTTTGTCGTTGAGCCGGCTCATCTGCTCCAGGAACCCTTCGTCCCGGGAATTTCCGTTCACGGCCCGCCAACTGTCGTACACCACCTGGAGCAGGATGAACCGGGCCTCATCGGTGGCTGTCTCGAGCGCCGGATTCTCGGCGATGCCGGTTTCCTCCAGCAGTCGTCCCAGCAGTTCCACTGCACGCTGCTCTCCCTGGGTCACCCACGTCCAGGCGCAGTGGCAGCCGACGTTGTGCACCAGGTGGTGCACGGCGAATCCGTACAGCGTGCGAGGGCCGGCATAGGGCAGGAAGTCGTTCAGCGTGGCATCGGCCTGCTCCCACTTGTGCTGTAGGACGAGCGCCTCGATGAGGAGGCGTTTGAGGTCGGCCGTAGCCCGCGACCACGGATCGGTGCTGCTGGCCAAGGCTGCCGCTGCGGCGTGTTCGGCGCGCTCGCCTTCGCCGTGTCCCAACAGGTCCTGGATAGCGAGGAGGTCTTTCGTCGTCTGCGTTGACTCGGTGAGGGGCAGTGCGTCTGCCAGGGCACGGAAATCTTCCAGCAGCTGCGCGAGCGCAGGGTCGGGCTGGTCGCGCAGGTGCTTCTGCAGGATCCGCGACGCCTCGGCTGCGAGGTGGGCGACGGGCTCGGGCAGCGGACTGTCGAGCTGGCGGAGGTAGGACAGCACGGCCAGTAAATGGGCAGCAATGCGGTGGCCGGCGTCGGCCTGTTTGCGCAGCTGGGTGAGGTGCGCGAGCAGGATGTGTGTCTGGGCGGTCAGTCCCTCGTCCGGGTCGCCGGCTCGTGTCAGCCATTCCAGCTCCAGCTCCAGCAGGGCGCGGGCGGCGTCGTACTGGCCGTGAGCATGGTGAAACGCTGCCAGATTGCCCATGAGCAGGGCCGTGTACCCGTCGGCCGTGTGTGTTGAGCGAATGTGCCCGACCAGCGCGGTGGCGTGCTGGGCCAGTTCCCAGGACCGCTCGGCCTGTCCGGAGAGCAAGGCCCCACGCAGCCAGCGGTCGGTGTGGCAGGCCACGTGTGCCAGACCCGTAGCTACGTCTGACTGCGACAGCCTCAAGTGCCGGGCCAGGATGTCCTGCAGCACCGCGTTCATCGACACGGTGTCCTCACTGCCGGGAAAGACCTCCGTGCGGGTCGGTAGCGGCTCGTCGTACCGGACGAGGGAGACATCGGTCAGTTCGCGGATGACCTCACGCACTGGGACTTGTGCCTCGTCGAACACCACCCACCCGTGAGCCGGCGGCAGGTCTGCAGGGCCGACGAACGCGCTCGCCAACGCCAGATGCACCGGCGCCCGGCGCGGGGCGAGCCAGCACAAGGCGGCCACCGTGGCCAGGGTCGGCCGCAGCAAGCCACGAGAGCGGGCACTGCTGATCAGCCGCTCGGTGCTCAGCGCGACGGCCGCCGACAGCGTCCGCGGATACCCGACAGGCACCAACCGCTCATCGTCTGCGGCCCGTTGAATCAGCGTATTCGTATAGGCGGGAAGCCGGTCCACGCCGATACCGCAGGTGACCAGGTAGCCGCAGGCCACCTCGATCGCCAGCGGCCAGCACTCCAAGACCTGGGCCAGCCCAGACAGCGACGACGCATACTGCTCAACCTGACCCTCACTCAAGTCCAGCCGCAGCTGCAGCAAGCGGAGTGCTTCCTCGTTGCTCATTGGGCTCAGATCGATGCGCCCTTGCATACCGTGCCAGTGGCCACCCAGAGCGGTGACAACGATCCTGCCCTGCCCGCTACGTGGTATCCAGGCACGGGCCACAGGCGCACTGGCGTCGTCGAACACCATCAACCACGGTCCCGGCAGGGACTGCAACTCGGCATGCACCCGCTCGCGCACCAGCCGCGGATCCCGCACCTCGGCCGGTTCCTCACTGCCGGTCAGATGTGCCAGCACGCGGGCAAACGACGCGACCAAGGCCTCCTCGCTCTCGGCGTCCACCCAGAACACCACGTCATAGCGGAAGGCCTGATCAGCAATGTGTGCCGCGGCCAGGCTCGACTTGCCCAATCCCGACAGTCCGGTGATGACACACGTTCGGATGCCCTTGGCGCCGTCCCCACCAGAAGAGAGGATCTCAGCGATCCTATCGACGAAATCCGTGCGCTCAACCTCAGGAAGGGGCGGCATCTGTCCGTAGACGATCCCGAGCTCGTGCCGGCCGACAGCTGAGATCAGTTCCTCGTCGCCGACCAGTACCGACCGACGAAACTCCCGCACGTCCCAGTGAGCCAGGTCAGGGTCGGCCGCCCGGCGCATGACCTCGGCCACCAAATGGCCCAGCACCAGCCCCCCGGCCCTGTGCGACAACCCCTGCCCGGCACGCTCCCGTTCGGTGCGCAGCGCATGGTGGAGATCTTCACGCAACTGCCCGTCGCTGCGGCCATCGAACTCGATGCCCGCACGCCCCAGATGTTCCCAATGCTCCTCGGACAGAGCCTGGCAGGTGCCCCACACCATCGGCGCCCGGGCCAGAAGGTCCTGCAAGTTCGCTTTGAGCAGAGGAATATCACCGCCATGGCGGCGCAACACCTCAGCCAGCCGCAGACATCCTTTGTCCGGTGCAGCCGAGGTGATCAACCGGTACTGCTCGGCCTCGAAACCAGTGACCAGATGCACCAGCACCGCCACCGCTTCTCGGGCCTTCACAGTTCGCCCTGTTCCGGCGCTTTTCACCTGTACCGCCATCAGCGAGCGGCCAGCGGCGTCGGCCAGATCGAAATCAACCGAATCCGCATGCTGGAGCGACACCACGTTCCCCGGCCCCTCGATACGGCACACAGATGCTTCGCCGTTCCGGGCACTGGCCAGCAGTGCTTCCACCGTGCGCAGATACTGGTACTGGAATCCGCGAGCAGCGACTCGCCCACCGTCGAACGCCACGCAAACCCCCTGCGCTGAAGCCGACTTGTCGCCGCAAGACTAGGCACGGGGTCTGACAACAGGCGTCCACGCAGCAGGATCTGCGACGGCTTTCGGCCTCATGTGCCCCGCTGCAGATTCACGCACTATGGATAGGCCCCAACTGTGTGGAACACGCGGTGGGCTGGATCGGGTGGGCCCAGTTCGCCGACAGACCCCCACGTGTGTGGGGAAGCTGCAACGGAGTGAGCGTGCCGCGGGCCCGCCCCGACAAACCCCCACGAGTGTGGGGAAGGCGAGTCGCTGCGCCGCGTCGTGTACGACCTGCTCGAACGACCCCCACGCGTGTGGGGAGGGCACCCCGCTGGTATCCCGTCTTTCCCCGCGTGCTGGACAGACCCCCACGTGTGTGGGGAAGACCCAGCCTCCCGTACGACCGCCGTCGACGAGTCGGACAGACCCCCACGTGTGTGGGGAAGACCTGATCCGCTCCCTGTCCGGGGCTCCGCGCCTGGACAGACCCCTACGTGTGTGGGGAAGGCTGGGACGTGTGGGCCGACGGCCGGACTCCGCAGGACAGACCCCCACGTGTGTGGGGAAGACTTCAAGACGGAGGGTTCCGACGGCCAGGCCGAGGACAGATCCCCACGTGTGTGGGGAAGACCTACCCGGTCCTCGCAACGGGGGGTAGGGACTGCGAACGACCCCCACGCGTGTGGGGAAGACCTCAACGACCTCGGCAACAGTTGGATCAACATGGAACGACCCCCACCCGTGTACCCACGCGTGTGGGGAAGACCTGATGGCCTCATACAGCGGGGCGTTGCGCCACGAACGACCCCACGCGTGTGGGGCAGACTGCCTGAGAACTGGCCGCAGGGTGCGCTGATCGGAACGACCCCCACGCGTGTGGGGAAGGTACCTGAGGCGGAAGGGCACGGCACCGGCAGGACGTCGGAACGACCCCCACACGTGTGGGGAAGACCCGTCAGGCCGCCAACCGGCATGGCGCGGGAACGAACGACCCCCACACGTGTGGGGAAGACGCGGTCCTTCACCTGCCAGGCGGGTACGTAGAGAAACGACGCCGCACGGGCGCGGGCAGACTGCCGGACCGAACGACCCCCACGCGTGTGGGGAAGACCGGCGGGTCCTGGGATTCCCCGGCAACCTGGACGAACGACCCCCACGCGTGTGGGGAAGACCCTTAGTGACCTGTGGGTTTGTAGATCAGAAGGCTGTCTTATGCTTACTTTACCCGGGTTGGCTGCTTGGGGCTGTCCGGGCGACCGTAACCCGTCTTGGGCCAAGACGGGTTTTCCCGGCGGTGGTTGGGTGCTCAAGACGGTAGTGATCGGCTCCCAAGGCTTCGCGTGTGATCCGGCGTGCGGCGCGCGTGCCGAGAGTGCTCGCCGAGTTGGATGCCGGTCCGTCTCGCTCGACTTCGCGCGGCATGATGATCGGCAACCTTCTTTTCGCGTGCGGTAGTTGACGGTGAGGCGAGCGTGGGGGTCGTGGAGGACGCCCGGTTCGGCGGGATCGACTGGACGCCGTGGGGGAAGTTCGACCGGGGTGCGCTGGCGGTGTATCCGCTGCTCTTCCACCTGCTGGATGTGGCGGCGATCGCCGGTGAGGTGTGGGACCGTTTTCTGACGCGTGGGCAGCGGAGGCTGATTGCCCGTGGGCTGGGTGTGACGTTGGCGGAGGCCCGCTGCCTGGTGATGTTCATTGCCGGCCTGCACGACCTGGGGAAACTCTCTGCTTTCCAGATGCAGGAGGCGCATCCGTGGGCGCGGGTGAGTGAGACGCTGCGCGCGGACACCGGGAGCTGGCGGTGCATGCCGCATGAACGGGCCTCCATGCACAGCGCGTTGCAGTTGCTGGCGGAGGCAGGGTATCCGGTGGATGCTTCCGACAGCCCGGGGGCGCGAGTGGCGCAGATCCTGGGAGGCCACCACGGCCGGTTCCTCCCGTTCGACCTCGACGGCGCGGCCTCCAAGGACCGCGTCGACCTCGTGCTGGGCGGACCGGCCTGGCAGGACCTGCGGCGCCGCTACTTCGCTCTGGTGCGGCACCTGACCGGCGCCACCATGGTGCCCGCCCGGGTATCGGTGCCGGCCGCGGTACTGATCACCGGAATCGGTGTTGTCGCCGACCGGCTGGCCAGCCAGCGCCACTACTGGCTGCCCAAGGCGCAGGCACCCGCGTTCGGTGCGGGCGAGCACTACGACCACGCCGTCAAGGACGCCCCGGCCGTGCTCGACCAGTCGGGTCTGGCCCGTATCACCCTGCCCGACGTCCCTTTCGCTCAGGCCCACCGCGGAGTCGAGCAGCCGAACGACCTGCAGGCCTCCTTGATCCGTCAGCTCACCGGCGCGGTGGGGGAGAAGGGACCGGGCATCGTGGTGGTCACCGACGCCACCGGCGGCGGCAAGACCATCACCGCTCTGGAAGCCGCACGCATCTTCAACAAGGGCGGGGATACGGCTGGCATCGCCTGGCTGCTGCCGACGACCGCCACCGCGGATGCCGCCTATGACGTGCTTGAGCCGTATGTGGCCGCACACTGCCCCGGACACGCACCCGTCTCCCTGGTGCACAGCTACGACTACCTCAACGCCGCCTACACCGACCACCGTCTTGCCGCCCACGAGCCGTTGACCACCGACGAGTTCTGGCCCGACGACCCCGACGATGTGGCTGGCGACGGTGAGGGGACGGCGCAGCGGCCCGAGGAGCGGGTGACCGTGCCGGACGGCTGGCTGCGCGGCTGGGACCGCGCGCTGCTGGCCCAGTTCACCGTCGCCACCGTCGACCAGGCCCTCATGGCCGCGCTCCCGGTCCGCTTCAGCATGCTGCGCCTGCTGGCCCTGTCCGGGCGGACCGTCATCGTGGACGAGGTCCACGCGCTGACCCCGTTCATGCAGCAGATGCTGGGCCGCCTGCTGAACTGGCTGGGGGCACTGG
>NZ_JBEXDX010000102.1:0-7551 GCF_040605995.1 Streptomyces sp. NPDC005492
GCCGGTCCGCTGCCGGGCACGGACGGTGCCGAACTGCTGCGCGTGCTGGCCCAGTTGATCGACAAGTCCCTCCTCGTACCGGTCTCCGCGCAGAGCGTGCTGTCCGGCCGGGTCTCCTACGTCCTCGGCCTGGAGGGCCCCGCGGTCACCGTGGACACCGCCTGCTCGTCGTCGCTGGTGGCGATGCACCTCGCCGGCCAGTCGCTGCGCACCGGTGAGAGCACGCTCGCGCTGGCCGGCGGCGTCACCGTCCTGGCCACGCCCGGCACGTTCGTGGAGTTCAGCCGGCAGGGCGGGCTCGCAGCCGACGGCCGCTGCAAGGCGTTCGCCGAGTCCGCCGACGGCACCGGGTTCGGCGAGGGCGTCGGCATCATGGTGCTGGAACGCCTGTCGGACGCCCGGCGCAACGGCCACCCGGTGCTCGCCGTCCTGCGCTCCAGCGCCGTCAACCAGGACGGCGCGTCCAACGGCCTGACCGCCCCCAACGGCCCCTCCCAGCAGCGCGTCATCCGCCAGGCGCTGGCCGCCGGCGGCCTGTCCCCGGCCGACGTCGACGCCGTCGAGGCGCACGGCACCGGCACCACGCTGGGCGACCCGATCGAGGCGCAGGCGCTGCTGGCCACCTACGGCCAGGACCGCCCCGAGGACCGGCCGCTGTGGCTGGGCACGGTGAAGTCCAACATCGGCCACACCCAGGCCGCCGCCGGTGTCGCCGGGGCGATCAAGATGGTGCAGGCCATCCGGCACGGCGTGCTGCCGCGCAGCCGCTACGCCGACGAGCCGACCTCGCACGTCGACTGGAGCGCCGGACAGGTGCGGCTGCTGGCCGAGGAGCGGCCGTGGCCGCAGACCGGTCACCCGCGCCGCGCGGGCGTGTCCTCGTTCGGCATCTCCGGGACGAACGCGCACGTGATCCTGGAGGCCGCCCCGGAGCCCGAGCCCGCCACCGCGCCCGAGCCCGAGGCCGCGCCCGGTGCGGCGGCCGAGGACTGCGCGGAGACGGTGTGGGTGGTGTCGGGCCGCACGGAGCAAGCCCTGCGCGCGCAGGCCGCCCGGCTGCTGTCCACGGTGGAGGCGGCCGACGACGGGACGCCGGCCCCGTATGACCCCGCGGACGTCGGTGCCGCGCTGCTGGGCACCCGCTCGCTGTTCGAGCACCGGGCGGTCGTCGTCGGCGCGGACCGCGACGAACTCACCGCGGGGCTACGGGCGTTGGCCACCGGCGAACCGGCCGCCCAGGTGGTGGAGGGAGTGGCCCGCACCCGCCGCGGGCTCGCGGTGCTCTTCACCGGGCAGGGCGCGCAGCGGCTCGGCATGGGGCGCCTACTGCACACGCAGTCCCCGGTGTTCGCCGCCGCCTTCGACGAGGTCGCCGACGAGCTGGACCGGCACCTGGAGCGCCCGCTGCGCGACGTCCTGTGGGGCGAGGACCGCGAACTGCTGGACCGCACCGGCTGGACGCAGCCCGCCCTGTTCGCGGTGGAGGTCGCGCTGTACCGGGTGCTCACGTCGTGGGGGGTGCGGCCGGACTACCTGCTCGGCCACTCCATCGGCGAGGTGGCCGCCGCCCATGTGGCCGGAGTGTTCTCGCTGCCGGACGCCTGCCGGCTGGTCGCCGCGCGGGCCCGGCTGATGGAGGCGCTGCCCGCCGGCGGCGCGATGGCCGCGCTGGCCGCGACCGAGCAGGAGGTGCGCGAACAGCTCACCGACGGCGTCTGCGTCGCAGCGGTCAACGCCGCCGAGTCGATCGTCGTCGCCGGCCCCGAGGCGGGCGTGCGCGCGGTGTGCGAGCACTTCGCCGCGCTGGGCCGCAGAACCCGGCGGCTGCGGGTCTCGCACGCCTTCCACTCCGCCCTCATGGCGCCCATGCTCGACGCCTTCGCCGCCGAACTGGCCCAGTTGTCCTACGCCGAGCCCGCGGTGCCGGTCGTCTCCAATGTGACAGGCGCGCCCGCGGACATGGCGAACCCGGCGTACTGGGTGGAACAGGTGCGCGGCACCGTCCGCTTCGCCGACGGGCTGGCGTGGCTGGCCGAGCACGGCGTGGACACCTTCGTGGAGGCCGGCCCCGACGCGGTGCTGTCCGGGCTGGTGGCCGCGAACGGCCTGACCGGGGCTGCCGCGGTGGCCCTCCAGCGCGGCGAGCGCACCGGCCGCGCGGTGCTGCTGCTGGCGCTCGCCCGGCTGTACGTCCAGGGCGCGGCCGTCGAATGGTCGCCGCTGTTCGCCGGGCGCGCCACCCGCCGGGTGGACCTGCCGACGTACGCGTTCCAGCGCCGCCGCTACTGGCCGCGGACCGTGCCGCAGCAGGCGACCGGGCGCGACCCTGTGGACGCGGAGTTCTGGGAGTCCGTGGCGAGCGGGCCCGACGGGCTGGCCCGCTCCCTCGGCATCGCGGACGACGCGCTGTCGGACGTCGTCCCGGCCCTGCTGCGCTGGCGCGAGCGGCGGCTGCGGGACGCGGCGGCCGACGACTGGTGCTACCGCCAGTCCTGGGTGCCGGTCGACGCGAACAGCACCGCACCGGTCGCGCCGCCGCGCTGGCTGGCGGTCGTCCCCGAGGGCGACGACCCCTGGGCCGCCGCCACGGCCGCGGCACTCGGCCCGGACACCGTGGTCCTCACCGCCGACAAGGCCGACGCCGAGCACCTGGCGCGAGTCGGCGCCGACCGCACCGGAGTGGTGGCCGTGGCCGGCGCCGGACGCGACGGGCTGACCGCGACGCTCCGCCTGCTGCAGGAGCTGCGGCGCTCGCAGCTGCCCGCCCCGCTGTGGGTGGTCACCCGCGCGGCCGTCGCGGCCCGTCCCGGCGATGTGGTCAAGGAGATGTGGCAGGGCGGCATCTGGGGACTGGGCCGGGTGGCGGCCCTCGAACTGCCGGAGTTGTGGGGCGGGTTGGTCGACCTCCCCGAAGAGGTCGACGCGGCCGTGGCGGCCCGGCTGTCCGGTGTGCTGTCCGGCGGCCACGGCGAGGACCAACTCGCCGTTCGCGCCTCGGGATTGTCCGGCCGTCGCCTCGTGCATGCCGCGGGCCGGGACGGTGAGGTCGAGCCGTGGACGACCGGCGGTACCGCGATCGTCACCGGCGGCACCGGCGGGTTGGGTGGATACGTGGCGCGGTGGCTGGTCGAACGCGGCGCGCAGCACCTGGTGTTGGTGTCCCGGCGGGGCCCGGAGGCTCCGGGTGCGGGGGAGTTGCGGGCCGAGTTGGAGGCCGCGGGTGCGCGGGTGAGCGTCGTCGCGGGTGACGTCGCCGACCGCGCCACCATGGCCGGGGTGTTCGCCGCGGTCCCGGCGGAGCTGCCGCTGCGGACGGTGGTGCACGCCGCGGGCGTGGGCAACGCGTTCACGCCGTTGGCGGACATGACGCCGGAACGGCTGGCGGCCGAGCTGCGGGTCAAGGCCGAAGGGGCGCTGCTGCTGGACGAGTTGACCGGCGACATGGACCTGGACGCGTTCGTGCTGTTCTCGTCCGGTGCCGCGTCCTGGGGCGGCAGCGGTCAGGGCGGTTACGCGGCGGGCAACGCCTGCCTGGACAGCCTCGCCGAGTACCGGCGGGCCCGCGGCCGTACCGCGACGTCCGTCGCCTGGGGCACGTGGGCCGAGGTCGGGATGGCCGCGGGCAGCTCCGACGGCCACGACCACCTGGCGCGGCTGGGGGTCTCCGCGATGGCGCCCGGCCTGGCCGTGGCCGCGCTGCAACGGGCCGTCGAGGACGACGAGACCATGGTCACGGTCGCCGACATGGACTGGACCACCTTTGCCCCGGCCTTCACGCTGGCCCGCCCGAGCAACCTGTTCGCCCTGCTCCCGGAGGCGGCCCCGGACACCCCGGACGAGGCCGACGCGGCGGCCGCGGGTGCCGAGTTCGCCCGGAACCTCGCCGCCCTGCCGGACGAGGAGCGGCGGGAGGAACTGCTCGCCCTGGTCCGCGAGCACACCGCGGCCGTGCTCGGCCACGACAGCGCCCGGGACGTCGACCCCGCGCAGGCGTTCCGCGACGCCGGGTTCGACTCGCTGACCGCGGTCGAGCTGCGCAACCGGCTGAGCCGGCGCACCGGCCTCGCGCTGCCCGCGACGCTCGTGTTCGACCACCCGAGCCCGTACAAGCTCGTCGACCACCTCGCCGGTGAGCTGGGCGGCGGCGCGGGCACGGCGGTCGGGCTGGGCGAACTGGGCGCGCGGTTGCGGGAGTTCGCCGCCGATCCGGCGGTTCGCGAGGACCTGGAGGCGATGCTGCGCCAGGTGCTCGGCACCTTCGAGGAGGCCACCGCCGAGCGGCGCGACGACATCGACGCCGCCTCCGACGAGGAGCTGTTCTCCATGGTCGACCAGGAAAGCAACTGGATGTCCGACGCTTCGTCCACCGCCGACCACGAGTGACAACGGGAATTCGAGGACTTTCCTTCAATGGCCACTGAAGAACAGCTGCGTTCCTACCTCAAGACGGCCGTGGCGAAATCGCGTGAGTCGCAGCGGCAGCTGAACGAGATGAAGAGAAGGCGGGACGAGCCGCTCGCCATCGTGGGCATGGCCTGCCGCTACCCGGGCGGGGTGACCGGCCCGGACAGCCTGTGGGAGCTGGTCGCCTCGGGCACGGACGCGGTGTCGGGCTTCCCGGCGGACCGGGGCTGGGACGTCGACGCGCTGTACGACCCGGCGGGCGCGCCCGGTACGACGTCCACCCGCGAGGGCGGGTTCGTGGACGCGGTGGGGGAGTTCGACGCGGGCTTCTTCGGGATCTCGCCGCGTGAGGCGCTGGCGATGGACCCGCAGCAGCGGCTGCTGCTGGAGGTGGCCTGGGAGTCGCTGGAGCACGCCGGTATCGACCCGGAGACGCTGGCGGGGACCGCCACCGGTGTCTTCGTCGGCGCGTCCTCCTCGGGGTACATGGAGGCGATCGGCGGCCTGCCGGAGACCGAGAGCCACCGCATGACCAGCGGGCTGCTCTCGGTGATCTCCGGCCGGCTGTCGTACGTGCTCGGGCTGGAGGGCCCGGCGGTCACCGTGGACACCGCGTGCTCGTCGTCGCTGGTGGCGATGCACTGGGCCGGGCAGGCGCTGCGCTCCCGGGAGTGCTCGCTCGCGCTGGCCGGCGGCGTCAACGTGGCCGTCAGCCCGGCCGGGTTCGTGGAGTTCACCCGCCAGGGCGGCCTGGCCCCCGACGGCCGGGGCAAGGCGTTCGCCGAGGCGGCCGACGGCACCAGCTGGTCGGAGGGCGCGGGCATCGTCGTACTGGAGCGGCTGTCGGAGGCCCGGCGCAACGGGCACCGCGTGCTGGCGGTTGTCCGCTCCAGCGCGGTCAACCAGGACGGCGCGTCCAACGGCCTCACGGCGCCGAACGGTCCGTCGCAGCGGCGGGTGATCCGGCAGGCGCTGACGGCCGCCTCGCTCGCCCCGTCCGAGGTGGACGTGGTGGAGGCGCACGGCACCGGTACCGTCCTCGGCGACCCGATCGAGGCGCAGGCGCTGCTGGCCACCTACGGGCAGGGCCGCCTCGACGACCAGCCGCTGTGGCTGGGCACGGTGAAGTCCAACATCGGCCACTCGCAGGCCGCGGCCGGTGTCGCGGGCGTGATCAAGATGGTGCAGGCCATCCGGCACGGCGCGCTGCCGCGCACTCTGCACGTGGACGCACCGAGCAACCGCGTGGACTGGACCCAGGGCCAGGTACGGCTGCTCACCGAACAGCAGCCGTGGCCGGAGACCGGGCACCCGCGCCGCGCCGGCGTCTCCTCCTTCGGCGTGTCCGGCACCAACGCGCACCTCATCCTCGAAGCCGCACCGGCCCCCGCCGCCTCCCACGAGGACAGCGTCGTAGACGCCCCGGACACCGCCGCGCCCGCCGTCACCGGCGCCCTGCCGTGGGTGCTGTCCGGCCGTACCGAACAGGCACTGGCCGCGCAGGCCGGGCGGCTGCTGGCGTACGTCGGGCAAGGCGAGCACACGGACCCGGCCGACGTGGCGCACGCACTGCTGCACAACCGGTCGGCGTTCGACCACCGCGCGGTGGTGGTGGGCGCCGACCGAGGTGAACTGACCGCCGGACTGGCGGCGTTGGCCGCGGGCGAGCCGTCCGCCGCGGTCGCCGAGGGAATCGCCGAGCCCGGCCGCCACAAACCGGTGTTCGTCTTCCCCGGCCAGGGCGCCCAATGGGTCGGCATGGCCGCAGAACTGCGCGCCGCGTCACCGGTGTTCGCCAAGGCCCTCGTCGAATGTGCCGACGCGCTGGCCGAGTTCGTCAACTGGTCGCTGCTCGACGCCCTGGACGACGAGGAGCTGCTCGCCCGCGTGGATGTGGTGCAGCCCGCGCTGTGGGCGGTCATGGTGTCGCTGGCCCGGGTGTGGCAGGAACTGGGGGTGCGCCCGGCCGCCGTCGTGGGCCACTCGCAGGGCGAGATCGCCGCCGCGGTCGTCGTCGGCGCGCTGTCGCTGACCGACGGCGCCCGCGTCGTCGCCCTGCGCAGCCGCGCCATCGCCGAGGAACTGGCCGGCGACGGCGGCATGGTGGCCGTACCGCTGCCCGTGGCGCAGGCCCGGGAAGTCCTCGCCCGCTGGGGCGAGCAGCTGTCCGTCGCGGCGGTCAACGGCCCCGGCTCCGTCGTCGTCTCCGGCGTGCCCGACGCGCTCGCCGAACTGCTGGACCACTGCGAGGCCGCCGGTGTCCGCGCGAAGCGGGTCCCGGTGGACTACGCCTCGCACTCCGCCGCGGTCGAGCGGATCGAGCAGCGCCTGGCCGCCGACCTCGCCGCCGTCGTCCCCCGGTCGTCCGCGGTGCCGATGTACTCCACCGTCACCGCCGAACCGGTCGACACCACCGGGCTCGACGCCGCCTACTGGTACCGCAACCTGCGGCAGACCGTCCGCTTCGAGGACACCAACCGGGCGCTCGCCGCGGCCGGTTACTCCGTCTTCGTCGAGATCAGCCCGCACCCGGTGCTCACGGTGCCGGTGCAGGACACCCTCGGCGACGGCGCCGTGGTCACCGGCACGCTGCGCCGCGGCGAAGGCGGCCCGGCCCGGCTGCTGCTGTCCGCCGCCCACCTGCACGCCCACGGGGTGCCGGTCGCGTGGGACGGCCTGCTCGGCGCGCGCGAATCCGGCTGGGTCGACCTGCCGACGTACGCGTTCCAGCGCCGCCGCTACTGGCCCGAGGGCGGCACGGCGGCCGCCGACGTCACGGCCGCCGGGCTGGAGGAGGTGCGGCACCCGCTGCTCGGCGCGGTGCTGTCCTCGCCCGAGGGCGGCGGCGCGGTGTTCACGTCGCGGCTGTCGGCCACCGCGCAGCCGTGGCTGGCCGACCACGCCGTACGGGGCCTGGTGGTCTTCCCCGGCACCGGTTTCGTGGAACTCGTCGTCCACGCCGCCGATGTCGTCGGGTGCGGCCGGGTCCGTGAACTCATCGTGGAGGCACCGCTGGTGCTGCCCGCGCGCGGCGGCGTCCAGGTCCAGGTGGTGCTGGGCGCGCCCGAGGACGGGCAGCGCTCGGTCACTGTGTACGCGCGCCCCGACGGGGGCGGCGACCGGCCGTGGGCGCGGCACGCCGCGGGC
>NZ_JBEXDX010000103.1:0-6919 GCF_040605995.1 Streptomyces sp. NPDC005492
CCTCGGGTGCGGCGCTGCGGAATGCTCGTGGCCACGCTGCTTCTGGGCCTGCTGGGCATGCACGGACTCGGGCCCGTTCCCCTGGCCCACCCCGCGCCGGAGCGCGCGGTGACGGCCATGACCGCGGCCATGGGTGAGAAGGCGTCGACGCCGGACGCCTGCGATCACGGCGCGGGCGACTGCGGCAGCCACCTGGCCCACGCGGACGCGACCTGCGCCTCCGCCTCCGTCGCCGGTGCTCCGGCCGTGGTTCCGACGCTGCGGCCCGATGTGGCCGCCTGGGCCCAACTGCCGGACGCCCGCGGGTCCCTGACCGGTGGCGGCCCGGACGGCGGGCGGGCCCCGCCCTCCCTCTCCGAACTCCAACTCCTGCGGATCTAGAGCGGCCCGCGCGCCCACCCGCGCGCTTCGGCATGCCCTGCACAGACAACCGTTCCAGGAGTATCACCATGACCGCACAACGCGGGTTCGTCCGTCGTACCGTCGCTCTCACCGTCACCGCCTCGGTGGCCGCCCTCACGCTCGCCGCCTGTGGCGACGACGGCAAGGCAAGTGGCAAGAGCGGGACCGGCGGGCACAACGCCGCCGACGTCTCCTTCTCGAAGGAGATGATCCAGCACCACCGGCAGGCCGTGGAGATGGCCTCACTCGCCGCCGACCGTGCCTCCTCGAACCGGGTCAAGAGCCTCGCCACGAAGATCAGGGGCGCACAGGACCCCGAGATCACGACCATGTCCGGCTGGCTCACGTCGTGGGGCGAGAAGGTGCCCCAGGACATGACCGGCATGGGCCACGACATGTCGTCCTCGACGCCCGGCATGATGACGGGCGCCGACATGGGCAAGCTGGAGAAGGCCTCCGGCGCCGCGTTCGACACCATGTTCCTCAACATGATGGTCGAACACCACGAGGGCGCCGTGGACATGGCCAAGACCGAGAAGGCGGACGGCGGTTACCGCCCCGCCACCGAACTCGCGACCGACGTGATCACGGCGCAGAGTGCCGAGATCGAGCAGATGAACAAGATGCTCGGCAAGGACTGACACCACCGGCGGACAGGGTGGGGCCGGCCGCGTGCCGCGCGGCCGGCCCCACCCCCGGGCTCACGAACCCTCGCGGTCTCCCGCCGTCGGCGCTGCTCCTCGAACAGACGCAGGAACTCCTTCGCCTGCTCCTCCGCCACCCGCCGCTGCTCGGCCTCCCCCTCGCTCACCACCGGTCCTCGTCGAACAGCCCCTCCGCACGCAGCTGTTCCTCCTGGACGGCGGTCGGCCGCTCCGGGTCGTGGTCGGAGGGGCGCGGGCCCTCGGGACCGTCGGGGCCGATCCGGACGAGCCGTTCGACCCGTACGATCCGCGTCCGGCACCCGTCGATCACGATCTCGTCGCAGCGTTCGGCGTCGATCCGGTCGGCCGCCCGCGCGTACTCGGCCCGCGTCTCCTCGTCGAGCTGCTCCATGGCCGGCGCCATCACCCGCAGATAGGTGGTGAGCGTGTCACGCGCCCCCTGCGGACTCGGGTTCGTCATCTGCGTCGGTTGCCAGCCGCCGTCCGCGAACTCCGCCGCCGTGAACTCGGCGGGCAGCAGCACACCTCCCGGATGCGTCTTCAGGGCGCGCACCGAGTCCTCGCGTACGGGGGCCGGAGCCGTGCCCGGGGCGAGAACCAGCGACAGCAGTTCCATCCGCAGGATGCCCTCGGACATGCCCGTCGCGGTGAACGGGCCGATCACGAACCCCGTGGTGCGGCCGGTGAGTTCGTGGCCGTGTCCGACCTTCGCCGGGTCGGGGTCGGACGGCCGGGGCGGCTCCGGTCCCGTCGGTCCCATCCGGATGAACCAGTCGGCCCGCACGACCCGGAACCGGCGGCCGAGCACCGTCAGCTCGTCCACCTTCTCCCGGTCCAGCCGCTCCGCTCCCCGAAGCCACTCCTGCTGAGCGGCCGTGTCGCCCGCGTCGACGGCGTCCCGCGCGCGCCGGCGGAAGGTCATCGCCAGGGTGTCGCGAGAGCCCTGCGGGGCCATGTTGCCGAACCGGGAGAGGACCAGCCAGCCGCCGGAATCCAGCTCCTCGGCCACGCCGAACACCGGACCGCCGCCGGCCAGGACGTTCGGGTAGGCCTCGCGGGCCTGCCACGCCTCCACGTAGGCGACGAATCAACGCAACCGGCACATCGGTTGGGCTTGCGGCTCACCGGTTTCGGGCACACGTTCCACACCCGGGGGTGATAGACGTCGGGCATGAACAATGCGACCATCTCCTCCCCTCCGGCCGGTATCCGATGACCGCGGGCGCCGACACCCCCGACAGCCGCGGCCGCACCGGCCTGCACCGCACCGGCCTCGACCTGACCGGCAATCCCCGGGTCAAGGTCCGCGACGTGAAACTGCTCTCCAGCCACTGGTACGTCGAGCGCACCACGACCTTCGACTTCCGGCACGCCGACGGCACCTGGACCACACAGGAGCGCGAGACCCACGACCGCGGCAACGGCGCCACCCTGCTCCTCTACGACGCCGCGCGCGAAACGGTCCTGCTCACCCGCCAGTTCCGCTTCCCCGTGTACGTCAACGGCCACCCCGACGGCATGCTCGTCGAGACCCCCGGCGGACTCCTCGATGACGAGGACGAGCACCCGGAGGAGGCCGTACGGCGTGAGGTGGTGGAGGAGACCGGGCACACCGTGGGCGCGGTGGAGCATGTCTTCGACGTCTATATGAGCCCCGGCTCGGTCACCGAGCGCATCGGCTTCTACGCCGCCGCCTACGGCCCCTCGACCCGCACCCACGAAGGCGGGGGTCTCCAGGAGGAGGGCGAGGACATCGAGATCCTCGAACTGCCCTTCCGCAGAGCCCTGGAGATGATCCGGACCGGGGAGATCGCCGATGCCAAGACGATCATGCTGCTGCAATGGGCGGCGCTGGACGGCCCGTTCGCCAAGTAGCCGCCCGGGGCCCGTACTTGCCGGGGCCTTGACTTGAAGTGCGCTCCAAACGCAAGACTCCCGTTCGTGCCCGGAGAACCGGGTGCGAACGGGAGGGATCATCATGAAGTACCGCACCATCGGCACCGATCCGGCCCACCGCCGCGAGGTGAGCGTGCTCGCGCTGGGCGCGATGCTGTTCGGCTCCCGCACCGACGAGGCGACCTCCTTCGCCGTACTCGACCGCTATGTCGAGGCCGGCGGGAACTTCATCGACACGTCCGACAACTACGCCTTCTGGCACGACGGCGGCCAGGGCGGCCAGAGCGAGGAACTGCTCGGGCGATGGCGGCGCAGCCGCGGTATAGGCGACGAGATCGTGATCGCGACCAAGCTCGGCGCCCGCCCCCTGGCACCCGGCACCAGCTACCTCGACAACCCGGAGGGCCTGTCCGCGAAGGTCATCCGTGAGTCGGCCGAACGCAGCCGCGAACGCCTCGGCGTGGCCAAACTCGACCTGCTCTACGCGCACATCGAGGACCACACGGTCCAACTCCGGGAAACCGTCGAGGGGTTCGCCGAGTTGGTCGCCGAGGGCACGGTCGGTCTCCTCGGCGTCAGCAACCACGCCGCATGGCGGGTGGAACGGGCCCGCGCCCTCGCCGCCGCGGCCGGTCTGCCGGGCTACGAGGTCCTCCAGTACCAGCACAGCTATCTGCGCCCCCGCACGGACCTGCCGCACGAGCTGTTCCCCGACGGCAGCCTCGGCGCGGCCACCCCGGACCTGCTCGGCTATCTGCGCGCCGAACCGGACCTGACCCTGGTCGCCTACTCACCCCTGCTGGCCGGCGCCTACGTACGCGACGACAAGCCCCTCGGCGCCGAGTACGACCACCCGGGCACCCCGCCCCGGCTCGCCGCTCTGCGCGAGGTCGCGAAGGAGACCGGCGCGAGCGTCAACCAGGTCGTGCTGGCCTGGCAGTTGGGCGGCCCGCTGCCGATCGTCCCGCTCGCGGGGGCGTCGTCCGTGGCCCAGTTGGAGGAGAACCTGGCGGCCGTCGACCTGGAACTGACGGTCGAGCAGCGGGAACGGCTGGACTCGGCCGGGTGAGGAGCCCGCTCAGGCCCTGACCAGCAACTGGAAGTCGAACGCGTAGCGCGAGGCCCGGTACATGTGCGAGCCGTACTCGACCGCCCGTCCCGTGTCGTCGTACGCCGTGCGCTGCATGGTGAGCAGGGCCGCCCCCTCCTTCTCGTCGAGGCGGGTGGCCTCCTCGGGGGTGGCCGAGCGGGCCCCTATCGTCTGGCGGGCGCTGTGCAGGGTGATGCCGGCGGTGCGCAGCATCCGGTACAGGCCCGTCGACTCCAGTTGGACGGTGTCGAGTTGGAGCAGGTTCGCCGGGAGGTGGTTGCAGAGGAACGCCACCGGCTGGCCGTGCGTGCAGCGCAGCCGTTCCAGGAGCGTGACCTCGCTGCCCTCCGGGACACCGAGGGCGGCCGCGACATCCGCGGGCGCGGGCACGACCTCGTTGCGCACCACCCGCGTGGTCGGCCCCTGTCCGGCCGACTCCAGGTCGTCGTAGAGGCTGCTGAGTTCCAGCGGTCTCTTGACCTGGCTGTGCACGACCTGCGTGCCGACCCCCCGCCGCCGGACCAACAGCCCCTTGTCGACAAGGGATTGGATGGCCTGGCGGACGGTGGGGCGGGACAGGCCGAGGCGTACGGAGAGGTCGATCTCGTTGCCCAGGAGGTTGCCCGGAGCGAGGGTCCCGTGCTCGATCGCCCCCTCCAACTGCTGCGCGAGCTGGTAGTACAGCGGCACCGGACTGTTGCGGTCCAGGGCGAACTGCAGGGCGCCGAGCGCGGAGACGCTTCCGGCCACGGGGCACCTCCTATCGGGTTCGGGCGATGACGGTGTGTCAGGAGTTGCTGGGGAACCCGAGGTTGATCCCGCCGTCGGCAGGGTCGGGCCAGCGGGTGGTGATCACCTTGCCCTGGGTGTAGAAGGCGACGCCGTCGTTGCCGTAGATGTGGAGGTCCCCGAAGAGGGAGTCCTTCCAGCCGCCGAAGGAGTGGTAGCCGACGGGCACCGGGATCGGCACGTTCACGCCGACCATGCCCGCCTTGACCTCCATCTGGAAGCGGCGGGCCGCGCCGCCGTCCCGGGTGAAGATCGCGGTGCCGTTGCCCCAACGGGAGCTGTTGATCAGCGTGATGGCCTCGTCGTAGGACTCCGCGCGGACGACGACCAGCACCGGGCCGAAGATCTCGTCCTTGTACGCGTCCGCCGTCAGCGGCACCTTGTCCAGGAGCGATACGCCGAGGAAGAAGCCGTCCTCGTGGCCCTCTACCGAGAAGCCGGTGCCGTCGACGACGACCTCGGCCCCCTGCGCGGCGGCCGAGGCGACGTAGGACGCCACCTTGTCGCGGTGCTCGCGGGTGATGAGCGGGCCCATCTCGCTCGCCGGGTCGTTGCCCGGACCGATGCGCAGCTTGCCGGCGCGCTCGGAGATCTTGGTGACCAGCTCGTCGCCGGTGTCACCGACCGCGACCACGACCGACACGGCCATGCAGCGCTCGCCGGCCGAGCCGTAGGCCGCGTTGATCGCCTGGTCGGCCGCGAAGTCCAGGTCCGCGTCCGGCAGCACGAGCATGTGGTTCTTGGCGCCGCCGAGGGCCTGCACGCGCTTGCCGTGCTCGACCGCCTTGAGCTGGATGTACTTGGCGATCGGCGTGGAGCCGACGAAGGAGACGGCCTCGATGTCCGGGTGCTCCAGGATGCGGTCGACGGCCACCTTGTCGCCCTGGACGACGTTCAGCACGCCCTGGGGGAGACCCGCCTCGAAGGCGAGTTCGGCCAGCCGGTAGGAGGCGGAGGGGTCCTTCTCGGAGGGCTTGAGGACGAAGGTGTTGCCGGTCGCGATGGCGAGGGGGAACATCCACATCGGCACCATGGCCGGGAAGTTGAACGGCGTGATGCCCGCGACGACACCGAGCGGCTGGCGGATCGAGGCGACGTCCACCCGGGTCGAGACCTGCGTGGACAGCTCGCCCTTGAGCTGCACGCTGATCCCGCAGGCCAGTTCGACGATCTCCATGCCGCGCGCGACCTCGCCGAGCGCGTCCGAGTGCACCTTGCCGTGCTCGGCGGTGATCAGCTCCGCGATCTCGTCGCGGTGCGCGTCCAGCAGCTCGCGGTACTTGAACAGGATCGCGGTGCGCTTGGCGAGCGAGGAGGCGCCCCAGCTCTCGAAGGCGGCCTTCGCGGAGGCGACGGCGGCGTCCACCTCGTCGACGGTCGCGAAGCCGACCTGCTTCTCCTGAGCGCCGGTCGCCGGGTTGTACACGGGGCCGAAGCGGCCCGAGGTGCTCTCGACGGGCTTGCCGTCGATCCAGTGGGTGATCGTCTTCATGGTGCGAGTGCCTTTCGGGGGTGGGGAGTTCAGAGGTGGCGGCGGCGGTCGACGACCTGGCGGTCGTACTCCTCGCGGGCCTGTACGGCGGACTCGCGCGAGGCGGTCTCGGCGACCGGTACGTCCCACCAGGCCTCGGCCGGGGGAGCGGTCGGGGTGGCGGTGTCCGTCTCGACGTAGACGCAGGTCGGCCGGTCGGAGGCGCGGGCCGTCGCCAGGGCCTCGCGCAGTTCGCGGACGGTCTTGGCGCGCAGGACGTCCATGCCGAGGCTGGCCGCGTTGGCGGCGAGGTCGACCGGGAGCGGGGCGCCGGAGAAGGTGCCGTCGGCGGCCCGGTAGCGGTAGGCGGTGCCGAAGCGCTCGCCGCCGACCGACTCGGAGAGGCCGCCGATGGAGGCGTAGCCGTGGTTCTGGATCAGGACCAGATTGACCGGCAGGCCCTCCTGGACCGCGGTGACGATCTCGGTCGGCATCATCAGGTAGGTGCCGTCGCCGACCAGCGACCACACCGGGGTGTCGGGGGCGGCCTGCTGGACACCGATGCCGGCCGGGATCTCGTAGCCCATGCAGGAGTAGCCGTACTCC
>NZ_JBEXDX010000104.1:0-6536 GCF_040605995.1 Streptomyces sp. NPDC005492
GCCAGCCTGATGGAGGTCATGGCGATCACGCTGGTCTTCGAGAAACGCACGATCGGCCACTACAACCAGCACCTGCGCCAGGAGAACGTGCCCGCACCGGTACGGGCCACCATCGAGAAGATCATGCTGGACGAGCGGTGGCACGTGCGCTACGTCCGCGATGCCCTGCAGGCGATGGAGGAGCGCTACGGCGCCCAGGAGATCGAGGACACCCTCGCCCGCTACACCGCCGCCGACATCGAGATCTACGGCAAGGTCATGGCCGAATTCCAAGAACGCTTCGCCGCCCAGTGACCGAGGTCCGAGGCCGGCTCGCCCGGCCCGCTCCGGCGATCCGTCCTACCACCGCCCGCGGCCCCACCGTCACCGTGAATCAGGCAACTTGAGGAGTCATCGCATGGATGCAAACGAGATTCTGGGGGAGCTGCTCACCCCTGAGGGCCGCGACAACCCCTATCCCCACTACGCCGCCGCGCACGAGCTGGGTTCCGTCGCCCCGCTCGGCGACCAGCTGTGGATGGTGCCCGGGTACGACGCGATCAACCAGACGCTCCGCGCCGGCGAGTTCGGCCCCTGGGACGACCGGTACAACCGGCTGTTCACCGCCGCCGAGTGGAAACTGCACCCCTCGGTGGTCGCCCTGACCAATAGCATCCTGGACACCAACCCGCCCGACCACACCCGGATGCGGGACGTGATGGCCCGGGCGTTCAGCGCCCGCCGGGTCGCCGCGCTCGAACCCATGATCAGGAAGATCGCCAGGGACCTGCTCGACGAGATGGCCGACGCGACCTCGGACGGCTCCTCCGTCGACTTCATGGACCGCTTCGCCTTCAACCTGTCCGTCGGCGTGGTCGGCGAACTCTTCGGCATGCCCAAGGAGGACTGGCCGCGGTTCAAGCAACTGGCCAACGACTGGACCCTGGTGTTCGAGGTGACACCGACCGAGGAGGACACCGCTATCGCCGACACGGCCTACGCGGAGTTCGAGAAGTACTTCCAGGCGCTGGTCGCCAAGCGCCGGAGCGATCCCGGCGACGACCTGGTGAGCGCCGTCGTGCAGATCACCGACCAGGAGAACGCGCCGCTGACCGCGGAGGAACTCGTCTGCAACCTCGGTGTGGTGCTGGCCGCCGGGATCGAGACGACGACACACATCTTCGGCAACGGGCTCAACCTCCTGTTCCAGCACCCGGACGTCGCCGCCGCGCTGCACGCCAAGGAGATCGCGGCGGACAACTTCGTCGAGGAGGTCCTGCGCTTCGACTCGCCCGTCCAGCTCATCGCCCGCGTCGCACGCGAGGACGCGGAGATCGCCGGCACCCGGATCCCGATGGGCGAATGGGCACTCCTCGCGCTGGGCGCCGGCAACCGCGACCCCAAGCGGTACACCGACCCCGACCGCTTCGACCCGACGCGCACCGCCATCCAGCCGGTGTCGATGGGCGCGGGCATCCACCACTGCCTCGGCGCGCCGCTCGCCCGCCTTGAGGGCGTCGTGGCGTTCACCGAACTGCTCGAACGCTTCCCCGACATCGCGCCGGCCGGCGAGCCGACCCGCCGCGACCGCCTGACGATCCGCGGCTACGAGAACCTGCCCGTGACCCTCAACTGACCTTCGAGGCGGCAGCGCCCGGCCCCTTCGGGCGCCGTGCCCAGCGAGCCGCACGCGGCGGCCGGCCCACCGAGCGGGCCGGCCGACCGCACACCGGAACCGTTCCCGGCTCCCGTCCCGGCACCGCGCCGTGTCCGACACGTCCCGCCCGTCCCACGGCGTCCGGCACGCACTCCCGCAGAGCCTCGCCCCGGGGGCCCACCCTCCGCCGTGCGATCGCACACACCGGACAACCGCAGGCCCCCCGCCCTCCGGGCGGGACGGCGCCCTTTGTCAGACATGGCCTCGTCGGACCTCTGTGGAGATAGTGATGACTGAATCCCCCACCGGCAGCGGACCGGATATCGCCATCGTCGGCATCTCCTGCCGGCTACCGGGAGCCTCGACACCGGAGGAACTCTGGGAACTCCTCCTCGACGGCCGTCACGCCATCGAGAAGGCATCCGACAGGAACCGGACATCGGGTCCGGACGGGGCCGACTGGCCGGGCGGATTCATCGACGACATCGACGAGTTCGACGCCGCGTTCTTCGGAGTCTCACCGAACGAAGCGGCGGCGATGGACCCACAGCAGCGCATCATGCTGGAGCTGTGCTGGGAGGCACTGGAAGACGCGGGGATCGTTCCCGCCGACCTCTCCGGCAGCCGCGCGGGCGTCTTCGCCGCCAGCATCGCCAGCGACTACGCCACGCTGATGGCCCGCAGCCGGGGCGACATCTCCCGTTACACGCTGACCGGCCTGAACCGCGGCATCATCGCCAACCGGGTCTCCTACACCCTGGGCCTGCGGGGACCGAGCCTGACCGTGGACTGCGCGCAGTCCTCCTCGCTCGTATCGGTCCACCTGGCCGCGGAGAGCATCCGCCGCGGCGAGACCGACCTGGCCCTGGCGGGCGGGGTCAACCTCATGCTGGACCCGGGCAGTACCGCCATGACGGAGCAGTTCAACGCGCTGTCGCCCGACGGGCGTTGCTACACCTTCGACGCCCGCGCCAACGGATTCGTCCGGGGCGAGGGCGGCGCCGTCGTCGTACTCAAGACAGCGGACCGGGCCCGGGCCGACGGCGACCGGATATACGGCCTCGTCCTGGGCAGCGCCGTCAACAACGACGGCCTCACCGACGGCCTCACGGTGCCCAGCGAGCAGGCGCAGCGCGACGTCGTACGACTGGCCGTCCAGGCGGCCGGGGTCCGTCCCGACGACATCCAGTACGTCGAACTGCACGGCACGGGCACCAAGGTCGGCGACCCCATCGAGGCGGCGGCACTGGGCGCCGCGCTCGGCGCGGGCCGACCGGCGTCCAAGCCGCTGCACGTCGGCTCCCTGAAGACCAACATCGGCCACCTGGAAGGCGCGTCCGGCATCGCCGGACTGCTGAAGGTGCTCCTCAGCATCGAACGCCGCCACGTCCCGGCCAGCCTCAACTTCCAGAGCCCCCACCCCGCCATTCCGCTCGCCGAACTGGGCCTGAGCGTACGGACCGAGCAGGGGCCCTGGCCCGACGAGCGGCACCGACTGGTCGCGGGGGTCAGCTCGTTCGGCATGGGCGGTACCAACTGCCACCTCATCGTGGCCGAGCCGCCCGCGGCCGAACCGGGCACCCCGCCCCCGGCCGCCGTCCCCACCGACCACATCGCCGCGCACGGCTGGCCGCTGTCCGCCCGCACCGCCCCGGCACTGCGGGCCCAGGCGGGCCGGCTGCGCGCGCACGTCGAGTCGCGGCCCGGCGTCCCCACCGCCGAAACAGGCCTGTCCCTCGCCACCACGCGCCAGACCTTCGAGCAGCGCGCCGTCGTCCTCGGCGACGGCCACGCCGAGTTCCGCTCCGGGCTCAAGGCCCTGGAAGCCGGCGACCCCGCGGCGAACGTGGTGGAAGGCACCGCGCGGGCCGTCGGCGGCACGGTCTTCGTCTTCCCCGGACAGGGATCGCAGTGGCCGGACATGGCCCGGGAACTACTGGACACCTCGCCCGTCTTCGCCGAGCACCTCACCGACTGCGCGCAGGCACTGGCCGAGTACCAGGACTGGTCCGTGATCGACGTGGTCCGCGGACTGCCCGGAGCCCCGTCACTGGACCAGGGCCATGTCGTGCAGCCGGCCCTGTTCGCCGTGATGGTCTCCCTGGCCCGCCTCTGGCAGGCGCAGGGCGTCACCCCGGCCGCCGTCATCGGGCACTCCCAGGGCGAGATCACCGCCGCGCACGTCGCCGGCGCGCTTTCCCTGTCCGACGCCGCAGCCGTCGTAGCGCTGCGCGGCCAGGCACTCAAGGCGGTCGCCGGCCTCGGCGGGATGGTGTCGGTCGCCGAACCGGTCGACGTGGTCCGCCGCCGGCTCACCGCCTACACCGGCCTCCTCGGGGTGGGCGCCGTGAACGGCCCCCTCAGCACAGTGGTTTCCGGAGACCCCGCCGCGCTCGCGGAACTGCTCGCCGCCTGCCGGGCCGACGGCGTCCGCGTCCGCGAGGTCCCCATCGACTACGCCTCGCACTCCCCGCAGGTCGATGTCATCGAGGACGACCTGCTACGGCTCCTCGGCTCGATCCGGCCCCGCCGATCCGACCTGGCCTTCTACTCGACCGTCACCGGCGGCCTGCTGGACACCGGCGAGCTGACCGGCGCCTACTGGTTCCGCAACCTCCGCCAGACCGTCCAGTTCGAGTCGGCCGTCCGGGCCGCCCTGGCCGACGGCCACCGTGCCTTCGTCGAGACCAGTCCGCACCCGGGACTCGTCGGCAGCATTGGGGAGACACTGCGCGCCGCGGACGTCACCGACTCACTCGTGACCGGGACACTGCGCAGGGGCCACGGCAGCCTCCGGCAGTTCCTCACCTCGGTCGGCCAGTACCACGTGCAGGGCGGCACGCTCCACCGGCAACCGGCCCCGGGCACCGGACACCGAACCGACCTGCCGACCTACGCCTTCCAGCGCGAGCGCTACTGGTTCGGCGCCCCGGACACCCCCGACGACCGGCCCACCCCGGCAGGAACGGTCCTTCCGCCGCCGACCGCACCGGACCGGCCCGCCCGGCAACCCGCCGCCGACCCCACGGGCCGCGCCGAGGACCTGGTGAGCCTCGTCCAGAAGGCGACCGCCATCACCCTCGGACACGCGACACCCGACGCCGTCGACGTCTCCCGCACCTTCAAGGACCTCGGGCTCGACTCGGGAGCCGCCCTCGAACTGCGCGGCAGGCTCGCCGCCGCCACCGGCCTCGAACTCCCCGACACGCTCGTCTTCGCGCACCCGACGCCGGACGCGCTCGCCCGCCACCTCCGCGCCGAACTGGCCGGAGACACGGCCGCCGACAAGACGGCCGGCGAACTGTCGGCGAGCACCGAACCCCTCGCGATCGTCGGCATGGCCTGCCACTACCCCGGCGACGCGAACTCACCCGACTCGCTCTGGGAACTCGTCGCAGGCGGCCGTGACGCGATCGGGGAGTTCCCCGTCAACCGAGGCTGGGACCTAGCGGCCCTCTACGACCCGGCCCGCGGCAGGTCCGGCACGTCATACACCAGGAACGGCGGCTTCCTGTACGACGCGGACGAGTTCGACCCCGGCTTCTTCGGCATCAGCCCCCGCGAAGCCACAGCCATGGACCCCCAGCAACGACTCCTCCTCGAAACGTCCTGGCAGGCGCTGGAGGACGCCGGGATCGACCCCACGACGCTGCGCGGCGGCCAAGTCGGCGTGTTCACCGGCGCGATGTCCCAGGACTACGGACCGAGGCTGCACGAACAGGCCGACGGATACGACGGCTACCTTCTGACCGGCAACAGCCCGAGCGTCGCCTCCGGACGCGTCGCCTACACCCTCGGCCTCCAGGGTCCCGCCGTCACGGTCGACACCGCGTGCTCTTCGTCCCTGGTGGCGATCCATCTGGCCGCGCAGGCGCTGCGGGCAGGTGAGTGCTCGCTGGCCCTGGCCGGCGGGGCCACCGTCATGGCCAGCCCGGGGATGTTCGCCGAGTTCAGCCGGCAGAGCGGTCTCGCGCCCGACGGCCGCTGCAAGGCCTTCGCGGCGGCGGCCGACGGGACCGGATGGGCCGAAGGCGCCGGTGTCGTCGCGATCGAGCGGCTGAGCGACGCCCAGCGGCACGGCCACCGCGTCCTGGCGGTGCTGCGCGGATCGGCGATCAACCAGGACGGTGCCTCCAACGGCCTGACCGCACCGAACGGTTCAGCCCAGCAGCGGGTGATCGGCCAGGCGCTGGCCGCGGCCGGCCTGCGCCCCGACGAGGTCGACGCAGTCGAGGCCCACGGCACGGGAACCCGGCTCGGCGACCCGATCGAGGCCGAGGCGCTGCTGGCGACCTACGGTCAGGAGCGTGATGCCGAGCGGCCGTTGTGGCTGGGCTCGATGAAGTCGAACATCGGCCACACCCAGGCCGCCGCCGGCGTGGCCGGGGTCATCAAGATGGTGCAGGCGCTGCGCCACGAGGTGCTGCCGCCGACCTTGCACGTGGACTCCCCGTCCACACACGTCAACTGGAAGTCGGGCGCGGTCAAGCTGCTCACCGACGCCCGGCCGTGGCCGGCCGGGGAGCGGGTCCGCCGTGCGGGCGTCTCGTCCTTCGGGATCTCCGGCACCAACGCGCACGTGATCCTGGAGGAGGCTCCGGCGGTCGCCCAGGACCCGGAACAACACCCCGCCCAGAACCTTCCCGCCGCGCCGGTGTTGGTGTCGGCGAAGGACGAGGTGGCGCTGCGGGCCCAGGCGGGCCGACTGCGCGAACACCTGCTCGCGCGCCCGGAACTCGCTCTGCCGGATGTGGCGTATTCGACGGCGAACACACGAGCGCATCTGGATTACCGAGCCGCGATTTCCGCTTCTGATCGTGAGGGTTTGTTGGCGGGGTTGTCGGGGTTGGCGGTGGGTGAGTCGGGTCGGGGCACGGTGGCGGGTCGGTCGGTGTCGGGG
>NZ_JBEXDX010000105.1:0-6022 GCF_040605995.1 Streptomyces sp. NPDC005492
GCACGTTCCGCTATGACAGGGGCCATTTGGCGATCACCTCCGCGGCGAGCGCGGGCAGATCAGGCCAGGACCGGGGGTCCTCGCCGTGCGTGCCCAGGATCGCGGACAGCCAGCGTTCCAGCCCGAAGGCGACGCACGCCGAATGCGCGTCCTGCCCCGCCCTGGTGATGCCGAACGCCTCGCCGAAGTGCTCGTGATGCAGGTTCACCGACGCGATGGCCAGGTCCCCGTACGTCGCCTCGCGCTTGACGGGGCTCAGCTTCTGCAGCAGGAAGGCCGGGTTCTGCTCCGGTTCGAAGAACGGGTCGGTCGCGTGCTCCCACTCGACGTCCAGGCCGGCCAGTTCGAACAGCCGCGTCACCCCGTCGGTGGTCCGCCGCGCGAACTGCGCCGTCTCCTCGGCGTTACCCAGGCAGACGATCTCCCGCATGGTGAACGACCACTGGCGGCGTAGCGGCACATAGGCCTTCTCACGCCGGTAGCAGGTGTTCACCGTGGTCAGATACAGCGGCTCGGTGAGGGCCTCGCCCTCGTGCGCCGGATAGAGGTGGTAGCACGCGGCCGGGGTGAGGATCTCGGTGGCCGGTCCGAGGAAGGGGCCGGGGTCCTGGTCCGGGTCCTTGGCGAACTCACCGATGGCCGCGGGGTCGAACCCGACCGCGAAGGTGGCCTGGTGCGGGAACGACCGCAGATAACCGGTCCTGCGCAGCACATCGGCCGGAAGCGTGGACGGATGACGCTCGGCCCCGGCCCCCCAGACGCCCGCCAGCTGGACGAACGCCGCGTCCGCGTCCTGGACCAGCCGCAGCAGGTCGCCGGAGAGCGACGCCTGTCCGGAGTCGTGCCAGCGCATCACGACCGCGTCCCGAAGCGGGTGGCGAGGGTGTCGATGTCGCGGAAGTCCGTCGGCCGCAGGTCCTCGACGTCGATGGGCGTACCCCGAAGGCGCTCCATCAGCAGCAGGAGCTCCGGGATGTGCACGGACCGCAGGGTACGGTCGGCGAAGATCGGGCTGTGGTCGGTGACCTGGACACCTGACTTCTCGTTGACCCACGCGCGCAGTTCGGCGCGGAAATCCGGCTCAGAAAGCATCGACGGGCTCCTCGGGAAGGATCTTCTCGCTGGCGAGGAAGCCCAGGCACTTGGCGGTGACCGTGCGGCGGTGTTCCCGCTGCGTCGGCGACTGCCAGGCGGTCTCGGCTGCTTCCCAGGGCTCGGCCAGGCCGGCGTCCGCGTAGACGTCGGGGTTGTAGTACTCCCGCCAGCTGCTGGTGATGAACGCCGCGAGGTACCCGCGCACGTCCTCGACCGTCTGCGCGTCCCACTCCTGCGTCCGCCACAGCTCGGTGACCAGCTGCCGCCCGAAGACCAGGTGCCTGGCCTCCTCCACGTGGTGGTTGCGGTTGATGTACCTGGCCACCGGGTGCAGCCGCTCGTCGCGGGCCTGGAGCCAGTTGTAGTGGTCCACGATCTCCTCGAAGATCATGGTCTTGGCGAAGAAGAGGAAGTCGCCGACGTCCCGCGGCACCTCCTCCTCGTTCACGGAGAACTGGCGGCTGCGGTACACGCGGGCGTACCTGGTGCAGAACCCGCCGAAGAAGATGCTGTGCTTGTTCTCCTCGTCGAGGAAGTGGTGCAGGTAGTCCGCCACCTGGATCATTTCCTTGCGGTACAGCCGCTCGGCGAGGCCGGCCATCAGGCCCTTCTCGCCGTGGATGTTGAGGCTGTAGAAGTTCACCGCCTCGTAGAACGCGAGCCGCTTGCGGCCCGCCTCGGGCATCGCGTCCCACTCCCGGGTGCCGACCAGGCTGAGGAGTTCGGGGGAGGAGAACCAGTCGACGTCGGGGTCGACGGTCTCCGGCCAGTCCAGGGCGGTGTAGGGGTTCTGGTACGAGTGCTGGGACACCTCGCTGAGCCGCCGGGCGACCGCCGCCACAGAATCCGCGAGGCTCATGTCCCGACTCCCGCGCGCCCATGCAGCCAATCACTCATGTCGCCTCCAGAGACGGAAATAGCAGCAGCGTCGCGGATTTGTTTCCGGTTAAACGTCAGGTGCGACCTGAACGAATCGATATCGAGGGGTTCCAACATCGAGCTCCCGTCTTCATTCCAGGTCTGCCGCCTGGATCCGCGAATTGTCGGGCCGGAATCATCGACAGGGGCGATCGTAGGCCGGGGGACTCAGGCAAATCCCTAGTCACTATCGCGACCGTGTCGTGCAGGATGGGGCGCATGTCGATACTTGGGTGGCTGAGCGAGCCGTCTCCCGGCCGCGGCGTGTGGTTCGCCGGGGAGCGGGACGGCTGGGAGCGGGTGGAGTACGCGGAGCTTGCCGAGGACGCCCGCGCGGTCGCGGCCGACCTGGCCGCTCGGGGCGTGGGCCGCGGGGATGTCGTGGCGATAGCCCTGCCGGGCAGTCGCGACGGACTGGCCGCGCTGTTCGGAGCCTGGGCGGCGGGCTGCTGCACGACGATGCTCCCGGTCCCGGGGTACGGGGCGGGCGCGGAGTACACCGCGCACACCGCCGCGATCCTCGAACAGGCACGCCCGGCCGTGACGTTCGCCGACGCCGAGTCGGCCCCACTGCTGGAGGGCGTGACGGAGGTCAGCGAGGTACGGCGCGACGGGGGCGGCACGGGAACCGTGCGGGAACCGGGCCGGATCGCGGTGCTGCAGTTCACCTCGGGCACCACCCGCAGCCCGCGGGCCATCCAGGTCACCTGGGACAACATGGTCGCGAACTTCGCCGTCCTCTACCGCTGGATGGAGTGGAAGGACGGCGACGGGATGGCTTCCTGGCTGCCGTTCAACCACGACATGGGCCTGCTGGCCTGCGTGATGACGGCCGCGCGGCAGGGCGACCTGTGGCTCATGCGGCCCGACCAGTTCATCCGCGGGCCCGAGCGCTGGCTGTCGTCCCTGGGCCCCGGCAAGGCCGCCCACGCCGGGGCGCCGTCGTTCGGCTTCGGCTACGTCGCACGCCGGGTCCGGCCCGAGCAGTGGGCGGAACTCGACCTCTCCGGGTGGCGGACGGCGATCGTCGGCGGGGAGGTGCCCGACCCCGGCGCGCTGCGCGCCTTCGCGGCGGCGGCGGCCCCGTCCGGGTTCGACCCCGCTGTGATCCACCCCGCGTACGGGCTGGCGGAGAACACCTCCGCGGTCACCGCCGGGGCGGTGGGCCGCCCCGGGCGGGTGGTGCGGCCGGACTGGGACAAGATGCAGTTCGGCGAGCCGGTCCGGATCCTGGAGACCGGCCGTCTGCTGCCGCCGCCCGGCGACTTGGCCCCCGACGCCGCCGACGGCGCCGGATGGCTGGCCGGACAGGGCCGGCCGCTGCCCGTCGACGAGGTCGAGGTCGAGATCGCCGACGCCGAAGGGGCACCGCTGCCCGAGGGCTCGCTCGGCGAGATCGTGATCACCGGCCGGTCGGTCGCCGACGGCTATGTCGGCGACGAGCCCTTCGGCGGGCTGCTGCGCACCGGCGACGCCGGCTTCGTGCACGACGGCGACCTGTACGTCCTGGGCCGGATGGGCGACAGCCTGAAGGTCCGGGCCCGCACCGTGTACGTGGAGGACCTGGAGCTGAAGGCCCGCGAAGCCGCCGGACTCAACCGGCTGGCCGTGGTCAGCATGAGCGACGGCGGCCGACCCGGCATCGCAGTCTTCGCCGAGTCGGAGCCGGGCCCCTGGGCCGACAAGGTCACCCAGGCCCTGCGTACCGAACTCGGCCCCGACCCCGAGATCGCCGTCATCGCCGGCGAGCGCGGCCTGATCCGCCGCACGTCCAGCGGCAAGCCCCAGCGGCGCGCGATGTGGCAGCTGTGGTCGGCCGGGAAGCTCCCCGGCACCCGGCTCATTTGACACCACCGGGTACCGGCGCACGGCGGTCGGCCCGGCGGGAAAAACGGAATGCGTCTTTCGGCGTGACACAGTCCCGAAAGTGACTAGGGATTTGCCTGAACCGCCGGACCTATGCTCATTCCATCGATGATTCCGACCACACAATTCGCGGAGCCAGACAACGGCCCGGCGCGAAGACGGGAGCTCGGTGTTGGAATCCCTCTACATCGATTCGTTCAAGTACGCGCTAGGTGAACGTAAAAGCCACGTCAACGATTCCGCGGCGGCGGGCAGGCTTTTCTCCTCCGCCGAGGACATGAAAGCGGCCGGATTCCGCTGGCACTACATGTGTGAGCCCGGAACCTCGGCCTACGACCTGGCATGCGCCGCCGTCCGCCCCATGGCGGACAGGGCGGCCGGCGCCGACGCCATCGTGTATGCCACCTGTCTGCCGCTCAACGGCAACCTGGGCAGCGACGAGGAATGGCGCACCACCCGGGACGTCAAGCATCTGATGGACTTCCCGGTGAGCAGGCTCCAGGCCGACTTCAAGCTGGACGGCGCGATCGCCATCGGCCTCAACCAGCAGGCCTGCACCTCGATGCTCGGCTCGTTGCGGATCGCGGGCGCCCTGCTCGGCAGCGAGCCTTCGTGGCAGCGCGTGCTGTGCGTGAGCGCCGACCGGTTCCCCGAGAACGCGGTCTACGAGCAGGCGTACAACGTGATCTCCGACGGGGCCGCCGCCTGCGTCGTCACCAGGGAACCGAGCGAGGGATCGTTCCGGCTCGTGGCCAGTCACCAGATCACCAACGGCGGCCTGGGCATGGCGAGCGACGACGAGACCGTGGGCAGCTACTTCAGCTACATGCACCGGCTGATCGCCCAGACCCTCGAACGGGCTCAGCTGAAAGCCGCCGACCTGGACTGGGTGGTCACCCAGAACACCAACGACGTGGCCTGGACGGTCCTCGCCCACCTCTTCAAGATCGACACCGAGAAGGTGGTCAGTGTCACGCTGCCCGACGCCGGGCACGTGATCTCCGCCGACAACGTGCTGAACCTCGCGGCGCTCGTCGAGTCCGGGCGCGTCAAGTCCGGCGACAAGCTCCTGCTGACGATGGCCGGCTTCGGCCTCAACTGGCAGGCCACCATCCTGGAGGCGGTGTGAGCCACTCATGACCGTTCTCGTGACAGGAGCCGCGGGCTACGTGGGCGGCCTGACCGTCAAAGCACTGCGTGAGCACGGTGGCTACGGCGACGTGCTCGCCTTGGGCCGCGCCGAGGCGGACCTCACCGTCCCCGGTGCCCTGGACACGGTCCCGACCGCCGGCATCACCCACATCGTGCACGCCGCCGCCGTGACCAAGTTCGCCGTCGACCGGGCCACCGCGCAGGCGGTCAACATCGGCGGCACCGAACAGGTCGTAGAACTGGCCAAGCGCTGCCCGGACCTGGAGCGCGTCGTCCTGCTCTCGACCCTGTACACCGCGGGGCTCGCGACCGGCGACATCGCCGAGGAACCCGCCGGCGCCGTCGAGGAACCCCGCACCGACGCCGACGACCCGCCGGGCGTCGTCCGCTTCGCCAACTACTACGAGTGGTCCAAGCACGCGGCCGAGCGCATGGTCCTCGACAGCGGGCTGCCCGCCACCATCGCACGGGTGCCCACGATCATCGCCGACGACGACAGCGGGCACGTCAGCCAGTACAACGCGGTGCACAACACGCTCAAACTGCTCTACTACGGCCTGCTGTCGCTGATGCCCGGCCTCGCCGACGTCCCGGTCTCCCTGGGCACCGGGGACTTCACCGTCAACGCGACCATGGCACTGCTCGCCGCCGAACCCGGCATCTACCACGTGTGCCCCGACCTCGACCAGACCCCGAGGCTCGGCCGGATCGTCGACCTGATGTTCACGGCGTTCGAGCAGGACACCAGTTTCCTCAGGCGCCAGATCCTGCGCCCGCTGCTCGTCGACGAGGCCGCCTTCGCCAACCTGCTGAACGGCCTCCGCACCCTCCCGCACGGCCCGGTGCTCGACGCACTGGAGTCCGTGTCGCCGTTCTCCGCACAGCTCTTCCGGCCGAAGGTCTTCGGCAACGCACGACTGCACAAGGCCTGGCCGGGCTATCGCGCGCCGGACCCGGACGCGCTGGTGTCGCAGACCGCGGAATACCTGGT
>NZ_JBEXDX010000106.1:0-5435 GCF_040605995.1 Streptomyces sp. NPDC005492
GTCACGAAGGGGTCGTTGGAGGGTCTGGCGCTGGTTGCGTCGGATGCCGGTCGTCCGTTGGAGGCGGGCGAGGTCCGGATCGCCGTACGAGCTGCCGGGCTGAACTTCCGCGACGTACTCATCACGCTCGGCCTCTACCCCGGGGAGGCGGCGCTGGGCAGTGAGGCGGCGGGTGTTGTCCTGGAGACCGGTTCCGCGGTCACGGACCTGACGCCCGGCGACCGCGTGATGGGCCTGATCCCCGAGTCGTTCGGTACGGCGGGGATCGTCGATCGGCGGATGGTTGTGCGGATGCCCGAGGGGTGGTCGTTCGAGCAGGCGGCTGCGGTGCCGGTGGTGTATCTGACGGCGTACTACGGTCTCGTGGAACTCGGCCAGCTGGTGTCTGGTGAGCGGGTGTTGGTGCACGCGGCGGCGGGCGGTGTCGGGATGGCCGCGGTCCAACTGGCCACGCGGCTGGGCGCGGAGGTCTACGCGACGGCGAGTCCGTCGAAGTGGGACGCCGTGAAGGCGCTGGGCGTGCCGGCCGAGCGGATCGCGTCCTCGCGGGACCTGGACTTCGCGGACACGTTCGCGCGGATCACGGACGGCGCGGGAGTGGATGTCGTCCTGAACGCGCTGGCCGGTGAGTTCGTCGACGCCTCGCTGGGGCTGCTGCCGCGTGGTGGCCGGTTCCTGGAGATGGGCAAGGCCGACGTCCGCGACCCGCAGGCCACCGCCGAGGCCCATCCTGGGGTGCGGTACCGGGCGTTCGACGCGTTCGACGCCGGACCGGACCACATCCAGGAGATGCTGATCGATGTGCTGGACCTGTTCGCCCGGGGTGTGCTGTCACACGCGCCGGTGCGGACCTGGGACGTGCGGGACGGGCAGGAGGCGTTCCGGTTCCTGCGCGAGGGCCGCAACACGGGCAAGCTGGTGCTCACCGTTCCGGGGCCGTTCGACGCGGACGGTGCGGTGCTGGTCACCGGTGGGACCGGGGGCCTGGGCGCGTTGGTGGCACGGCACTTGGTCACGTCGGGCGGTGCCCGGAATCTGGTGTTGGCGTCGCGGCGTGGGTTGGAGGCGCCGGGTGCGGGTGGGCTGGTCGCGGAGTTGGAGGCTGCGGGTTGTGGGGTGCGGGTTGCGGCGTGTGATGTGGCGGACCGGGGTCAACTGTCTGCTCTGCTGGGCTCGTTGGATGTTCCGCTGGTTGGTGTGGTGCACGCGGCGGGTGTTCTGGACGACGGTGTGGTGACGTCGTTGACCCGTGAGCAGTTGGACCGGGTGATGCGGCCCAAGGTCGACGCGGCGCTGCTGCTGGACGAGTTGACGGCGGACATGGATGTGAGGTCGTTCGTGCTGTTCTCCTCCGCCGCCGGACTGATCGGAAGCTCGGGCCAGGGCAACTACGCCGCCGCCAACGCCGTACTGGACGCTCTCGCGGCGCGCCGGAGGACGGAAGGTCGTCCGGCGGTGTCGCTGGCGTGGGGTCTGTGGGCCGAGGAGACCGGGATGGCCGGCGGTCTCGACGAGGCGGCGCTGGCCAGGCTGGCGCGGCAGGGCGTGCGGCCCATGCCCACCCCGCTCGCGCTGGAACTGTTCGATCAGGGCCGTCTGCACGACCGGGCCCTGGTGGTCCCGGCACGGTTCGACCTGGCCGCGCTTCGCGTCCAGGCCGGCGGCGGCCTGCTGGCGCCGCTGCTGACCGGCCTGACCGGTACCCCGGCCCGCCGTACCATGACGGGAGGCGGGGCACCGACCCGGCGGCTGGCCACCGTGCCCGAGAGCGAACGCGCGGGGGTCGCCCTCGAACTGGTGCGGTCCCACGTCGCTGCCGTGCTCGGCCATTCCTCGTCGGCGGCGGTCGATCCGGACCGCGGGTTCAGGGAACTCGGCTTCGACTCGCTGGCCGCGGTCGAACTGCGGAACCGGCTCACCCAGGCCACCGGCCTGCGTCTGCCCACGACCCTGGTCTTCGACCACCCGGAGCCCGCAGCCGTCGCCCAGCTCCTGCTCAGGGAGACGGCGGTGGAGGGCGAGGCGGCAGCGGCGACCCCGGCCGGTCGGGGCGGAGCGCGCCCGGCGGACGGGAACCCGGTCGGCGCCCCGTCCGGGAGCGGGACCGGCCAGGGCACGTTCAGCGCGTTGATCCACCACGCGCACGCGACGCAGTCGCTGCTCGAAGCGCTGCCGTTGCTCACCGAGGCATCGAGGTTCCGGCCCGCCTTCACCTCGTCCGCGCTGCCCGACGACGGGGGGCATGTCGTCAAACTCGCCTCCGGCGACGGCCTGCCCAAGCTGGTCTGCGTGCCGTCGTTCATGCCCGGCTCAGGCCCGCACCAGTTCATGCGGTTCGCCGACAGCTTCGAAGGGAAGCGGGACGTCTACGCCTGCTCGCTGCCGGGGCTGCGGGGCACGGACGAGGCGCCGGGCTCCTGGCGCGCCGCGATCGATGTCCTGGTCGCGTCGATCCGCCGTGCGGTGGGCGACGACCCGTTCGTCCTGGTCGGCTACTCGATCGGCGGCGTCCTGGCGCATTCGATCGCGGCCCGCTTCGAGGCCGACGGCGCGGGCCCGGAGGGGGTCGTCATGCTGGACACCCCCACGCCGACGGACGAGAAGGAGATCCTCGGTGTCTTCTCCTTGGTGATGGCGGAGATCCTCGACCGCGGGCAGGGAGCCACCGTGATCGACGACGCCGGCTGGCTGGCCATGGGCAGCTATGTGCGCCTGCTCGCCGAGCGGCGCCCCGACCGGATCGGCTCCCCGAGTCTGCTGATCCGCGCGGGCAGGCCGCTGGGGGAGAGCGACGACGTCTCCGACTGGCCTGCGTGGAACGTCTGCGACTGCCAGGTGGAGATCGCCGCCGACCACTTCTCCCTGATCGAGACGGAGTCCGCGCTGACGGCGGAGGCGACGGAGCGGTGGCTGACGGCCGACTCGCCGTCGGACGCGGACTGACCGGCCGGACGGGAAGTCCGGCCCGATGTGAAAGTCATGGAAAGTAATGAAAACAGGAGGAATTGACATGACGCTCGATGGCACGTGGGCGATCACCTATCAGGGTCCTACCGGCGACAAGCAGGCCGACCTGGTGCTCAGCACCGACGGGACGACCCTGACCGGAACCTTCGACGGCACGCCGATCGACGACGGCGAGGTCCACGGCGCGGATTTCAGCTACACCGCCAAGCTGACCTCCCCGGCCAAGATCAAGGTCAAGACCACCGGGACCTTCGACGGCGACACCATGAGCGGCAAGGTCAAGGCGGCGTTCATGACGTTCTCCTTCTCCGGTAAGCGCAGGTAGGTGCCCGCCGCTGTCCGGCGGCGGTCACGCGGCGGTTCCGATCTCCGACCCCGCGACGGCCGGAGATCGGAATACGCGAGCCATCGAGAGCGACGTCAGGAAGGGCCGCCCATGTACCTCACCCAATCGCTGCACCGAGCCGCGCGACAGTCACCCGACGTGCCGTTCACCGTGTACGACGGGCGCACCCACACGGCCAGGGAGACCTACGACGCGGTCTCCCGCCTGGCGGGCGGTCTGACCGGGCTCGGCGTGCGCAAGGACGACCGGGTGGGCCTGCTGTCACTGAACACGGACCGGTTCTGCCAGATCGCGCTCGCCACCGCGTGGGCGGACGCGGTCGTGGTTCCGCTCAACACCCGGTGGAGCGTCACGGAGCACGCCTACGCGCTGGACGACGCCGGCGTCACCGTCCTGTTCGTCGACGACGCGTTCCTGCCGATGGTGGCGGAGCTGCGGGCCAGGACACCGGGCCTGCGCACGATCGTGCACTGCGGTGACGGCCCCACCCCAGACGGCCTGCTGACGCTGGCCGAACTGCTGGCCGCCGAACCGGTCGAGGACGCGCACCGGCAGGGCGACGCGATGGCCGGCATCTTCTACACCGGCGGCACCACCGGCCTGCCCAAGGGCGTCATGCTGGGGCATCGCCAGCTCTACATCACGGCCCTGGGCACGCTGCTGCACACCGAACTCCCGCGCGGCGGCACGTCCGTCCTGGCCGCGCCCGCCTTCCACCTGGCCGGGTTCGCCTTCTGGATCGTCGGCATGCTGGCGGACATGACGACCGCGCCGGTCGCCGTATTCGACCCGGTCGGGATACTGCGCACCATCCAGGATCACCGCGCCAAGCAGACCCTGCTGGTGCCGGCGATGATCCAGGCGATCGTCGGCCACCCCGACGCGGACGCCTACGACCTGGGCAGCCTGGAGCTGCTGGCCTACGGCGCGTCACCGATCTCCGAGACCCTGCTGACCCGTGCCCGCGCGGCCTTCCGGTCCGCGCGGTTCCTCCAGGTGTACGGCATGACCGAACTGTCGCCGTCCACGACCCTCCTGCTGGACGCGGACCACGACGACCCGGTGCTGCGCCGGTCGGTCGGCCGTGCCGCCCCGTACGCCCTGGTGAAGATCGTGGACGAGAAGGGCACCGAGGTGCCGCCCGGCACGATCGGTGAGATCACCGCCGCCGGTGACCACGTGATGCTGGGGTACTGGAAGAAGCCGGCGGAGACCGCGGAGGCGGTCCGGGACGGCTGGATGCACACCGGTGACGTCGGCTACATGGACGAACGCGGCTATGTGTACGTTGTCGACCGGCTCAAGGACATGATCGTCAGCGGCGGCGAGAACGTGTACTCGACCGAGGTCGAGAACGTGGTCGCGAAGCATCCGGCGGTCGTCCAGGTCGCGGTGATCGGCCTGCCCGACGACAGATGGGGCGAGCGGGTGCACGCGGTGGTCACCCTGGTGCCCGACGCCACGCTCACCCTGGAGGAACTCCAGGAGTTCTGCAGGCGGGAGATGGCCGGCTACAAGTGCCCGCGCAGCCTGGAGATGGTGGAGCAGTTCCCGATGTCGGGCGCGGGCAAGATCCTCAAGCGGGAACTGCGCGCGTCCATCGGCACCGGTACCGGCGCGCGGGGCTGACACACCGGCACGGTGCGACGGCCCACGGAGAACCGGGCCGGGGCCGGTGGCGCGGCGTCCCGGCCCGGCGGGCGACGCGCGCGGTGATGGCGGTGCCGGGGTCCTCCGGCCGGGTCCGGATCGCGACGCGAACCGGGCCTTCGGCCTCCTCTTCACCACCATCGGCCCGGGGCCTGTCGGGATCGCCGGGCGAACGGATCGAGCACTGCCCGTTCGTTCCCCCGACGGTCCGCGCCGGAGGGTGTTGCCAGGACCACCCCCGATCCGGTCCTCAGGCCCAGGGACTGTGTGTGCCGTCGGCGGCAGGATTCAAGGCGTACCGAATCCGCCACACGGAAATTCCGGGGGACCCCATGAACGAGATATCGGCCAGGCGTCTTACAGGCGGTGCGGGAATCGCCGCAGCCGTCGCTCTCATCGTCGAAGTTCCGCTGTACTTCATCTATTCGGGGCCGCCGCCGGACGCGAATGTTCTCTCCCGGCTGCTGATCGG
>NZ_JBEXDX010000107.1:0-5141 GCF_040605995.1 Streptomyces sp. NPDC005492
TGACCGCGCAGGTGGCGGCGGTACTCGGGCATGCGTCGGCGTCGGCGCTGGATCCGGGGCGGGCGTTCAAGGAACTCGGCTTCGACTCGCTGTCCGCCGTGGAGCTGCGCAACCGCCTGACCCAGGCAACCGGAGTCAAACTGCCGGCCACCCTGATATTCGACCACCCGAGGCCGACGGCGGTGGCGAGGTTCTTGGTGTCGCAGGTATCGGGTGCGGGTGCGGGTGTCGGAAAGGCGCCGGTCGTACGGGTTCCGGCGCGGCGGCGGGCCGACGTGGACGAGCCGTTGGCGATCGTGGGCATGAGTTGCCGGTATCCGGGTGGTGTGTCGTCGCCGGAGCAGTTGTGGGAGTTGGTGGCTTCGGGTCGGGATGCGATTTCGGGGCTGCCGGGTGACCGCGGCTGGGATCTGGAGCGGCTGTACAACCCGGATCCGGAGCAGGCCGGCACGGTGTATGCGCGGGGCGGCGGTTATCTGGACGGTGCGGGTGATTTCGATGCGGGGTTCTTCGGGATCAGTCCGCGGGAGGCGTTGGCGATGGACCCGCAGCAGCGGTTGCTGCTGGAGGGCGCGTGGGAGGCACTGGAAGACGCCGGCATCGACCCCGGTTCGCTGCACGGCAGTGACACCGGAGTTTTCTGCGGCGTCGGCCCCTCGGACTACGGCTCGGGGCTGATAGCCGGAGGCGGCGGCCCGGAGCTCGAAGGATTCCGGATGACCGGCGGAACGACGAGCGTGGTCTCGGGCCGGGTGGCGTACAGCCTGGGCCTGGAGGGTCCTGCGGTGTCGGTGGACACGGCGTGCTCCTCGTCTCTGGTGGCGATGCACCTGGCCGCCCAGTCGCTCCGCTCCGGCGAGTGCTCGCTGGCACTGGCCGGCGGTGTGACCGTACTGTCCGGGCCGTTCCTCCTGGTCGAGTTCTCCCGGCAGCGCGGCCTGTCGCCCGACGGCCGCTGCCGCTCGTACGCAGAGGGCGCCGACGGAACCGGCTTCTCCGACGGTCTCGGTCTGATCGTGCTGGAACGGCTGTCGGACGCCCGCCGCCTGGGCCACCAGGTGCTCGCGGTGCTGCGCGGGTCGGCGATGAACCAGGACGGTGCGTCCAACGGATTGACCGCGCCGAGCGGCCCGTCGCAGGAGCGCGTGATCCGTACGGCACTGTCCGCGGCAGGTCTACGGCCCGACCAGGTCGACGCGGTGGAGGGCCACGGCACGGGAACCCGGCTCGGCGACCCCATCGAGGCACAGGCGCTGCTGGCGACCTACGGCCAGCGCCGGGACGCCGATCAGCCCTTGTGGCTGGGCTCGATCAAGTCGAACATCGGTCACTCCTCTACGGCCGCGGGTGTGGCCGGGGTAATCAAGATGGTGCAGGCGCTGCGGCACGAGAAGCTTCCCGCCACCCTTCATGTGGACGCGCCGTCCTCGCACGTGGACTGGGAATCGGGTGCGGTCAGGTTGCTGACGGATGCTCAGCCGTGGCCGGCCGGGGAGCGGGTCCGCCGTGCGGGCGTCTCGTCGTTCGGTGTCTCCGGCACGAACGCGCACGTGATTCTGGAGGAGGCTCCGGCGGTCGCGGAGGAGTCTGAGCAGCAGCCCGAGAAGAGTCTCCCTTTGGTGCCGGTGTTGGTGTCGGCGAAGGATGAGTTGGCGTTGCGGGCGCAGGCGGGTCGGTTGCGTGAGCATCTGCTGGCGCGGCCGGAGGCCAGTGTTCTGGATACGGCGTTTTCGACGGCGATGACGCGGGCTCATCTGGAGCATCGGGCGGTTGTCACTGCTGGTGACCGGGATGGTCTGCTGGCTGGGTTGTCGGCGTTGGCTGTGGGTGAGCCGGGTGCGGGCACGGTGGCGGGTCGGGCGTTGTCGGGGAAGACGGCGTTTGTGTTTTCGGGGCAGGGGGCGCAGCGGGCGCGGATGGGTGCGGGGCTGGCGCGGGTGTTTCCGGTGTTCGCGCGGGTGTTGGAGGAGGTGTGCGGGGAGCTGGATCCGTTGTTGGAGCGGCCGTTGAGTGAGGTGTTGGCGGCGGAGGAAGGCTCTGTTGAGGCGGGGCTGCTGGATGACACGCAGTTCACGCAGGCCGGGTTGTTCGCTGTTGAGGTGGCGTTGTTCCGGTTGTTGGAGTCGCTGGGGGTGCGGGCGGACTTCCTGGTGGGTCATTCGGTGGGTGAGGTGGCGGCTGCGCATGTGGCGGGGGTGTTGTCGCTGGCTGATGCGTGTGTGCTGGTGGCTGCCCGGGGCCGGTTGATGGGCGGGTTGCCGGCGGGTGGTGCGATGGCGGCTGTTCAGGCGGCCGAAGCGGAAGTCGTGGAATCGCTGGCCGGGTTCGGGGACCGGTTGTCGGTGGCGGCGGTGAACGGTCCGCGGGCTGTGGTGGTGTCCGGGGAGCGGGAGGCGTTGGAGGAGTGGCTGCAACTGGCGTGCTGGCAGGGCCGTAAGGCGACACGGTTGAGGGTGTCTCATGCCTTCCATTCGGCGTTGGTGGAGCCGGTGCTGGAGGAGTTCGCGGGGGTGGTGGGCCGGTTGCGGTTTGCCGAGCCGGTCATTCCGGTGGTGTCGAACGTGACGGGTGCGGTGACCGCACCGGGTCAACTGGCGGATCCGGCGTATTGGGTGCGGCATGCACGCGAGTCGGTCCGGTTTGCCGACGGTATCGCCGCACTGGCCGGAGCGGGTGTGACGCGGTTTGTGGAGGTAGGCCCTGATGGGTCGCTGACCGCGTTGGCGCGTGAGGTGCTGGAGGAGTCCGGTACTTCGGACAGTGAGTCGGCGGTTGTGGTTGCGGCGTTGCGGGCTCGGCAGGGTGAGCCGGAAGCCTTCGCCGCGTTTTTGGGTCAGGCGCATGCGGCCGGGATCGGTGTCGACTGGTCGGCGTTCTACGCCGGAAGCGGCGCCCAGGCCATACCCCTGCCCACCTACGCCTTCCAACGGGAGCGCTACTGGCTGGCGCCGGGCGCCGCGGTCCCCGGGGCCCTCGCGGCCGGGGCCGAACGCGTCGACCATCCCTTGCTGACCGCGGGAACGCGGATCGGGGACCAGGACCAATGGCTGTTCACCGGGCGGGTGAGTACCGACACGGACGCCTGGGTCACCGAGCACATGCTGTTCGGTACGGTCGTCGTGCCCGGCGTCACGCTGGTCGAGCTCGCGTTGACGGCGGGCGGCCAGGTGGGCTGCCCGGTGGTGGAGGAGCTGGTCCTCGGAGCGCCGTTCCTGTTGCCCGCCGGAACCGCCGTGCAGTTGCAGGTCACCGTCGCGGAAGCCGACGAGAACGGCCACCGCGCTGTCGCGATCTACACCGTCCCTGAGGGCGATGAGCGCGGCGAGTCGATCTGCCACGCGCGAGGCATACTCGCCGCCGAGACCGAGACCGAGACCGAGCCGACCGTGGACTGGGCGGCCCAGTGGCCGCCGCAGGACGCCGAGCCGGTGGCGGTCGAGCGACTGTACGACCAGCTGGCCGACCTCGGGTACGACTACGGGCCCGTGTTCCAGGGGATGCGGGCGGCCTGGCGCGACGGCGACGACATCTACGTAGAAGTCGCGCTGGCGGACGAATACACCGGTCCCGCCGAGGAGTTCGGCGTTCACCCGGCGCTGTTCGACGCGGTGGTACAGGGTGGCGTGCCCCTCTTCGCCGGCGGCAGCCAGCACAAGATGCCGTTCAGCTGGACCGGCGTACGGCTCGGCCGTCGCGGCGCCTCGCGGGTGCGGGTCCGTGCCGCGGCCCTCGGCGACTCCACGGTGCGGTTCGACGCGGTCGACGAAGCCGGCGTTCCGGTGGTGTCGGTTACGTCACTGGTCCTGCGTCCGGTGGATCAGGCGCAGTTGGCTGGTGCGGGGCGGGCGGCCGACGGGTCGCTGTTCACGGTGGAGTGGACTGAGATCGCAGGGTCGAACAGCGCGGCCCCGGCAAGCGTCGCTGTCCTCGGCGAGGTCGCGGACGTCGGCACGGGCGAGCATTTCGCGGATCTTGGCGCGCTGGTGGCGTCGGTGGCGGTGGGTGCGTCGGTGCCGGATGCGGTGGTCGCCGGTGTCGGTGTCGGTGTCGGTGTCGGGGCCGAGCCGGCTTCTGGCGGGGAAGCCGACGGGGTGCGTGTGGTGGCGGGGCGGGTGTTGGGTCTGGTGCAGGAGTGGTTGGCCGCCGAGGTGTTGTCGGAGTCCCGGTTGGTGTTGGTGACTCGGGGTGCGGTTTCGGTGGGTGACGAGTCGCCGGATGTGGCGGCTGCTGCGGTGTGGGGTCTGGTGCGCAGCGCGCAGTCCGAACACCCGGGCCGGTTCGTGCTGTTGGACCTCGACCCGGCCGAGGAGAGCGGAGAGATACATCCGGACTGGGCCGCGCTCGCCGGTCTTGGCGAGTCGCAGGTGGCAGTGCGTGGCGGGCGGATGTTGGCGCCGCGGTTGGCGCGGGCTGTCGTATCGGCGGCGCCGTTGGCGGGTGCCGGCCCGGACGGTGCGGTGCTGGTGACCGGTGGGACCGGTGGTCTGGGTGCGTTGGTGGCGCGGCACTTGGTGGCTTCGGGTGGTGTCCGTCATCTGGTGCTGGCGTCGCGGCGTGGGTTGGAGGCGCCGGGTGCCGGTGAGTTGGTCGCGGAGCTGGAGGCCGCGGGTAGTCGGGTCCGGGTTGCGGCCTGTGATGTGGCCGACCGCGACCAACTGACCGCCCTGCTGGGCTCGTTGGATGTTCCGCTGTCCGGTGTGGTGCATGCGGCGGGTGTTCTGGACGACGGTCTTGTGGCGTCGATGAGTCCGGAGCAGCTGAGTCGGGTGCTACGGCCGAAGCTGGATGCGGCGTTGCTGCTGGATGAGTTGACGGTCGGCATGGACGTGCGGTCGTTTGTGCTGTTCTCGTCGGTGGCGGCGTTGATCGGGAGTGCTGGGCAGGGTAACTACGCTGCGGCGAACGCGGGGTTGGATGCTCTGGCGGCGCGGCGGCGGGCGGAGGGCCGTCCGGCGGTGTCGCTGGCGTGGGGCTTGTGGGCGGCGGAGACCGGCATGACCGGCGAACTGGATGCGGCCCAACTCGCCCGGCTGGAGCGTATGGGTCTGCAGGCGTTGTCGTCGGAGTTGGGGTTGGAGCTGCTGGATGCGGCTCAGCGGGTGGATGCGGCGTTGGTGGCGCCGGTGCAGTTGGATCTGGTG
>NZ_JBEXDX010000108.1:1741-3329 GCF_040605995.1 Streptomyces sp. NPDC005492
GGGGTGATGGGTGGTTGGTCGTTGTTTGAGAACTGCACAGTGGACGCGAGCATCTGTGGCCAAGTTTTTAAGGGCGCACGGTGGATGCCTTGGCACCAGGAACCGATGAAGGACGTGGGAGGCCACGATAGTCCCCGGGGAGTCGTCAACCAGGCTTTGATCCGGGGGTTTCCGAATGGGGAAACCCGGCAGTCGTCATGGGCTGTCACCCACATCTGAACACATAGGGTGTGTGGAGGGAACGCGGGGAAGTGAAACATCTCAGTACCCGCAGGAAGAGAAAACAACCGTGATTCCGGGAGTAGTGGCGAGCGAAACCGGATGAGGCCAAACCGTATGCGTGTGAGACCCGGCAGGGGTTGCGTATACGGGGTTGTGGGATCTCTCTTTCACAGTCTGCCGGCTGTGAGGCGAGTCAGAAACCGTTGATGTAGGCGAAGGACATGCGAAAGGTCCGGCGTAGAGGGTAAGACCCCCGTAGTCGAAACATCAGCGGCTCGTTTGAGAGACACCCAAGTAGCACGGGGCCCGAGAAATCCCGTGTGAATCTGGCGGGACCACCCGTTAAGCCTAAATATTCCCTGGTGACCGATAGCGGATAGTACCGTGAGGGAATGGTGAAAAGTACCGCGGGAGCGGAGTGAAATAGTACCTGAAACCGTGTGCCTACAAGCCGTGGGAGCGTCGCGCATCAAGTTTACTTGGTGCGTCGTGACTGCGTGCCTTTTGAAGAATGAGCCTGCGAGTTTGCGGTGTGTTGCGAGGTTAACCCGTGTGGGGAAGCCGTAGCGAAAGCGAGTCCGAACAGGGCGGTTTAGTAGCGCGCTCAAGACCCGAAGCGGAGTGATCTAGCCATGGGCAGGTTGAAGCGGAGGTAAGACTTCGTGGAGGACCGAACCCACCAGGGTTGAAAACCTGGGGGATGACCTGTGGTTAGGGGTGAAAGGCCAATCAAACTCCGTGATAGCTGGTTCTCCCCGAAATGCATTTAGGTGCAGCGTCGTGTGTTTCTTGCCGGAGGTAGAGCACTGGATAGGCGATGGGCCCTACCGGGTTACTGACCTTAGCCAAACTCCGAATGCCGGTAAGTGAGAGCACGGCAGTGAGACTGTGGGGGATAAGCTCCATGGTCGAGAGGGAAACAGCCCAGAGCATCGACTAAGGCCCCTAAGCGTACGCTAAGTGGGAAAGGATGTGGAGTCGCAGAGACAACCAGGAGGTTGGCTTAGAAGCAGCCACCCTTGAAAGAGTGCGTAATAGCTCACTGGTCTAGTGATTCCGCGCCGACAATGTAGCGGGGCTCAAGCGTACCGCCGAAGTCGTGTCATTCCAGCATATACGCCCAACGGCGGCTGGGATGGGTAGGGGAGCGTCGTGTGCCGGGTGAAGCCGCAGCGGAAGCTAGTGGTGGACGGTTCACGAGTGAGAATGCAGGCATGAGTAGCGATACACACGTGAGAAACGTGTGCGCCGATTGACTAAGGGTTCCTGGGTCAAGCTGATCTGCCCAGGGTAAGTCGGGACCTAAGGCGAGGCCGACAGGCGTAGTCGATGGATAACCGGTTGATATTCCGGTACCCGCTGTGAA
>NZ_JBEXDX010000108.1:3425-5029 GCF_040605995.1 Streptomyces sp. NPDC005492
CGAACCAGGCGATGCTAAGTCCGTGAAGCCGTTCCGGACCCTTCGGGGAATGGAAAGTGGTGGAGCCGACAGTCCAGACCTGTAGTAGGTGAGTGATGGGGTGACGCAGGAAGGTAGTCCATCCCGGGCGGTGGTTGTCCCGGGGTAAGGGTGTAGGACGTGGTCTAGGTAAATCCGGATCACACATAGTCTGAGACCTGATGCCGAGCCGATTGTGGTGAAGTGGATGATCCTATGCTGTCGAGAAAAGCCTCTAGCGAGTTTTATGGCGGCCCGTACCCTAAACCGACTCAGGTGGTCAGGTAGAGAATACCGAGGCGTTCGGGTGAACTATGGTTAAGGAACTCGGCAAAATGCCCCCGTAACTTCGGGAGAAGGGGGGCCATCACCGGTGAGAGAGTTTTCCTCTTGAGCTGGGGGTGGCCGCAGAGACCAGCGAGAAGCGACTGTTTACTAAAAACACAGGTCCGTGCGAAGCCGTAAGGCGATGTATACGGACTGACGCCTGCCCGGTGCTGGAACGTTAAGGGGACCGGTTAGTCACTCTTCGGGGTGGCGAAGCTGAGAACTTAAGCGCCAGTAAACGGCGGTGGTAACTATAACCATCCTAAGGTAGCGAAATTCCTTGTCGGGTAAGTTCCGACCTGCACGAATGGCGTAACGACTTCTCGACTGTCTCAACCATAGGCCCGGTGAAATTGCACTACGAGTAAAGATGCTCGTTTCGCGCAGCAGGACGGAAAGACCCCGGGACCTTTACTACAGTTTGATATTGGTGTTCGGTTCGGCTTGTGTAGGATAGCTGGGAGACTGTGAAGCTTGGACGCCAGTTCAGGTGGAGTCGTCGTTGAAATACCAGTCTGGTCGTGCTGGATGTCTAACCTGGGTCCGTGATCCGGATCAGGGACAGTGTCTGATGGGTAGTTTAACTGGGGCGGTTGCCTCCTAAAGAGTAACGGAGGCGCCCAAAGGTTCCCTCAGCCTGGTTGGCAATCAGGTGTTGAGTGTAAGTGCACAAGGGAGCTTGACTGTGAGACCGACGGGTCGAGCAGGGACGAAAGTCGGGACTAGTGATCCGGCGGTGGCTTGTGGAAGCGCCGTCGCTCAACGGATAAAAGGTACCCCGGGGATAACAGGCTGATCTTCCCCAAGAGTCCATATCGACGGGATGGTTTGGCACCTCGATGTCGGCTCGTCGCATCCTGGGGCTGGAGTCGGTCCCAAGGGTTGGGCTGTTCGCCCATTAAAGCGGTACGCGAGCTGGGTTTAGAACGTCGTGAGACAGTTCGGTCCCTATCCGCTGCGCGCGCAGGAACATTGAGAAGGGCTGTCCCTAGTACGAGAGGACCGGGACGGACGAACCTCTGGTGTGCCAGTTGTTCTGCCAAGGGCATGGCTGGTTGGCTACGTTCGGGAGGGATAACCGCTGAAAGCATCTAAGCGGGAAGCCTGCTTCGAGATGAGTGTTCCCACCCACTAGATGGGTTAAGGCTCCCAGTAGACGACTGGGTTGATAGGCCGGATCTGGAAGCCCCGTAAGGGGTGGAGGTGACCGGTACTAATAGGCCGAGGGCTTGTCCTCAGTTGCTCGCGTCCACTGTGTT
>NZ_JBEXDX010000109.1:0-4693 GCF_040605995.1 Streptomyces sp. NPDC005492
CCGCCAACCGCTCGTACAACCCCTCGACCGGCACCACCACAGCACCCTCCGGCGGCCACAACACCGGGAACGCCACCCCACCGGACTCCACCTCCAAACCGAGCCTGCCGCGCGCATGGCACGTCGCTTCGGGTCGCGCCCCCTCCTCGGTGGCTTGCGGGCGCGTATAGATCGCGATGTCACGGTGGCCGTTCTCGTCGGCTTCCGCGACGGTGACCTGCAACTGGACGGCCTCGCCCGTGGGCAGGGGAAGCGGTGCCTGAAGGATCAGCTCCTCGACCACGGGGGCGTCGACCTGCCGTCCGGCGGCCAGGGCCAGTTCGGTCAGGGCGGCGCCGGGCACGATGACCGTGTCGAGCACGGTGTGGTCGGCCAGCCAGGGCTGGGCCTCAAGAGACAGGCGGCCGGTCAGCAGCCACTCGTCACGGTCGCCGACCTGGACGGCGGCGACCAGCAGCGGATGGTCGAGCCGCGCCTGCCCTGCCGCAGCCGCGTCGCCTGCCGCGGCACGGGGCAACAGCCAGTAGCGTTCGTGCTGGAAGGCGTAGGTAGGCAGGGGTATGGCCTGGGCGCCGCTTGCGGCGTAGAACGCCGACCAGTCGACACCGATCCCCGCCGCATGCGCCTGACCCAAAAACGCGGCGAAGGCTTCCGGCTCACCCTGCCGGGCCCGCAACGCCGCAACCACCACCGCCGACTCACTGCCAGCGACGCCGCTCTCCTCCAACACCTCACGCGCCAACGCCGTCAACGACCCATCAGGGCCTACCTCCACAAACCGCGTCACACCCGCCCGCGCCAGCGTGCCGATACCGTCGGCAAACCGGACCGACTCGCGTGCATGCCGCACCCAATACGCCGGATCCGCCAACTCCCCCGACCCGGCCAGCGCACCCGTCACATTCGACACCACCGGAATCACCGGCTCGGCAAACCGCAACCGGCCCACCACCCCCGCGAACTCCTCCAGCACCGGCTCCACCAACGCCGAATGGAAGGCATGAGACACCCGCAACCGTGTCGCCTTACGCCCCCGCCAGCACGCCAGTTGCAGCCACTCCTCCAACGCCTCCCGCTCACCGGACACCACCACAGCCCGCGGACCATTCACCGCCGCCACCGACAACCGGTCCCCGAACCCGGCCAGCGATTCCACGACTTCCGCTTCGGCCGCCTGAACAGCCGCCATCGCACCACCCGCCGGCAACCCACCCATCAACCGGCCCCGGGCAGCCACCAGCACACACGCATCAGCCAGCGACAACACCCCCGCCACATGCGCAGCCGCCACCTCACCCACCGAATGACCCACCAGGAAGTCCGCCCGCACCCCCAGCGACTCCAACAACCGGAACAACGCCACCTCAACAGCGAACAACCCGGCCTGCGTGAACTGCGTGTCATCCAACAGCCCCGCCTCAACAGAGCCTTCCTCCGCCGCCAGGACTTCACTCAACGGCCGCTCCAACAACGGATCCAGCTCCCCGCACACCTCCTCCAACACCCGCGCGAACACCGGAAACACCCGCGCCAGCCCCGCACCCATCCGCGCCCGCTGCGCACCCTGCCCCGAAAACACAAACGCCGTCTTCCCCGACAACGCCCGACCCGCCACCGTGCCCGCACCCGGCTCACCCACCGCCAACCCCGACAACCCAGCCAGCAGACCATCCCGGTCAGCAGCAGTGACAACCGCCCGATGCTCCAGATGAGCCCGCGTCGTCGCCGTCGAAAACGCCGTATCCAGAACACCGGCCTCCGGACGCGCCAGCAGATGCTCCCGCAACCGACCCGCCTGCGCCCGCAACGCCAACTCATCCTTCGCCGACACCAACACCGGCACCGCAGGAAGGACTTCGCGCTCCGCCAGCGGCGCAGGACTCTCAACCGCCTGGCCCTCGGCCTCGACCGGCGCCTCCGCCGGCGCCTCCTCAAGGATCAGGTGGGCATTGGTCCCGGAGATCCCGAAGGACGAGACGCCCGCACGGCGGACCCGCTCCCCGGCCGGCCACGGCTGAGCATCCGTCAGCAGCTTGACCGCGCCCGACTCCCAGTCCACGTGCGAGGACGGCGCATCCACATGCAACGTGGCGGGAAGCCGCTCATGTTGCAGCGCCTCCACCATCTTGATCACTCCGGCCACACCCGCGGCCATTGAGGAGTGACCGATGTTCGACTTGATCGAGCCAAGCCACAACGGCCGCTCGGCATCCCGGTCTTGGCCGTACGTGGCCAGCAGCGCCTGCGCCTCGATCGGGTCACCGAGCCGGGTCCCCGTGCCGTGACCCTCCACCGCATCGACCTCGTCAGGGCGCAACCCCGCCGCCGACAGTGCCGTACGAATGACGCGCTCCTGCGACGGGCCACTCGGCGCGGTCAGGCCGTTGGAGGCACCGTCCTGGTTGACCGCGCTGCCCCGGATCACCGCCAGCACCCGGTGACCGCGGCGGCGGGCGTCCGACAGCCGTTCCAGCACGACGAGGCCGACGCCGTCGGAGAAACCGGTCCCGTCGGCACCTTCCGCATACGACTTGCAGCGGCCGTCGGCGGCCAGGCCGCGCTGCCGGGAGAACTCGACCAGGAGGAACGGCCCGGACAGTACGGTCACGCCGCCGGCCAGTGCAAGCGAGCACTCGCCGGAGCGCAGCGCCTGCGCGGCCAGGTGCATCGCCACCAGGGATGAAGAGCACGCGGTGTCCACCGACACCGCAGGGCCCTCCAGGCCCAGGCTGTACGCCACCCGGCCCGAGACCACGCTGGAGGTTCCGCCGGTCAGCCGGAAGCCCTCAAGGTCGGACCGGCCGCCGATCGCCGTCTCCGATCCCGGGTAGTCGTTGAGGCCGACGCCGCAGAACACTCCGGTGTCACTGCCACGCAGTGAACCCGGGTCGATGCCTGCGTCCTCCAACGCCTCCCACGCGCCCTCCAGCAGCAACCGCTGCTGCGGGTCCATCGCCAACGCCTCACGCGGACTGATCCCGAAGAACCCCGCATCGAAGTCGCCCACGCCGTCGGCGAATCCGCCTCGCTGCGCGTAGAAGGTCCCGGCCTTCTCCGGGTCCGGGTCGTACAGCCGCTCCAGGTCCCAGCCGCGGTCCTCGGGCATCCCCGACATCGCGTCCCGGCCCGAGGCGACCACATCCCACAACTGCTCGGGCGACGACGCGCCACCCGGGTACCGGCAACTCATCCCCACGATCGCCAACGGCTCGGTGGCCTGGGCCATGAGCCGCCGGTTCTGCTGCCGAAGCCGCTCGGCTTCCTTTACCGATCGCCTCAGGGCCTCGACGAGTTCGTTCCGGTCGCCAGCCATGCTTGTTCCTCCAGGTTCGAAACGCCTAGCGGGGATCAGCTGCAACGCTTGTGCTTAAACTGCGGTCTCTTCGGTCAGCCGGATCAGGGCCGCGGCGTCCATGTCGTCGATCGACGCGGCGCTGTCCTCCGTCGGAGAGCCGCTCTCCGAGGCGTTGTTCACCAGTTCAAGGAGCGCGTCGAGCAGCCCCGTTGCCCGTAGGCGGCCTATCGGAATGGATGTCAGCATTTCCCGGATCTCGTTCTCTTCCGACGAGCGGCGGCTGCTCGGCGCGGCGCCGGGCATGGCGACCGGGATCATGTACCGGGTGACGGCGATCGCGGTGGGATGGTCGAAGACCAACGTGGTCGGCAGTTTGAGTCCGGTCGCCTGGGTCAGGCGGTTGCGCAACTCCACGGCGGACAGCGAGTCGAAGCCGAGTTCCTTGAACGCCCGCCCCGCATCCAGCGCCGACGCCGACGCATGCCCAAGCACCGCCGCCACCTGAGCGGTCACCAGGTCCAGCGTCACCCGCTCCCAGTCCTCCGGGCCGACCTGGGCCAGCCGGGAGGCCAACGACCCGCCCCCACCCGCTGCCCGGGTCTGCCGTGCCTGAACGCGTACGAGCCCGGCCAGCAAGTGCGGTGCCATTCCTTCCCTGGCCTGTGCCCGGATGGAGGCCAGGTCGAGTTGCACCGGCGCGACCAGGGCGGCGTCCACCCGCTGAGCCGCGTCCAGCAGCTCCAACCCCAACTCTGTGGCCAGCGGCTCCAGGCCCAGCCTGTTCAGCCGGGTCAGGTCGGTGTTGCCGAGTTCGCCGGTCATCCCGGTCTCCACCGCCCACAAGCCCCACGCCAGCGACACCGCCGGACGACCCTGCGCCCGCCGCCGCGCCGCCAACGCGTCCAGTACGGCGTTGGCGGCGGCGTAGTTGCCCTGCCCGGGATTGCCGATGAGCGCCGCGACCGACGAGAACAGCACGAAGGACCGCAGGTCCATGCCGGCCGTCAACTCGTCCAGCAGCAGCGCCGCGTCGACCTTGGGCCGCATCACCCGGTCGAGCTGCTCAGGCGTCAACGACGTCACCACACCGTCGTCCAGAACACCCGCCGCATGCACCACACCGGACAACGCAACATCCAACGAGCCCAGCAGAGCAGACAGTTGATCGCGGTCCGCCACATCACACGCCGCAACCCGCACCCCACAACCCGCGGCCTCCAGCTCCGCGACCAACTCACCGGCACCCGGCGCCTCCAACCCACGCCGCGACGCCAACACCAGATGACGGACACCACCCGAAGCGACCAAGTGCCGCGCCACCAACGCACCCAGACCACCGGTCCCACCAGTCACCAGCACCGCACCGTCCACGTCCAACGGCCCCGGCACGGTGAACAC
>NZ_JBEXDX010000110.1:0-4487 GCF_040605995.1 Streptomyces sp. NPDC005492
CTGATCGTCGACGTCGAGACCAAGCAGGCCATGCGTCCCCGTGACGCGATGGCGTCGGCCGGTAAGACCCTGGTCGAGCTGTTCGGTCTGGCGCGCGAGCTGAACATCGACGCCGAGGGCATCGACATGGGCCCGTCCCCCACGGACGCCGCCCTTGCCGCCGACCTCGCGCTGCCGATCGAGGAGCTGGAACTCACCGTCCGCTCCTACAACTGCCTCAAGCGCGAGGGCATCCACTCCGTGGGTGAGCTCGTGGCTCGTTCCGAGGCCGACCTCCTGGACATCCGTAACTTCGGTGCGAAGTCCATCGACGAGGTCAAGGCGAAGCTGGTCGGCATGGGCCTGGCCCTGAAGGACAGCCCGCCCGGATTCGACCCGACGGCCGCTGCCGACGCCTTTGGCGCCGACGACGACGTGGACGCGGGTTTTGTGGAGACCGAGCAGTACTGATCGGTTGTTGCCGGTGAGCATCCGCTCATCGGGTCCTGACCCCGGTACCTCATACGGCCGGGGCAGATACCAAGGAGAAAGACATGCCGAAGCCCACCAAGGGTGCCCGTCTGGGCGGCAGTGCCGCGCACGAGAAGCTGCTCATCGCGAACCTCGCGAAGTCGCTCTTCGAGCACGGCCGTATCACCACCACCGAGGCGAAGGCCCGCAAGCTGCGGCCGTACGCCGAGCGTCTGGTCACCAAGGCGAAGAAGGGCGACCTTCACAACCGCCGTCAGGTGCTCCAGGTGATCACGGACAAGAGCGTCGTCCACACGCTCTTCACCGAGATCGGCCCGCGCTACGAGAACCGTCCCGGTGGCTACACCCGTATCACCAAGATCGGTAACCGTCGTGGCGACAACGCGCCCATGGCTGTCATCGAGCTGGTCGAGGCGCTGACCGTCGCGCAGGCGGCGACGGGCGAGGCCGAGGCCGCCACCAAGCGTGCCGCGAAGGACGCCGAGGCCGCGGCTCCGGCCGAGGTCGTCGAGGACACCAAGCCGGCCGAGGCCGACGAGGAGTCCAAGGACGCGTAAGCAGTCCTTCGAGCGGGTCCGTCTCTTTCGAGGGGCGGGCCCGCTTTCGTGCACCTGAAAGGATCCAGGGGTGAGTGACGAAGTTCTGCCCGATCACGTACGCGTACGACTCGATCTCTCCTACGACGGGACCGCGTTCTCCGGGTGGGCCAAGCAGGCCGGGGGGCGGCGGACCGTACAGGGGGAGATCGAGGACGCGTTGCGGACGGTGACGCGGTCGCAGGAGACCGTGTACGAGCTGACCGTGGCGGGGCGGACCGATGCCGGGGTGCATGCGCGGGGGCAGGTGGCGCATGTCGACCTGCCGGGGGAGTTGTGGGCGGAGCACCGCGAGAAGCTGCTGAAGCGGCTTGCGGGGCGGTTGCCGAAGGATGTGCGGGTCTGGCGGGTGGCGGAGGCTCCTGAGGGCTTCAACGCGCGGTTTTCCGCGGTGTGGCGGCGGTACGCCTACCGTGTCACCGACAATCCCGGCGGTGTCGACCCCCTGCTCCGGAACCACGTGCTGTGGCACGACTGGCCCCTCGACGTCGACGCCATGAACGAAGCGGCCCAACGGCTGCTGGGGGAGCACGACTTCGCCGCCTACTGCAAGCGGCGTGAAGGGGCGACCACCATTCGTACCTTGCAGGAGTTGAACCTCGTGCGGGGGGACGACGGGATCGTCACTGCCACCGTGCGGGCCGACGCGTTCTGCCACAACATGGTGCGGTCGCTCATCGGGGCGCTGATCTTCGTGGGGGACGGGCACCGCGGGCCGGACTGGCCGGGGAAGGTGCTGGCGGCCGGCGTACGGGACTCCGCCGTGCATGTCGTGCGGCCGCACGGGCTGACGTTGGAGGAGGTCGGCTACCCGGCGGACGAGTTGCTGGCCGCGCGGAACAAGGAGGCGCGGAACAAGCGGACGTTGCCCGGTGCGGGCGCGTGCTGTTGAGGGTGCGTCAACGAGGATCGCCCGCCGCCGAGGTCTCGCGCACCGTCGCCGCGGGCCCGCCCGTTCCGGGGTGTGGTCGGGAGGGGCGAGCACCTTCAGCTCGCCCCTCCCTGCGGCCCTGGCCACCTGGTCGGAACCTCGTGGGACAGCCGCTGGGGTCAGGCCTTGTCCTTCCAACTGGCGACAATGCTCTTGCGGAACTTCATGCGTGGGCGAGCTACTGGCTGGCGGCGGCCGAGGCCTGTGCCTCGCCCCGCTGGTGGATCTGGTCGAAGGCGAACTTGCCCAGGGCGTCGCCCATGGTGAAGACCTTGGTGTCCTTCGTCGTCACGTCCTTGCCGTTGGTGAAGCCGGCGGTCGTGAAGTAGGCGTAGCGGCCATAGGAGTTGGTCGTCGTACGGCAGACCGCGCCTTCGCAGAACGCCTTGACGCCCTTCCCGGACAGCGATCTGACGACGCTCTTGGTGTCCGCCTGCCCTATGGCCTTGGCCGCCTGGGCCTCGGTGTCGAAGAGGGCCACGCCGACCGTGACCGCGATGTCGTCCTTGACGTAGGTGACCCGCATGAGGCGGGTGCAGTGGCTCGCGGTGAGGGCCTTGGGGAGGGTGCCCGAAGTGACGGAGGCGCAGTTCGTGGTGTCGGCCGTCGGGCCCTTCTTGTACACGGTGGAGCCCGCGGTGAGCTGCGTGCCCGGGAACAGGATCTCCGGGCTGAGCGGCGCGGTGTCCTTGGTCTTGCTGGAGATGAAGTCCTTCGGGTCCAGCGGCGGGGGCGCGCTGGTCGGTGCGAAGGACGGCGAGCTGGCGCCGGCGCTCGGCAGGGACCCGCTCGCGGGCAGGTTCGTCGGCTGCCCGGACGCGGTGTCGTCGCCGTTCGCCGACATCACGGCCATGGCCACGGCCGTCCCGACGGCCACCGTCGCGAGCGCGCCGCCGCCTATGAGCAGCAGTCTCTTGCGCCGGTTGCGTGTCTCCGCCTGGTCGGCGAGCGCGGCCCAGTCCGGGGTGTCGTCGTCGACGTTGCCGCCCCACGGCTGCTGCGATTGCGGTTTCCAGGGATCCCACTGGGACTGGGGTCCCCCCTGCCCGAAGCTCATGGGACGCATCCTAGACGGGGCGACGGGCGTACAGGTGCGCCTCAATGAGCCCTGGAGCAACTCGCGTTGGGGTTGTCACGGTATGTGCTCGACCCCTCGCTGTGCGCTGCCGCTCGGGGTGCTCGCACCCCGTTTTGACCCCTCCGGTGCGGCGCGGGTACTCTTACGGTTTGTTATGCGTATCGGCTTGGTCGTTCTCAGGCGAGAAGCCCTTACGTAGGTTCCCTGGAGCAGTTACCAGTGGGCGGCATACGGGACTCGGTCCCGGCCATTGTCGTCCCCAGCTGCACGATCGCTTCAGTGATGCCATGTCTCAGCACCCATCCACTGAAGAAGAAGGCTGCGAAGTGCGTACGTACAGCCCCAAGCCCGGCGATGTGACTCGCCAGTGGCACGTCATTGACGCGCAGGACATCGTCCTGGGCCGTCTGGCTACCACTGCCGCGAACCTCCTCCGTGGCAAGCACAAGCCGACCTATGCCCCGCACATGGACATGGGCGACTTCGTCATCATCATCAACGCCGACAAGGTTCACCTGTCCGGCAACAAGAAGACCCAGAAGCTGGCGTACCGCCACTCCGGTTACCCGGGTGGTCTGCGCTCCGTCCGTTACGACGAGCTGCTGGCGAAGAACCCCGAGAAGGCCGTCGAGAAGGCCATCAAGGGCATGATCCCCAAGAACACCCTGGGCCGTCAGATGCTCGGCAAGCTGAAGGTCTACTCGGGCGACCAGCACCCGCACGCTGCGCAGCAGCCGGTGCCGTTCGAGATCACCCAGGTCGCGCAGTAGTTCCGGCCACACCCCTAAACAGAAAAGAATCTGAGGAGAACCGTGGCCGAGACCACCGTTGAGCAGCCGGTCGAAGAGACCGAGACCGAGCTCGTCGACATCGAGAGCTACACCACCGAGTCCGACGTCCCCGTCGAGGGTGAGTACACGTCGGAGTCGCTCGCCGGCCGCTTCGGCGACCCGCAGCCGGCCGCCGGCCTGGGCCGCCGCAAGAACGCCATCGCGCGCGTTCGCATCGTGCCCGGCACCGGCAAGTGGAAGGTCAACGGGCGCACGCTCGAGGACTACTTCCCGAACAAGGTCCACCAGCAGGAAGTCAACGAGCCCTTCAAGGTGCTCGAGCTGGACGGCCGCTACGACGTCATCGCCCGCATCTCGGGTGGCGGCGTCTCCGGTCAGGCCGGTGCCCTGCGCCTCGGCGTGGCCCGCGCGCTGAACGAGGCCGACGTGGACAACAACCGCGGCGCCCTCAAGAAGGCCGGCTACCTCCGTCGCGACGACCGTGCGGTCGAGCGCAAGAAGGCCGGTCTCAAGAAGGCCCGCAAGGCTCCGCAGTACAGCAAGCGTTAAACACGCCTGCTGCGGCAGTACTCCGAACGCCCCGGCGGCACGCCACTCGTGCCGCCGGGGCGTTCGTTTAT
>NZ_JBEXDX010000111.1:0-3928 GCF_040605995.1 Streptomyces sp. NPDC005492
CTGGGGGGCGAGCGGGCGGCGGCGGAGCGGGTGATGCGGCCGAACAGTCTGTATCTGTCTGCTGCTGCGCAGACCGCGCATGAGCAGTTGGGGGGTGGATGTGGTGGAGGCGCACGGTACGGGGACGACGCTGGGTGACCCGATCGAGGCGCAGGCGCTGCTCGCGACGTACGGTCAGGGTCGCCCCGACGACCAGCCGCTGTGGCTGGGCACCATCAAGTCCAACATCGGCCACGCGCAGGCCGCTGCCGGTGCGGCCGGCGTCATCAAGATGGTGCAGGCCATCCGGCACGGCGCGCTGCCGCCCACCTTGAACGTGGACGAGCCGAGCACCCATGTGGACTGGGCCCAGGGGCAGGTACGGCTCCTGACGGAGCAGCAGCCCTGGCCGGAGACCGGGCACCCGCGCCGCGCCGGCGTCTCCTCCTTCGGCGTGTCCGGCACCAACGCCCACGTGATCCTGGAGGCCGCGCCATCGGCGGACACCGCACCGGAGGATGCCGGTCCGCAGGACGCCGCCGACGCGCAGCGCGCCGCGATCGGCACGCAGACCGTGTGGGTCGTCTCCGGGCGGTCCGCCGACGCCGTCGCCGCGCAGGCCGAGCGGCTGCTTGCGCGCGTCGAGCAGGACGGTGGGCTGGACCCGGCCGACGTGGCGTACTCGCTGCTGCGGTCCCGCTCGCTCTTCGACCACCGCGCCGTGGTGGTCGGCGCGGACACGGACGAACTGGCCGCCGGGCTACGGGCGTTGGCGGCCGGGGAGTCGGCTGCGGGTGTCGCGCAGGGCGTGGCGCGGAACGGCCGCCGGGTGGCGGTGCTGTTCACCGGCCAGGGTGCGCAACGGCTCGGTATGGGGCGGGAGTTGTACGAGACGTCGGCGGTGTTCGCGGCGGCCTTTGACGAGGTGGTGGCGGAGCTGGACCGGCACCTGGAGGTGCCGTTGCGGGATGTGGTGTGGGGTGGCGATGCGGATGAGTTGAACTCCACCGGGTGGGCGCAGCCTGCGTTGTTTGCGGTTGAGGTGGCGTTGTTCCGGTTGCTGGAGTCTTTCGGAGTACGTCCGGACTTTCTGCTGGGGCATTCGATCGGTGAGGTGGCCGCCGCGTACGTGGCGGGGGTGTTCTCGCTGCCGGATGCGTGCCGTTTGGTGGCTGCGCGGGCTCGTTTGATGCAGGGGCTTCCGGTGGGTGGGGCGATGGTGGCGGTTGCCGCGCCGGAGGAGGAGGTACGGCCGTATCTGCCCGAGGGTGTGTCGGTGGCGGCGGTGAACGCGCCGGGTTCGGTGGTCGTTTCGGGCGAGGAAGCGGCCGTAGTGAAGGTCGGTGAGCACTTCAAGTCACAGGGCGTGAAGACGACCCGGCTGCGTGTCTCGCACGCGTTCCATTCGGCTCTGATGGAGCCGATGTTGGAGGACTTCACCGCGGCGATCGCCGACGTGTCCTTCGCGGAGCCGCGTATTCCGGTGGTGTCGAATCTGACGGGTGAGCCGGCGGACATGACGTCGCCCATGTACTGGGCGCAGCAGGTGCGTTCGGCTGTCCGCTTCGCCGATGGGCTGGCCTGGTTGGCCTCGCAGGGTGTGGACACTTTCGTCGAGGCGGGGCCGGACGCGGTGCTGGCCGGGCTGGTGGAGCTGGAGGGCGCCACCGCGGTGGCCCTGCAGCGCCGGGACCGTGCCGGGGGCCGGACCGTACTGCTGGCGCTGGCACGGCTGTTCGCCGAAGGGGTGCCGGTCGGGTGGGACGGCCTGGTCGGCGGGGCCGGGCGCCGCCGGGTGGACCTGCCGACGTACGCGTTCCAGCGGCGGCGCTACTGGCCCGAGGGCGGCACGGGGGCGGCGGACGTGACGGCTGCGGGGCTGGCGGCGGTCGAACACCCGCTGCTGGGCGCGATGGTGCCCTCGCCCGAGGGCAGCGGCGTGGTGTTCACGTCGCGGCTGTCGGCCACCGCGCAGCCGTGGCTGGCCGACCACTCCGTGCAGGGCGCGGTGCTCTTCCCCGGCACCGGCTTCGTGGAACTGGCGGTGCACGCCGCGGACGCGGTCGGCTGCGACCGGGTCCGCGAGGTGATCGTGGAGGCGCCGCTGGTGCTGCCCGCGCGCGGCGGGGTCCAGGTGCAGGTCGTCGTCGGCGAGCCCGAGGACGGGCAGCGCCCGGTCACCGTGTACGCGCGGCCCGACGACGGCGGTGACCGGCCGTGGGTGCGGCACGCCAGCGGCGCCGTGGACACTGCGGCGGGCACGGCCGCGGCCGGGTTCGAGGCGCTGGCCGGGGCGTGGCCGCCGGCGGGCGCCGAGGAGTTGGCGACCGAGGGGATGTACCAGCGGATCGCCGAGCAGGGCTTCGTGTACGGCCCGTCGTTCCAGGGGCTGGCGCGAGCGTGGCGGCGCGACGGGCACGTCTTCGCCGAAGTGGCCCTGCCCGAGCCGCAGTCGGGCCGGGCGGACGGCTTCGGCCTGCACCCGGCGCTGCTGGACGCGGTGATGCACGCGCTGGCGTTCGTGGACCTGGAGCCGGCGGAATTCGGCCGGCTGCCGTTCAGCTTCGGCGACGTGGCGCTGCACGCCTCAGGCGCGAGCCGGGTCCGGGCCTGCTTGACCAGGACCGCCCCCGACGTGCTGTCGATCGCGGTCGCCGACGAGGCCGGTGACGCGGTGCTGTCGCTGGGCTCGCTTGTCGTCCGCCCGCTGACCCCGCGGTCGCTGACTTCGGCGGGCGGGGGCGGCGACGAGACCGTACTCGCCCTGGAATGGCAGCCGTTGGAGGCGCAGGAGCCGCCGCAGGCAGCCGACTGGGAGAGCGTGGCCGCCGGGGTGGTGGCCGGGCCCGGCGTGGACGCGGACCTGCTGCCGGGCGCGGCGCCGTACGCGCACGCCGGCCTGGTGGACCCGGACGCGGCGCTGCCGCTGGTGGTCGCGGTGGCCGGGGGCGAGGACCCGGTGCGGGGCGCGCACGAGGCGACCCGGTGGATGCTGGAGCAGCTCCAGACCTGGCAGTCCGGCGGCCGGCAGCTGGTCGTGGTGACCTCGGGCGCGGTCGCCGCCGCTCCCGGCGAGACGGTGACCGACCTGGGTGCCGCGGCCGTGTGGGGTCTGGTGCGTTCGGCGCAGGCGGAGCAACCGGGCCGGATCACCCTGGTCGACACCGACGCCTCCACCGGGATGACGGCCGGGCTGCTGGCCGCCGTACGCGGCACCGGGGAACCCCAACTGGCCGTCCGCGCTGGCACATTGCACGCGGCCCGGCTGTCGCGGGCGGACACGGGCCTGGTCGTTCCGGAGGGCGGCGGTGCCTGGCACTTGGACTCCACGGCCAAGGGCACGTTGGAGAACCTGCGGCTCGTGCCGTTCCCGGCGGCCGAACGCCCGCTGGGCGAGGGCGAGATCAGGATCGAGGTGTGCGCGGCGGGGCTGAACTTCCGCGACGTCCTCAACGCCCTGGGCATGTACCCGGGTGAGGCCGGTCCGCTCGGCGGCGAAGTGGCCGGTGTCGTCATCGAGGTGGGCGCCGACGTGACGGACCTGCGGGTCGGCGACCGCGTGATGGGCCTGAGCGACGGCGGGCTCGGCTCCGTCGCCGTGACCGACCGGCGGCTGGTCGCACCGATCCCGGCGGGCTGGTCGTACACCACGGCCGCCTCGGTGCCGACGGCGTTCCTCACCGCCTATTACGGCTTGGTGGATCTGGCCGGGTTGCGGTCGGGCGAGCGCGTACTCGTCCACGCGGGCGCCGGCGGCGTCGGCATGGCCGCGCTGCAACTGGCCCGCCACCTCGGCGCCGAGGTCTATACGACGGCGAGCGAGGGCAAGTGGCCGACGCTGCGCGAACGCGGCATCGACGCCGCGCACGTGGCGTCCTCGCGGACGCTGGACTTCGAGGACGCCTTCCGGCAGGCGACCGGCGGCCGGGGCGTCGACGTCGTACTCAAC
>NZ_JBEXDX010000112.1:0-2949 GCF_040605995.1 Streptomyces sp. NPDC005492
CCCGAGGCGTTCACCGAAGCACAGCTCACGCTGACGACCTTGGTGACCGTCGCCTGCTGTGTCTGCCGGTCGAAGCCGACCCCGGTGCGCTTGTGTGACGGAGCGCCTCCGGGCCACAGCACGACCATTCCGACCACGACCGCGACCGTGAACGGGATCAGGATCGCCGCGATGACCTTCCTCAGATGGCGGGAGACGGGGGCGGCGGGCCCATGGCTGTGGCTGTGCGCGTGTCCGTTACCGCCGGCACCCGCTCGCGGGTCGTGGTCGGGGCCATGTCCGGCATCAGTCATTGGGGCGTGCACGTCGCTCATGGCCGGCGAGGGGATATGGACCGCATTGACATCGGGTCCGTAGCCGGGGTGAGGTGCCGACGCAGGAGGATACGCGTACTCGTAGTGATGGCCGTAGTCGTTTGCGCCATCACCTTCGGCTCGGGGCCGGTCGCCGACCCCGTTCCAGTCACCGGCTCCCATGCCGTCTCCCTCGCGGTTGCCCTTTCCCCCTTCGGCGCCGGTCCTGCACGGCGGCTCTGAGGAAGAGTACGGGAACGGTTGTGCCGTGGTCTCAGCCCGAGCATCGCCAGAAGATCGAGTGTTCTGCTCCCTGTGCCGGGATCATGAACCTCTTCACCGGCCTCGTCTTCCGCACCGTCTCCGGGAGCGCGCCGCGAAACTCCAGCCCCGCCACGGAAGATGCCATCGAGACCCACCAGGGCCAGCTCTGGGCCCACCCCCTGGCCAACACGTGCCGCCCCCATGAGCGGGTCAATCGCATTTTATGGAGAAGTAAAGAATTCGGCCGGGTACTGCCCGGTAGGACCCGTTCCGGTCTACATTCCCTTCGCTACTTGTCATGTCACACTCATGCAGCGTGAAAGGCAATGAGTGTCATGCTCATGACTGCGTGGTTACGCCGCCGCTACGCGCATTCACGGGCCTGCCCATCCAGCGCGATACCCCACGTCAACCGGAGGCAGTTCCCCATGCGTGAGTCACACCCGAGCGGGCGGAGACGGAGTCTGCGAAGACTCGTCGCCGTCGCCTTCCCCGCCCTCGCCCTGACCGTCGCCGGATTCACCGCCGCGCCGACGGCCGGCGCCCAGCCCGCCGCGACGCACCCTCAGACCTCCAAGGTCACGCAGAACAGCAAGGCACTGTCGGCCCCCGAGCGGCAGACCTACCAGTCCACCGGCAAGGCCGGCCAGAAGGTGTCGACCCAGCACCTGTGCGCCACCGCCGAGCCAGGTCATGCGTCCTGTTTCGCCCAGCGCCGCACAGACATCAAGCAGCGCCTCGCCTCGGCGCTCGCCGCCGCGCCCTCCGGCCTCTCCCCGGCCAACCTGCACAGCGCCTACAACCTGCCCACCACGGCCGGTTCGGGCATGACCGTCGGCATCGTGGACGCCTACAACGACCCCAACGCCGAGTCGGACCTGGCCACCTACCGCTCCACGTACGGCCTGTCGTCCTGCACCAAGGCCAACGGCTGTTTCAAGCAGGTCAGCCAGACCGGCTCCACCACTTCGCTGCCGAGCAACGACAGCGGCTGGGCCGGTGAAGAGATGCTCGACATCGACATGGTCAGCGCGGTCTGCCCGAACTGCAGCATCATCCTCGTCGAGGCCAACTCCGCGAGCATGGCGGACCTCGGCGCCGCCGAGAACGAGGCCGTGGCACTCGGGGCCAAGTTCGTCTCCAACAGCTGGGGCGGCGGCGAGGACTCGTCCCAGACCAGCGACGACACCTCGTACTTCAAGCACCCAGGTGTCGCGATCACCGTCTCCTCGGGTGACTCCGCCTACGGCGCTGAGTATCCGGCGACCTCGCAGTACGTGACGGCCGTCGGCGGCACCGCGCTCACCACCGCCTCCACCACCCGCGGCTGGAGCGAGTCGGTGTGGAAGACCAACTCCACGGAAGGCACCGGCTCCGGCTGCTCCGCCTACGACCCGAAGCCGAGCTGGCAGACCGACACCGGCTGCACCAAGCGCATGGAGGCGGACGTCTCCGCGGTCGCCGACCCGGCCACCGGCGTGGCGGTCTACGACACCTACGGCGGTTCCGGCTGGGCGGTCTACGGCGGCACCAGCGCCAGCTCGCCGATCATCGCCTCCGTCTACGCCCTCGCGGGCACTCCGGGTGCGAGCGACTACCCGGCGAAGTACCCCTACTCCCACACGAGCAACCTGTACGACGTGACCAGCGGCAACAACGGCAGCTGCTCCCCGTCGTACTTCTGCACCGCGGGCACCGGCTACGACGGCCCGACCGGCTGGGGCACCCCGAACGGCACCGCCGCCTTCACCTCCGGCACCAGCACCGGCAACACAGTGACCGTCACCAACCCCGGCAGCCAGTCCACCACCACGGGCGGCTCGGCCAGCCTGCAGATCTCGGCCAGTGACAGCGCGGGCGCGGCCCTCACCTACAGCGCCTCCGGCCTGCCGACCGGCCTGTCCATCAACAGCTCCACCGGCCTGATCTCCGGTACGGCGTCCACCGCTGGCACCTACCAGGTCACCGTCACCGCGAAGGACTCCACCGGCGCCTCCGGCTCGGCCTCCTTCACCTGGACCGTCGGCTCCGGCGGGGGCGGCGGATGCACCTCCGCCCAACTGCTGGCCAACCCCGGCTTCGAGTCCGGCAGCACCGACTGGACCGCGACCAGCGGTGTCATCACCACCGACTCCGGTGAGGCGGCCCACAGCGGCTCCTACAAGGCGTGGCTCGACGGCTACGGCTCCTCGCACACCGACACGCTGTCCCAGTCGGTGACCGTCCCGTCCGGCTGCAAGGCCACCTTCACCTTCTACCTGCACATCGACACCGCGGAGACCACCAGCAGTACCGCATACGACAAGCTGACGGTCACCGCCGGTTCGACCACGCTCGCGACGTACTCGAACCTGAACAAGGCCACCGGGTACGCGCAGAAGAGCTTCGACCT
>NZ_JBEXDX010000113.1:0-2356 GCF_040605995.1 Streptomyces sp. NPDC005492
GTGCAGGTGGGGGTGTTGGAGGAGGAGTTGCTGGGGGTGTTGGCGGTGTTGGAGCCGCGGGTGGGACGGGTTCCGTTCTATTCGACGGCGAGGGGCGGGTTTGTTGGTACCGAGGAGTTGAACGGCGAGTACTGGTACGCGAACCTGCGTGGACAGGTCGGCTTCGAGGAAGCCGTACGGGAATTGGCGGAGCAGGGAGCGAGCCGCTTCATCGAGGTGTCGCCGCACCCGGTGCTGGTGTCCGCCGTGACAGAGACGGTTCAGGAGGTCGAGGGCGCCGACCAGGTGCGCGTGCTGGGCTCGTTGCGGCGTCGCGAGGGCGGCCCGGCCCGGTTCACGGTGTCGTTGGCCGAGGCGTATGTGGGTGGCGCCCCGGTGGATTGGGCCGGGTTCTTCGCGGGGTCGGGTGCTGGGCGTGTGGGGTTGCCGAGTTATGCCTTCCAGCGGTCGCGGTACTGGTTGCCGTTGAGGTCGGGTGGCGGTGATCTGGCGGGGGCCGGGCTGGGTCGGCTGGGGCATCCGATGTTGTCGGCGGCGGTGCGGGTCGGTGATCGTGACGAGTGGGTGTTCACGGGGCGGGTCTCGCAGGAAGCCCAGCCGTGGACGACTGACCATGCGGTGTTCGGGATGGTGATCGTCCCCGGGGCGGCGTTGGTGGAGTTGGCGCTCGCGGCGGGTGGCCGGGTGGACTGCCCGGTGGTCGAGGAACTGGTGTTGCAGGTTCCGTTGCTGCTGTCCGAGGGTGAGGCGCTCGATCTCCAGGTCACGGTCGGGGCACCGGACGAGGACGGCCGCCGCGACATCGCCATCTACACCGCGCCGGCCGGCAACTCCGGGCAGGACACCACCCAGCCCACCTGCCACGCCCGCGGCACCCTGACCCCCGACTCCGGCCTCCCCACAGACACGGACTGGACCGCGACCTGGCCACCGGAAGACGCGGAACCCGTTTCCGTCGACGACCTCTACGAACGCCTCGCCGGCCTCGGCTACGACTACGGACCCTCCTTCAAGGGACTGCACACCGCCTGGGCCCAGAACGAGTACATCTACGCGGAAGTCGCTCTCCCCGACGACCACATCGCCACCGCCCGCCAGTACGGCATCCACCCCGGCCTCCTCGACGCCTCGCTCCACAGCGGGCTCACCTGGCTCGACAAGGGCGGCGACCACGCGGTCCAACTGCCCTTCTCCTGGTCGGGAGTACGGCTCGGACAGCCCGGCAGCGCCCAAGTGCGGGTCCGCATCGCCTCTACGGCCGACTCCACCCTCCGGGTCGACATCGCCGACGAGCACGGCGAACTGGTCGTCAGCGCCGAGCAACTCACGTTCCGGCCGGTGGACCAGACACAACTGGAAGGCGCGCGGCGGCCGGAAGCCGGATCTCTCTACACGGTCGACTGGATCCCGGTCGCCCGGGCCGCGGACCACGCGACGCCGCGGATGGCCGGCATCGGTGAATTGACCGGTGCGGGCGAGCACTTCGCCGATCTTGACGCGCTGCTTGGTGTGGTGGCGGTGGGTGCGTCGGTGCCGGATGTGGTGGTCGTCGGCGTTGGCGTCGGGACCGAACCGGGCCCTGATGAGGAAGCTCACGCGGCACGCGTCGTGGCGGCGCGGGTGTTGGGTCTGGTGCAGGAGTGGCTGGCTGCGGAGGCGTTGTCGGAGTCCCGGCTGGTGTTGGTGACCCGGGGTGCGGTTTCGGTGGGTGACGAGTCGCCGGATGTGGCTGCTGCTGCCGCGTGGGGTCTGGTGCGCAGCGCCCAGTCCGAACACCCGGGCCGGTTCGTCCTCGTGGACCTCGACCCGGCCGAGGAGGGTGGGGAAACACAGCCGGACTGGGCCGCGCTGGCCGGTTTTGGCGAGTCGCAGGTTGCGGTGCGTGAGGGCCGGACGCTGGCGCCGCGACTGACGCGAGCGGCCGAAACGGCGCTGCCCGAGGGACCGTGGCGGTTGTCGCCTGTCGAGAAGGGGTCGTTGGAGGGTCTGGCGCTGGTTGCGTCGGATGCCGGTCGTCCGTTGGAGGCGGGCGAGGTCCGGATCGCCGTACGAGCTGCCGGTCTGAACTTCCGCGACGTACTCATCACGCTGGGCGTGTATCCGGGAGACGCGCCACTGGGTAGTGAGGCGGCGGGTGTTGTCCTGGAGACCGGTTCCGCGGTCACGGACCTGGCGCCCGGCGACCGCGTGATGGGTCTCATCCTTGAGTCGTTCGGTACGGCGGCGATCGCGGATGGCCGGATGGTTGTGCGGATGCCGGTGGGGTGGTCGTTCGAGCAGGCGGCTGCGGTGCCGGTGGTGTATCTGACGGCGTACTACGGTCTCGTGGAACTCGGCCAGCTGGTGTCTGGTGAGC
>NZ_JBEXDX010000114.1:0-2227 GCF_040605995.1 Streptomyces sp. NPDC005492
ACCGCACCGACTCCGTCAGCAGCCGCACATCACCGGCACTCCAGTCCACATGCGAACTCGGCTCATCCACATGCAGCGTCCGCGGCAACACACCGCGCCGCAGGGCCTGGATCATCTTGATGGCGCCCACGACACCGGCGGCGGCCTGCGTGTGCCCCAGGTTGGACTTGACCGAGCCGAGCCAGAGCGGCCGGTCGTCGGGGCGGTCCTGGCCGTAGGTGGCGAGGACCGCCTGTGCCTCGATCGGGTCACCCAGGGACGTGCCGGTGCCGTGTGCCTCCACAGCGTCCACGTCACTCGGCGCGAGGCCCGCAGCCGCCAGCGCCTGCCGGATGACCCGCTGCTGGGACGGGCCGTTGGGGGCGGTCAGGCCGTTGGACGCGCCGTCCTGGTTCACCGCACTGGAGCGCATGACGGCCAGCACGCGGTGCCCGTTGCTGCGGGCGTCGGAGAGCCGTTCCAGGACGACGATGCCTGCGCCCTCGGACCAGCCGGTGCCGTCGGCGGACTCGGCGAACGCCTTGCAGCGGCCGTCGCCCGCGAGGCCGCCCTGCCGCGTGAACTCCACGAACGTGCCGGGCGTGGCCATCACGGTGACGCCGCCGGCCAGCGCGAGCGAACTCTCCCCCGAGCGCAGCGACTGCCCGGCGAGGTGCATCGCCACCAGTGACGACGAGCAGGCGGTGTCCACGGTGACCGCGGGGCCCTCCAGACCGAGGACGTAGGAGACCCGGCCGGACAGCACGCTCTGCGCGGCGCCGGTGAGGAGTTGGCCCTGCGCGTCGCCGCCGGCCTCGGCGACGAGGTCGCTGTAGCCGGAGTGGTAGCCGCCGACGAACACCCCGGCCGGGGTGCCGCCGAGGCCGGTGGGGTCGATGCCCGCGTGCTCCAGCGCCTCCCAGGCCACTTCGAGGACCATGCGCTGCTGCGGGTCCATCGCCAGCGCCTCGCGCGGCGAGATGCCGAAGAAGCCGGCGTCGAACTCGGCGGCGGCGGTGAGGAATCCGCCCTCGTTGGCGACGGAGGTGTTCGGGCGGGTGCCGGTCGGGTCGTACAGCCCGGCCACGTCCCAGCCGCGGTCCAGCGGGAAGGGCGACATCGCGTCCGTACCCGAGTCGACCAGGCGCCACAGGTCGTCCGGGCCGGTCACGCCGCCCGGGTAGCGGCAGGCCATGCCCACGACCACGATCGGGTCGTCGGTCACCGACACCAGCGCGGGCAAGTCCTGCCGCGTGGCCGGCTCGGCCGCATCGCCGAACTGCTCGGTCAGGTGCGCGGCGAGACGGTTCGCGTTGGGGTAGTCGAAGACGAGCGTCGCCGACAGCGTGAGGCCGGTCGCGCTCTGGAGCCGGTTGCGCAGTTCCACGGCCGTCAGCGAGTCGAAGCCCGCCTCGCGGAACGCCTGGCCCGGGTCGACGTCGTTGCCGGCGCCGTGGCCGAGGACGACGGCGACATGGTCGCGGACCAGGGCCAGCAGGTGCTGGTCACGCTGCTGCGCGGTCATCCCGGCCAGTTGCTGCGCGAGGCCGCCGGACTGCTGCCGGGTGCCGGCCGCGGCCCGCCGCTGCCGGGCGCCGACCAGCGCGCGCAGCATGACCGGCAGGCCCGCCTGGCCGCGTAGGACGGGTGCGTCCAGCCGGGTCAGCGCCACGACGGGGAGGTCCGCGCGGACGGCCTGGTCGAACAGTTCCATGCCCTGCGGCACGGACAGCGGGGGCATGCCGGAGTCGTGCATCCGGCGCTGGTCCGCCTCGGACAGAGATCCGGTGAGGCCGACCTCGGGCGTCCACGGCCCCCAGATCATCGACACGCCGGGCAGCCCGTCGTGCCGCCGCCGCTCCACCAGCGCGTCGAGGAAGACGTTGGCGGCGGCGTAGTTGCCCTGGCCCGGCGCGCCCAGCAGGCCGGACATGGAGGAGAACGTCGCGAACAGCGACAGGTCGAGATCACGGGTCAGCTCGTGCAGATGCCAGGCCGCGTCCACCTTCGGCGCCAACACCGGCGCGATCCGCTCAGCGGTCAACGACGTGATCAGCCCGTCGTCGACCACCCCCGCCGTATGCACCACACCCGTCAACGGATGCTCCACGGGTATCCCGGCGAGCACTCCCGCCAGCGCGTCCCGGTCACTCACGTCGGCCGCGGCGACCGTCACCCGGGCACCCTGCCCCGCAAGCTCCGCCACCAACTCCTCAGCTCCCGGCACCGCCAGACCCCGCCGGGAGAC
>NZ_JBEXDX010000115.1:0-1802 GCF_040605995.1 Streptomyces sp. NPDC005492
GACCCTGTTGCTCAATTCGAGGGAGTTTGCGTCGATCACTCGGTCGGAGGCAGGCGGAGAGACGGATCCTGCTGGTCAGGGGTGCGTGAAGGGGTCGCCCCGCGGCAGGGGGTGACAGCTGTGTCGATGGGATCGGCTACTGGTGGTGTTCCTGATGGGACGAGTGCGGTCGCGCATGCGGCGTTTCCGAAGGGGTGCCTTGCGATGCGGATCCGCGACCAACTCGGTTCAGTGTTCTCGAATGAGGAGTTCCGCAAGGCGTTCGGGGACCGCGGCCGTCCCGGCATCTCGCCCGGGCAGCTCGCCCTGGTAAGCGTGCTGCAATTCGTTGAGAACCTGACGGACCGGCAGGCAGCGCACGCGGTGCGGGCCAGGATCGACGTGAAGTACCTTTTGGGACTGGAGCTCACCGATCCCGGCTTCGACTTCACGGTGCTCACCGGGTTCCGGCAGCGACTGCTGGACCACGGCCTGGAGGAGCGGGTGCTGGACCTGCTGCTGGAGCGCCTGGCCAGCCAGGGCCTGGTCAGCGCCGGAGGGCGGCAGCGCACCGACTCCACTCACGTCTTGGCGGCCGTCCGGCGCCTGAACCGACTGGAGTTCATCGGCGAGACACTCCGGGCCTGCCTGGAAGCACTGTCCGCGGCCAGTGCGCAGTGGCTCGTGAGCTGGATGGACCCGGCATGGCAGAAGCGTTACGGCGCCAGAACCGACGCCTACCGGCTGCCCTCCGAACGGTCCGAACGCGACCGGCTGGCCCACCAGATTGCTGCCGACGGCTACCGTTTGCTCGCAGCCGTCCACACATCCACGGCACCTACATGGCTGCGCGAGATCCCCGCAGTGACCGTGCTGCGCACGGTCTGGATCCAGCAGTTCACACGCACCGTCACCGACGGAGTGCAGGAGGTGGGCTGGCGCGGCAAGGATGATCTCCCGCCGGGCAGAGCGCTGATCGCCTCGCCGTACGATCCGGAGGCCCGCTATTCACACAAGCGCGGCTCGGCCTGGACCGGCTACAAGGTCCACTTGAGCGAGGACTGCACCGGCTCCGGGCAGCCGCATCTGATCACCCACGTGGTGACCACCGATGCCACCGCGAACGATGCCACCGTCGTCAACGCCGTGCACGACGCCCTCACCGCCAAGAGCCTCAAGCCCGCCGAACACCTCCTGGACTCGGGATACTCCTCCGCCGAACTCCTGCTGACCGCCCCTGTCGAACGCGAAATCTGTGTGGTCGCACCGGTCCGGCCGAACAGCACCCCGCAACAGGTCAGGTCCGCCGGGTTCGGCAAATCCGCCTTCACCATCAACTGGCAGGAACAGAAAGCCACTTGTCCATCCGGCCAGACCAGCCGCTACTGGACAGCCGGCCTCGACAACAACGGCCGCGACGCGATCAGAATCCGCTTCGCGACCACGACCTGCTCTCCCTGCCCCGTCCGTGACCAGTGCACCCGCTCCACCCAGTACGGCCGACAGCTCACCGTCCGGCCTCAAGGACAAGACGCCCTACTCGAACGCGTCCGCGCCGAGCAGACCACCAAGGTGTGGAAGGAACGCTACGCCGCCAGGGCCGGTATCGAGGGAACCATCCACCAAGCCGTCGCCGTCGGCGGCATGCGCCGCACCCGCTATCGTGGCCTGGCCAAGACACACCTCAGCCATGTCCTGACCGCCGCTGCAGTCAACTTGATCCGGCTCGACGCCTGGTGGAACGGCACCCCGCTCGCTCAGACCAGAACTTCCCGGCTCGCGGCCCTCGAACTCACTGCATGAACCAATTGGACAACAGGGTC
>NZ_JBEXDX010000116.1:0-1794 GCF_040605995.1 Streptomyces sp. NPDC005492
GGGCGGGCGTTCAAGGAACTCGGCTTCGACTCGCTGTCCTCGGTCGAGCTGCGCAACCGGCTCGCTCAGGCGACCGGCCTCAAACTGCCGGCGACGTTGGTGTTCGATCACCCGACCGCAGCCGCCGTGGCGAAGTTCCTGGTGACGCAGGTAGCGGGTGCGGGTGTTGGTAAGGCGCCGGTCGTACGGGTTCCGGCGCGGCGGCGGGCTGATGTGGACGAGCCGTTGGCGATTGTGGGTATGGCGTGCCGGTATCCGGGTGGTGTGTCGTCGCCGGAGCAGTTGTGGGAGTTGGTGGCTTCGGGTCGGGACGCGATCTCGGGGCTGCCGGACGATCGTGGCTGGGATCTGGAGCGGTTGTACAACCCGGATCCGGAACAGTCCGGCACGGTGTACGCGCGGGGCGGCGGTTATCTGGACGGTGCGGGTGACTTCGATGCGGGGTTCTTCGGGATCAGTCCGCGGGAGGCGTTGGCGATGGACCCGCAGCAGCGGTTGCTGCTGGAGGGCGCGTGGGAGGCGTTGGAGGACGCCGGGATCGACCCGGGTTCACTGCGTGGTAGTGACACCGGAGTGTTCTGCGGGGTGGTTGCCTCCGAGTACGGCAACGGGGCGACGCCGGAGATGGAAGGTTTCCGCCTGACCGGTAGCACGACGAGCGTGGTCTCGGGGCGGTTGAGTTACACGTTCGGGCTGCAGGGTCCGGCGGTGTCGGTGGACACGGCATGCTCGTCGTCCCTCGTGGCGATGCACCTGGCCGCACAGGCACTGCGCAACGGCGAGTGCTCCCTGGCCCTGGCCGGCGGGGCGACCGTGATGTCGGGCCCCTTCCTGCTGGTCGAGTTCTCCCGCCAGCGCGGCCTGTCGCCCGACGGCCGCTGCCGCTCCTACGCCGCGGGCGCGGACGGCACCGGCTTCTCCGACGGCGTCGGCCTCGTCGTAATGGAACGCCTGTCGGACGCCCAACGTCTCGGGCACCAGGTGCTGGCCATCATCCGGGGCAGCGCGGTCAACCAGGACGGAGCCTCCAACGGCCTGACCGCGCCCAGCGGCCCGTCGCAGGAGCGCGTGATCCGTACGGCACTGTCCGCGGCAGGTCTACGGCCCGACCAGGTCGATGCGGTGGAGGGTCACGGCACGGGAACCCGGCTCGGCGACCCGATCGAAGCGCAGGCGCTGCTGGCCACGTACGGCCAGGACCGCAACACGGAGCGGCCGTTGTGGCTGGGCTCGATCAAGTCGAACATCGGTCACTCCTCCGCCGCCGCCGGCGTGGCCGGCGTCATCAAGATGGTCCAGGCGCTACGGCACCGCGAACTCCCCGCCACCCTGCACGTGGACGCGCCGTCCTCGCACGTGGACTGGGAGTCGGGCGCGGTGAGGCTCCTGACCGCGGCACAGCCCTGGAACGACCCGGGCCGTCCTCGCCGCGCGGCCGTGTCGTCTTTCGGTGTCTCCGGCACGAACGCCCACATGATCCTGGAGGAGGCCCCGACAGCCGCCGAGGAGTCCGAGCAGCAGCCCGAGAAGAGCCTTCCCGCAATACCGGTGTTGGTGTCGGCGAAGGACGAGGTGGCGCTGCGGGCCCAGGCGGGCCGACTGCGCGAACACCTGCTCGCGCGCCCGGAACTCGACGTCCTGGACACGGCGTTCTCGGCCGCGACCACCCGGGCCCACCTGGAACACCGCGCTGTCGTCACCGCTTCTGATCGTGAGGGTTTGTTGGCGGGGTTGTCGGGGTTGGCGGTGGGTGAGTCGGGTCGGGGCACGGTGGCGGGTCGGTCGGTGTCGGGG
>NZ_JBEXDX010000117.1:0-1790 GCF_040605995.1 Streptomyces sp. NPDC005492
AGCCAGCAGACCATCCCGGTCAGCAGCAGTGACAACCGCCCGATGCTCCAGATGAGCCCGCGTCGTCGCCGTCGAAAACGCCGTATCCAGAACACTGGCCTCCGGACGCGCCAGCAGATGCTCACGCAACCGACCCGCCTGCGCCCGCAACGCCAACTCATCCTTCGCCGACACCACCACCGGCACCGCAGGAAGGCTCTTCTCGGGCTGCTGCTCAGACTCCTCCGCGACCGCCGGAGCCTCCTCCAGAATCACGTGCGCGTTCGTGCCGGAGACACCGAACGACGAGACGCCCGCGCGGCGAGGACGACCCGGGTCGGTCCAAGGCCGAGCCGCAGTCAGCAACTTGACCGCGCCGGACTCCCAGTCGACGTGCCGGCTGGGCTCATCCGCATGCAAGGTTGCGGGGAGTTCCCGGTGCCGTAGCGCCTGGACCATCTTGATGACCCCAGCCACGCCGGCCGCAGCCGAGGAGTGACCGATGTTCGACTTGATCGAGCCCAGCCACAACGGCCGCTCCGTGTCGCGGTCCTGGCCGTAAGTCGCCAGCAGCGCCTGCGCCTCGATCGGGTCGCCGAGCCGGGTTCCCGTGCCGTGACCCTCCACCGCATCGACCTCGTCCGGACGCAACCCGGCGACGGACAGCGCCGTACGAATCACCCGCTCCTGGGCTGGGCCGCTGGGCGCGGTCAATCCGTTGGAGGCACCGTCCTGGTTGACCGCGCTGCCCCGGATCACCGCCAGCACCTGGTGTCCCAGGCGTTGGGCATCCGACAAACGCTCCATCACGACCAGGCCGACACCGTCGGAGAAACCGGTCCCGTCGGCACCTTCCGCATACGACTTGCACCGGCCGTCGGGCGACAGACCGCGCTGCCGGGAGAACTCCACCAGCAGGAAGGGACCCGACATCACCGTCACGCCGCCGGCCAGCGCCAGCGAGCACTCACCGTTGCGCAGCGCCTGCGCGGCCAGGTGCATCGCCACCAGGGACGACGAGCATGCCGTGTCCACCGACACCGCAGGGCCCTGCAGCCCGAACGTGTAACTCAACCGCCCCGATATCACGCTCGTGGTGGTGCCGGTCAGCCGGAAGCCTTCCAGATCGGGTGTAGCCCCACCGGCGTACTCGGAAGCAACCGCGCCGCAGAACACTCCGGTGTCACTGCCGCGCAACGAGCCCGGGTCGATGCCTGCATCCTCCAACGCCTCCCACGCGCCCTCCAGCAGCAACCGCTGCTGCGGGTCCATCGCCAACGCCTCCCGCGGACTGATCCCGAAGAACCCCGCATCGAAGTCACCCGCACCATCGAGGTAGCCGCCGCCCCGCGTATAGACCGTGCCGGACTGTTCCGGATTCGGGTTGTACAGCCGCTCCAGATCCCAGCCGCGGTCACCCGGCAGCCCCGAGACCGCATCCCGACCCGAAGCCACCAACTCCCACAACTGCTCCGGCGACGAGGCGCCACCCGGGTACCGGCAACTCATGCCCACGATCGCCAGCGGCTCGTCCACATCGGCCCGCCGCCGCGCCGGAACCCGTACGGTCGGCGCGACAGTGGCCTTGGATTCGGCCCCGGGAATCTGGTTCACCAGGAACCGCGCCACCGCAGCGGCGGTCGGGTGGTCGAACACCAATGTCGCCGGCAGTTTGAGGCCGGTCGCCTGAGCGAGCCGGTTGCGCAGCTCGACCGAGGACAGCGAGTCGAAGCCGAGTTCCTTGAACGCCCGCCCCGGATCCAGCGCCGACGCCGACGCATGCCCGAGTACCGCCGCCACCTGCGCGGTCA
>NZ_JBEXDX010000118.1:0-1694 GCF_040605995.1 Streptomyces sp. NPDC005492
GTTGAGTACGACGTCGACGCCCCGGCCGCCGGTCGCCTGCCGGAAGGCGTCCTCGAAGTCCAGCGTCCGCGAGGACGCCACGTGCGCGGCGTCGACGCCGTGTTCCCGCAGCAGTTCGCGCTTGCCGTCGCCGGCGGTGCTGTACACCTCGGCGCCCAGGTGCCCGGCGATCTGGAGCGCGGCCATGCCGACACCACCCGCGCCCGCGTGCACCAACACCCTTTCGCCCGACCGCAGTTCGGCCAGGTCCACCAACGCGTAGTAGGCGGTGAGGAACGCCGTCGGCACCGAGGCGGCCGTGGTGTACGACCAGCCCGCCGGGATCGGCGCCACCAGCCGCCGGTCGACGACCACGGCGGAGCCGATCCCGCCGTTGGCGATGCCCATGACGCGGTCGCCGACCCGCAGGTCCGTCACGTCGGCGCCCACCTCGGTGACGACGCCCGCGACGTCGCTGCCGAACGGCTCATCCGGGTCGGGGTACATGCCGAGGGCGTTGAGGACGTCGCGGAAGTTCAGCCCCGCCGCGCGCACCTCGATCCTGATCTCGCCCTCGCCCAGCGGGCGTTCGGCCGCCGGGAACGGCACGAGCCGCAGGTTCTCCAACGTGCCCTTGGCCGTGGAGTCCAGGTGCCAGGCACCGCCGCCCTCCGGAACGACCAGGCCGGGCTCGATCCGCGCGAGCCGGGCGCCGAGCACCGCGCCGGCCCTGACGGCCAGTTGGGTCTCGCCGCTCGACAGGGCCGCGGCGAGCGGACCCGCCGTGACGTCCGCGGCCGGGTCGGCGTCGATGAGGGTGATCCTGCCGGGGTGCTCCGCCTGCGCCGAGCGCACCAGGCCCCAGGCCGTGGCGGCGGCCAGCTCGGCGACCGCCTCGCGCGGTCCCGCGGCGAGGGCGCCGCGGGTCAGCACCAGGAGCCGCGAACCGGCGAACTCCGGCTCGGCCAGCCAGGTGTGGAGTTGGGCCAGCAGCCACTGGACGCACCGGTGGGCGGTCTCGACGACCGGGCCGTCGTGCGCCGCCACGGCCAGCACGAGGGGGCGGCCGGGCACCGGGCGCACATCCGCGAGGCCGGGGTGGACGGGCACGCCCGGCAGCCACGGCACCTCGACGCCAGGGCCCGCCACGACGGGGCCGAGCACCGTGTCGAGGCCACCGGCCGGCCCCGTCTTCCCGGCCACCGAAGGGAGTTCGGTCCACTCCACCGCGAGGACGGTCTCGTCCCGGTGCTCCGCGGCGGTCAGCGTCTGCGGGGTCAGCGGGCGCATCACCAGCGAGCCCACCGACAGCACCGGGCCCCCGGCCGGGTCGGCGACCTGGACGGACAGCGTGTCCGGCCCGGTCGGCGTCAGGCAGGCGCGTACGGCGGTGGCGCCCGCGGCGTGCAGCGCCACGTCCTCGAAGCTGAACGGCAGCCGGCCGAACTCGGCGGGCGCCAGGTCCGCGAAGAGGCAGGCGTGCAGGACCGCGTCCAGCAGCGCCGGGTGGATGCCGAACGCCCCGGCCCGGCCCCACTGCTGCTCGGGCAGGGCCACCTCCGCGTACACCCGGCCGTCCCGCCGCCAGGCGCGGGACAGGCCCTGGAACGCCGGGCCGTAGGCGAAGCCGCCGTCGGCGGTCCGCTCGTACACGTCGGCGGTCGCCAGCACCTCGGCGCCGGGCGGCGGCCACGCCCCGGCCAGGACGTCGAACC
>NZ_JBEXDX010000119.1:0-1652 GCF_040605995.1 Streptomyces sp. NPDC005492
GCCGCGCAGGTCTCGCAGTAGGCGCGCTCGTTGGGGAGTTCGTACGGGTCGCCGAAGTCCTCCTCGTCGTGGTGCGCGCCCAGTCCGCCCGTGAGGTGGGTCTTGGTGGCGGTCATCGCCTGCCACAACCGCTCGGCGGTGGACCGCAGTTCGGCGTCCCCCGTCTCGGCGGCCAGGTCGGTGGCGGCGGCCAGCAGGTAGAGCTGGCGTACGGCGTGCCCTTCGACGTCGGTCGCCTCGCGCAGCGGCACGCGGTCCTGGCAGTACGCCTCGCCGCCGAGCAGACCGTGGCCGAAGCGGTCGACGAAGTAGCCCGCCAGATCGAGGTAGCGGCGTTCGCCGGTCTCCCGGTACAGCTCGACCAGGGCGGTCTCGACCTCCGGGTGGCCGTCGATGCCGTCGATGGGCTTGCCGCTCTCGGGGAGACCGAAGACGGAGTCGATGTGGTCGGCGAACTTCCGTGCCACGTCGAGGAGTTCGGGTCGGCCGGTGGCCCGGTGATGGGCGACCGCGGCCTGGATGAGATGGCCCGCGCAGTACAACTCGTGGCCCCAGCGCAGGTCCTTGTAGCGCTCTCCCTCCTTGAGGAGCTGGAACCAGGTGTTCAGGTAGCCGTCGGGCTGCTGGGCGTCCGCCACCAGCGCGACGATCCGCTCCACGTCGTCGGCGAGGCCGCCGCCCTGCTGGCCGTCGGCCCCCGGTGCCCCCTGGGCGAGCTGCCAGGACGCGGCCTCCAGCCATTTGTAGACGTCCGAGTCGACGAACGGGTACGCACCCTGGAACTTGCCCTCGGCCGTGCCCGCCACCACGCGCAGGTTGTGCAGATTCCCCGCCGACTCCAGCAGGCCGGGTCCCTGCGGGACCGAGGTCCGCGCGTTCACCTCGCGACGTGCCTCCCAGAAACCGGCCCGCACTTCGACGGCGGCAGGGGCGAGGGAGTTCGCGGCACCCTCGCCGAGGCGGACCGGACCCGTGGGGGCACCGCCCGTTTCGAGCGCGGTGGAGCACTCGGCAGAGGGAACGGCGGGACGTGTGCGGGGCATGGCTCTCCGAACAGGTGAAGGGAGGCGGATCGAGGGTCCGGCGTGCGGCTGTCGCGTCGCCCGGAAAGCCGACGGGCGGTGCTCCGCCTCGTGGACCCACTTGAGCAAACGATTTTCTGCCCCGAAAGGTAAGGAGGTGACGATCGGCAGTCAAGACATACGACGAAGTATTTTCCGAACCCCACATCGGGACTGGTCAGCAGCTCCGGAGGATGCCAGGATGTGCGCACGACGCCGTCTAGGAAAAGGGTTGCGCAGTGACCGCCGTTTCAGGTTCCCCGGCAAACGGGCGGGCGAAGCTCGCCGACGTCGCCAAGCTGGCCGGCGTCAGCGTCGGCACGGCCTCGAAGGCGCTGAACGGCAGCGGCAGGATGCGGCCGGAGACCCGGCAGCGGGTGCTGGCCGCCGTGGAAACCCTCGACTTCCGGCCCAACCAGTACGCGCAGAGCCTGCACACCGGCCGCACCTGGACCGTCGGGCTGATGACGACCGACGGCATCGGCCGCTTCAGCACCCCCGTGCTCCTCGGCGCCGAGGACGCGCTCGGCGCCGGGAAGATCTCCGTGCTGCTGTGCGACACCCGCGGCGACGCCATCCGCGAACAGCACC
>NZ_JBEXDX010000120.1:0-1618 GCF_040605995.1 Streptomyces sp. NPDC005492
GCCTAATAGGCGTTGAGGGCTGGGAGTTGGATCAGCTCTGGGCAGGGGCCGAGCGAGATGTCTTGCTGTATGCCGCGCTTTGAGTGCTTCGACAAGAGCGACGCGTGCGCGGCCCCTGCCTCTTGGGACTCGACCGCCGTAGCGTGCCGTGGTTCGAGCCGTTCCCAGGACCACCTCTTGATCAGCCGGAGCCGTGGAGCTCTTCACGAGAGCGAGGACCCTGAGAACAGCTGGGGCCACGGACGGCTGATGGGGTGGTGCGCCGGCGAGCGCTTCTATTAGGTCGCCGAGTGGTCCCGCCGCGGCTCGACGCCGACGGGCAGCGACGTATCGAAAAGAGGCGCGCATGCAGGTGACCTGCGGAATCGACTGGGCCGAAGACCATCATGACGTGGCGGTGGTTGACTCCGACGCTCGCCTGCTCGGCAAACTCAGAGTCAGTGACGACGCGTCGGGCTTCCAGGACCTGCTGCGTCTGCTCGCCGAGCACGGCGACACCCCCGACGATCCGATCCCGATCGCGATCGAGACCTCGCGCGGGCTCATGGTGGCCTGCCTGCGGGCCTCCGGGCGCCGGGTGTTCGCGATCAACCCGTTGGCCGTGGCCCGTTACCGGGACCGGCACGCCGTCTCCCGCAAGAAGTCCGACCACCAGGACGCCGTCGTCCTGGCGAACATCCTGCGGACCGACGCAGAGCTCCACCGGCCTCTGCCGGGCGACTCTGAGCTGGTCAAGGCGATCGCCGTCCTCGCCAGAGCCCAGCAGGACGCGGTCTGAGACCGCACCCGTGCCCACAACCGCCTGCGCTCGCACCTGCGCGAGTACTACCCGGCGGTCCTCGAAGCCTTCGCCGACAAGCGCGAGAGGCTACTGGCGCGAGAGGCTCGCGCGATTCTGGCGATCGCGCCCACGCAGGCCGAGGCCACCAAGCTCGCCCGCAGCAAGCTCAAGGCCGCCGTCACGCAAGCCGGCCGCCAGCGCCGGATCGAGGCCGAGACCGACCGCCTGCTCGAAGTGTTCCGCCGGAGCCGGCTCCGTCAGCCGGCTCTGGTGGAAACAGCGATGGGACACCAAACACTTGCCTTGCTCGCCCAGCTCGAAGCGGCCTGCAAGGCCTGCGACGACCTGGCAAGCGCCACCGAGGAGCTTTTCCTGCAGCACCCCGACGCGGAGATCATCACGAGTTTCCCGGGCCTCGCCGTGCTCACCGGTGCCCGGCTACTCGCCGAAATCGGCGACGACCGCACCCGGTTCGATACGGCCCGCGATCTGAAGGCTTATGCCGGAAGCGCCCCCGTGACGCGAGAGTCCGGCAAAAGCCGCCGCGTCAGCCACCGCCGGATCAAGAACAGCCGTCTGGCCGCAACCGGCCGGCACTGGGCCTTCGCCGCACTCACTGCCTCAACCGGCGCCCACGACCACTACAACCGTCGGCGAGAGACCGGCGATCGCTACTATGCGGCTCTCCGGAACCTCTTCAACCGCATGCTCGGCCAGCTCCACCACTGCCTGACCACCCGCCAGAGGTTCGACGAATCCATCGCATTCGCCCCGCCGCAACCATCACCACTCGCTGCAGCTGCTTGACCCAATAGCTGCATGGGGTGTCTTGTCGGC
>NZ_JBEXDX010000121.1:0-1345 GCF_040605995.1 Streptomyces sp. NPDC005492
TCGGACAGTGAGTCGGCGGTTGTGGTTGCGGCGTTGCGGGCTCGGCAGGGTGAGCCGGAAGCCTTCGCCGCGTTTTTGGGTCAGGCGCATGCGGCGGGGATCGGTGTCGACTGGTCGGCGTTCTATGCCGCAAGCGGCGCCGAAGCCATACCCCTGCCCACCTACGCCTTCCAGCACGAACGCTACTGGCTGCCCTCGCTCAGCGGAGCCGGCGACCCCGCCGCATCCGGACTGGCCAGGCTCGACCACCCGCTGCTCACCGCCGCGGTCCCGGTCGGCGACCAGGGCCAGTGGCTGTTCACCGGGCGACTGTCGCAGGACGTTCAGCCCTGGAGCCGGGACCACGCCGTACTCGGCGCGGTCATCGCGCCGGGAGCGGCACTGGTGGAACTCGCCCTGGCCGCCGGCCAACAGGTGGGCTGCCCGGTCGTGGACGAACTCGTGCTCCAGGTCCCGCTGCCGGTGCCCGTCCACGACGCGGTGCCCTTGCAGGTCATGGTCGGCGAACCGGGCCCGGACGGCCGCCGGGACGTGGCGATCTACACCCGTTCGCAGAACGCGGCGCACGATGACCTGACCGCGGCGACCGACGTGATGACCTGCCACGCGCGAGGCGTGCTGGCCGAGGAGACAGGCCTGCTCGCCCCGGCGTTCCCGACCGAGTGGCCGCCGGAGGGCGCCGAACCGGTCGTGGTCGAGGGACTGTACGAGCGGCTGGCCGACGCCGAGTACGAGTACGGCCCCGCCTTCCAGGCGTTGCGGGCGGCCTGGCGTGACGGCCAGGACGTCTACGCCGAGATCGTCCTCCCCGAGGAAGCCGGGTCCGCGCGCGAGTTCGGGATTCACCCCGCCCTGCTCGACGCCGCGTTGCACGGTGGGCTGCTCGACCGGGATGGGACTTCAGCGGTGGAACTGCCGTTCTCCTGGTCCGGTGTCCGGCTGGATCAGCGAGGCGTGTCACGGGCGCGGGTCCGGATCACTCCGGCCGGACGGTCCGCGACCCGGATCGACATCGCCGACGAGAACGGCGAACTGATCGCGTCCGTACGGGAACTCGCCTCCCGCCCGGTGGATCAGGCGCAGTTGGCCGGTGCCGGGCGGGCGGCCGACGGGTCGCTGTTCACGGTGGAGTGGACTGAGGTCGCGGGAGCGGACAGTTCTGCTGCTGCGGCAAGCATCGCCGTGCTCGGCGAGGTCGCGGAGGCCGGTGCGGGCGAGCTCGTTCCGGATCTCGATGCGCTGCTTGGTGCGGTGGCGGTGGGTGCGTCGGTGCCGGATGTGGTGGTCGTCGGCGTTGGCGTCGGGACCGAACCGGGCCCTGATGAGGAAGCTCACGCGGCACGCG
>NZ_JBEXDX010000122.1:0-1335 GCF_040605995.1 Streptomyces sp. NPDC005492
GAGACCACCTCACTATCGATGTCCTGCGGTACCCGGGTTCAATGTGCCGGCCCGGGCGATCCTGATGGCGCTCTGTTCCTCCGTTCTTCCCTCTGGGATCAACTGCTACCTGACGGGTACTGCGAACTGCTCAGCGCCTGTGACAGCGCCGCTCTTCGGCAGCCAGCCCCGTCGCCCGTCCTGCGTCTGCTCTGGCTTGGAACCCCACTGCCGAACCTCCCGGTGCGCGCGCCCGCAGCCGACGCCTTCACCGAGGTGCTGCTCACCTACTTCACTGCTGGGTACTGCGAACTGCACTTACGGGTACTGCACCTGCGGTCCTGCTCACGGCGGCCCCTGATCACTGCGGGCCACCCGGTCCGGCCGTCAGTCCCGTCGCCGTCCTGCAACCGCTCTGGCTTCGGAACTCCACCACCGCACCGTCCTGCGAACTACACCTGCGGGTACTACTCCGCCCGGCAGTTCGTGTCTGCCGGGCCCTGCTGTCTCTCTGAGCTACGAGAGAACCATAACCACGCCCCAGAGCCAATGTCTACTTCAACAAACACAGATTTCCGCACGTTCGACAGGGAGGCAATCAGCCTCGAACAGTGACGCGGGCAGATGCGGGGCCGTCACGGCCCGGTTAACGGGCCGCCGACCGGGGCACAAGCACCCGCACGGAGGCAACCGGGAACGGGCGATCCAGGGACCAGGGTGACCTGATGAACACGATGAGCGTCAACGTCGCAGCCGTCCGCTCCGCGACAACCCTCGCCGGCGCCCGCGCACGCGCCCGGGACTTTCTGCGAGGTCTCGATCATCCGATCACGGCCCAGGACGCCGACACCGTGATCCTGGTCGTCTCGGAACTCGTCACCAACGCCCTGCGCCACGCAGGCGGCACCTGCACCCTGGACCTGACCGCACACCCCGACAACATCGAGGTGGCCGTCCACGACAACAGCCCCCGGGCGCCGCACATGCGCACCCCCGACCTGCACGACGGCACCGGAGGCTTCGGCTGGCCCATGGTCAACCGCCTCGCGCACAGCACCGCGGTCATCCGTCGGATCCGCGGCGGCAAGTCCATCAGAGCCCTCCTCGCCCGGTGACGCCACCGCTGAAACAGTCGAACTGGTCACTGGTGGCACTGTCATCACCGGCCGGCTGGCTCCGGAAGCCGTGTGGAGGCGCAGGGTGTCGGAGGTGCTGACGGATTCCACTCGCCTGGGGGAGTTCTCCGCCGTCTTCGACACCGCCGCGAAGAAGGACGGACCGCCCACTCATCTGCACTTCCATGTCGCCCGGATCCTCCAGGGCACGGTGGGAATCCCGGAGACGGGCGGGATGTAC
>NZ_JBEXDX010000123.1:0-1314 GCF_040605995.1 Streptomyces sp. NPDC005492
ATGCCGAGCCCGGGGAAGCTCAGCAGGATCTCGGCGTCCGGGTGCTGAGGGAACGCTTCTTCCACCGCCTCGGCAAGCTGGTCGGCGGCGGTGCAGGCGGCATCCAGCTGGAGAAGGAGGGCGAGCGTCTGCTTGCCGAGTGCCTCTTCGACCAGCGGCGGTTGGTGGGCCCACTCGGCGCGGAAGACGTCGCGGACGCGGTCGGCCTCCGCCTTGATGCCGCGCTTGCGGCCTGCTCGTCGAAGAGCGGCCTGGAGCTGAGTGCGGGTCAGCCGCGCGGCCCGAGAGGGAGTCGGTGCGGCCTTGAGGAGTTCGCGGGCTTCGGGGCGGCACAGAGCGTTGGCCCAGGTGGCGAAGGCTTCCAGGGCAGCGGGATAGTACTCGCGCAGTAGGGAGCGGAGCTGGTTGGCGAGCTGCTGCCGGTTCCATAGAGAATCTTGCTGGGCGCGTGCCAGGACGGCGATCGCCCGGCCGAGGTCGCTGTGCTGCGGCAGCGGCCGATGGGCGTGCATGTCGGTGCGCAGGATGTTCGCGAGCACGAGTGCGTCGCCGGGGTCGGACTTCTTGCGCGAGACCGAGTGGCGGTCGCGGTAGCGGGCGGCGGCCAGTGGGTTGATCGCGAACACTTGCCGTTTCCCGGTCCGCAGCACGGCGACCAGCAGGCCGCGGGAGGTCTCGATCGCCACCGGTATCGGGTTCTCCTCGGCATCGCCGTACTCCGCGAGCAGCTCCAGCAGCAGTTTGTAGCCGGCCGCGTCGTCGGTGATGTGCCGCTTGGCCACCAACGCTCCGGCGTCGTCGACCAGGGCGACGTCGTGAGTGCGCTCTGCCCAGTCGATTCCACAGTAGATCAAGATTGTCCCTCCCCGATGTGCAGGTGTTTGCGCTGGTCACGAGCGCATGCGGGCCACGCGAGCGACCTAATCCCAGGCATCATCCGCCTTGCGGATGTGCCTCCACCTCACTAGCCGTTCGTGGCACCAGCGCACCCCACGGGCCTCGGTCTGCGCGGGAGCTCGGACGGCTCGGGCGTATCAAGAGGTCACCGTGCGGCAGGCTCGCACCACCAATACCAACGAGTGATCAAAGGTCGGTGTTGACGCTCGACGGCCCTGGACGTCGCCGCTCTGGCTGGAGGCATCAAGGCCCAGACCTGCACAGGCGTCCGTCCAGTGCCGACGAGCACCAGCGCCCGTCGACGGTGGTGGCGGCCCCGCTGCACCGCATGTCGCCGCTCTGCCTTGAGACGTTGCCCGTCAGGGCCTCTTGGGGCATCCAAACGGCGCCCACGCGACCGCCACCACCATGAGCACC
>NZ_JBEXDX010000124.1:0-1251 GCF_040605995.1 Streptomyces sp. NPDC005492
AGCAGCGCGGTGCGCAGACCCTCACGGTCCTTACGCATCAACGCCACCGCGACCGCGTCTTCCACATTCGCCTGCGCCAGCCCGGCCACGACACCGTCCGGACCCACATCCACGAAGGCGTCCACACCCTGCCCGGCCAGCCACGCCAGACCATCAGCGAACCGCACCGCCGAACGCACCTGCTGCGCCCAGTACATGGGCGACGTCATGTCGGCCGGCTCACCCGTCAGGTTCGACACCACCGGGATACGCGGCTCCGCGAAGGACACGTCAGCGATGGCCGCGGTGAAATCCTCCAACATTGGCTCCATCAACGCCGAGTGGAACGCATGCGAGACCCGCAGCCGGGTCGCCTTCACGCCCTGTGACTTGAAGTGCTCGCCCACTTCGAGGACAGCAGCCTCTTCACCCGAAACCACCACCGAACCCGGCGCGTTCACCGCCGCCACCGACACACCTTCGGGCAGATACGGCCGTACGTCCTCCTCCGGCGCGGCAACCGCCACCATCGCCCCACCCACCGGAAGCCCCTGCATCAAACGAGCCCGCGCAGCCACCAGACGGCAGGCGTCCGGCAGCGAGAACACCCCGGCCACATGGGCGGCGGCCACCTCACCGATCGAGTGGCCCAGCAGATAGTCCGGCTGCACTCCGAAGGACTCCAGCAGCCGGAACAACGCCACCTCAACCGCGAACAACGCAGGCTGCGCCCACCCCGTGGAGTTCAACTCATCCGCATCCTCACCCCACACCACATCCCGCAACGGGACATCGAGATGCCGGTCCAGCTCCGCCACCACCTCGTCAAAGGCCGCCGCGAAGACCGCCGACGTCCTGTACAACTCCTCGCCCATCCCCAGGCGTTGCGCACCCTGACCCGCGAACAGCACCGCCACCCGACGGCCGCCGGCAGCCACACCGTCCACCACGTTCGCCACCGACTCACCGGCCGCCAACCCCCGCAGCCCAGAGGCCAGTTCAGCCGCATCGGCACCCACCACCACCGCCCGGTGCTCGAAGAGCGACCGCGACAACAGCGCCGCACCCACCGCCGCCGCCTCCGCCCCCTCAACCGCGGACACCAACCGCTCAGCCTGCCCGCGCAACGCCTCCTCCGTACGACCCGACACCACCCACACCATCTCCGCACCACCCGCCGAGACGGCCTCGGGCTCCGCGTCGACCTCGGGCGCAGCCTCCAAAATCACGTGCGCATTCGTCCCAGAAATGCCGAACGACGACACACCCGCC
>NZ_JBEXDX010000125.1:0-1154 GCF_040605995.1 Streptomyces sp. NPDC005492
GGGGTCTATTGCAGATTACCCCGCCATAGCAAACTCCGAATACCGAAGAGTGCAATCACGGGAGACAGACATCGGGTGCTAACGTCCGGTGTCAAGAGGGAAACAACCCAGACCGCCAGCTAAGGTCCCCAAATATAGCTAAGTGGGAAACGAAGTGGGAAGGCTAAAACAGTCAGGAGGTTGGCTTAGAAGCAGCCACCCTTTAAAGAAAGCGTAATAGCTCACTGATCGAGTCGTCCTGCGCGGAAGATGTAACGGGGCTAAGCTATATACCGAAGCTGCGGATGCGAGCTTTGCTCGCATGGTAGGAGAGCGTTCCGTAAGCCTGCGAAGGTGCCTTGTAAAGGGTGCTGGAGGTATCGGAAGTGCGAATGCTGACATGAGTAGCGATAAAGGGGGTGAAAGGCCCCCTCGCCGTAAGCCCAAGGTTTCCTACGCAACGTTCATCGGCGTAGGGTGAGTCGGCCCCTAAGGCGAGGCAGAAATGCGTAGCTGATGGGAAGCAGGTCAATATTCCTGCACCATTGTTAGATGCGATGGGGGGACGGATCGCGGAAGGTTGTCCGGGTGTTGGAAGTCCCGGTCGCTGCATTGGAGAAGGCACTTAGGCAAATCCGGGTGCGGAATTCAAGGGTGTGGCGCGAGCTCCTTAGGGAGCGAAGCAATTGGAAGTGGTTCCAAGAAAAGCCTCTAAGCTTCAGTCTAACGATGACCGTACCGCAAACCGACACAGGTGGGCGAGATGAGTATTCTAAGGCGCTTGAGAGAACTCGGGAGAAGGAACTCGGCAAATTGGTACCGTAACTTCGGGATAAGGTACGCCCTTGTAGCTTGACTGGCTTGCGCCAGAAGGGTGAAGGGGTTGCAATAAACTGGTGGCTGCGACTGTTTAATAAAAACACAGCACTCTGCAAACACGAAAGTGGACGTATAGGGTGTGACGCCTGCCCGGTGCCGGAAGATTAAATGATGGGGTGCAAGCTCTTGATTGAAGTCCCGGTAAACGGCGGCCGTAACTATAACGGTCCTAAGGTAGCGAAATTCCTTGTCGGGTAAGTTCCGACCTGCACGAATGGCGTAACGATGGCCACACTGTCTCCTCCCGAGACTCAGCGAAGTTGAAGTGTTTGTGATGATGCAATCTACCCGCGGCT
>NZ_JBEXDX010000126.1:0-1148 GCF_040605995.1 Streptomyces sp. NPDC005492
GGGTGTCCTGCCCACGCCGGCCGATGTCGAGAGGCTGGACGCGGATCCGGTGCGGTGCCTGGACGCGGACGCGTCGAAGGCGATGGTCGCGGAGATCGACCAGGCCCACAAGGACGGCGACACGTTGGGCGGGGTCGTCGAGGTCCTCGCCTACGGTGTGCCGGTGGGTCTGGGTTCGCATGTGCACTGGGACCGCAAGCTGGATGCCCGTCTGGCCGGTGCCCTGATGGGTATCCAGGCGATCAAGGGCGTCGAGATCGGTGATGGTTTCGAGCTGGCCCGGGTGCCGGGTTCCAGGGCGCACGATGAGATCGTGAAGACCGGTGAGGGGATCCGGCGGGTCTCGGGTCGCTCCGGTGGTACCGAGGGCGGGCTGTCCACGGGTGAACTGCTGCGCGTTCGGGCCGCGATGAAGCCGATCGCGACCGTGCCGCGTGCCCTGCAGACCGTGGATGTGGTGACGGGTGAGGCCGCGCAGGCTCACCACCAGCGCTCGGACGTGTCCGCGGTCCCGGCCGCGGGTATCGTCGCCGAGGCGATGGTCGCGCTGGTCCTTGCGGATGCGGTGGCGGAGAAGTTCGGTGGCGACTCGGTGCCCGAGACGCGTCGTAACGTGCGTTCGTACCTTGAGAACCTGGCCATCCGGTGACCGCCGCACCCCTGGTCGTCCTGGTCGGTCCGATGGGTGTCGGCAAGTCGACGGTCGGGCAGCAGTTGGCCGAGCGGCTCGGCGTTGCCTATCGGGACACCGATGACGACATCGTGGCCGCGGAGGGCCGCACCATCGCGGAGATCTTCGTCGACGAGGGCGAGCCCGTCTTCCGCGCGATCGAGAAGCGCGCTGTGCGGCGGGCACTGGCCGGGCACGAGGGTGTCCTCGCGCTCGGCGGCGGCTCGATCCTCGACGAGGACACGCGCGCGCTGCTCGCCGGACACCGGGTCGTCTACCTCTCCATGGACGTGGACGAAGCGGTCAAGCGGACCGGTCTCAACGCGGCCCGCCCGCTGCTGGCGATCAATCCGCGCAAGCAGTGGCGTGAACTGATGGAAGCCAGGCGGCACTTGTATGCCGAGGTCGCGCGGGCCGTCGTACCCACCGACGGCCGCACCCCCGAAGAGGTCACCCAAGCCGTCCTGGACGTACTGGA
>NZ_JBEXDX010000127.1:0-1135 GCF_040605995.1 Streptomyces sp. NPDC005492
CCGGAGTGGTTCCATCACCGTCCCGACGGGACGATCGCGTACGCGGAGAACCCGCCGAAGAAGTACCAGGACATCTACCCGATCGCCTTCGACCGGGACATGGACGGGCTGATCGCCGAGACGCTGCGGGTTTTGCGGCACTGGATGGACCACGGGGTGCGGATCTTCCGGGTGGACAACCCGCACACCAAGCCGGTCGTGTTCTGGGAGCGGGTCATCGCGGAGATCAACCGCACCGACCCCGACGTCATCTTCCTCGCCGAGGCCTTCACCCGCCCCGCGATGATGCACGCCCTCGCCCAAGTCGGCTTCCAGCAGTCGTACACCTACTTCACCTGGCGCAACACCAAAGAGGAACTCACCGAATATCTCAGCGAGTTGTCGGGCGAGGCGGCCGCCTACATGCGGCCCAACTTCTTCGTGAACACCCCCGACATCCTGCACGAATTCCTCCAGGACGGCGGACGCCCCGCCTTCGAACTGCGGGCAATCCTCGCCGCGACGCTCTCCCCGACATGGGGGGTGTACAGCGGGTATGAGTTGTGTGAGAACACTCCGTTGCGACCCGGCAGCGAGGAGTATCTGAACTCCGAGAAGTACCAGCTCCGCCCCCGCGACTGGGCGTCGGCCGAGCGGGAAGGACGTAGCATCGCGCCACTGCTGGGCAGACTCAACGCCATCCGGCGCCGCAGCCCCGCGTTGCGGCAGTTGCGCGACCTCCACTTCCATCACGCGGATCAGGAGGCGGTGATCGTGTACTCGAAGCGGAGTGGTTCGAACACGGTTCTGGTGGTCGCGAACCTCGACCCCCACCACACCCAGGAGGCCACGGTCTCGTTGGACATGCCGCAACTCGGCCTGGAATGGCACGAGTCGGTACCGGTGCGCGACGAGCTCACCGGTGAGACCTATCACTGGGGCAGGGCCAACTATGTGCGCCTGGAACCGGGCAACCGGCCCGCACACATCCTCACCGTCCTGCGACCGTCCCCGCAGATCGGAGGGTCACCCACAATATGATCTTCAACGAGCCCGTCCAGGACACCTTCGAGGACACTCCCGCCAAGGACCGGGACCCCGAGTGGTTCAAACGCGCCGTCTTCTACGAGGTCCTGGTCCGCTCCTTCCAGGACAG
>NZ_JBEXDX010000128.1:0-1051 GCF_040605995.1 Streptomyces sp. NPDC005492
GCCCGAACGCCTTGCGTCCTGCCGCAAGGATTACGACGCCATTCTCGCGGACGGCGAGGCAGCCAATCCGCGCGCACCGCCTTCCGGCAAACGCGGGCTCGCGGCCGGCGTGATCGAAGCGGTGCGGCGATTCCGGCTTGACGGTCATGCCGCAGACGGGGTCGGTGATCGGGTGGTGCTCGTGCATGGCTGTGTCTCCCTTCTTGTATGGCGGCGCGCCGGCGGCGATCGGCTAATCGAGGTGTCCGGAATTAGTTGACCACTACAGTCTGATCCGGCGAAGATTGGCATAACCCAGCCCCTACCTGTTTGTAATTCCCCTTTTATCTATCAATTCACTTGGGGTCGTCTCAGAAAACGGAATTTAAAGCACGCTAAGGACTAGCGTGCTACTTCTCGCAAACGAAGGTCTGCGAGAAGCTTTGTCGAGAAGACGGCACGGCCTAGTGTCGATGTGGCCGGGGAGTTCTCGAAAACCGTTCTCGGTTCAAACGGCTTGGAACGGCGAGTTTCAAGAACGCTGAACGGTCGCCAGCGGCAAGAACAGGGTGAGCGGCGGGTCAGGCAAGGCAATGAAGCCATGATGTCGGTAGAAAGCCGCTACCCCCTCGTCCTTGGCGTCCACCATCAGGGCGAAGGCGGCAATCTCCGAACGGGCTGCACGTTCGAGCGCGTCAGCCAGAAGCGCACCGCCGAGACCTTGGCCCGTGAATTCCTGATCGACAGCCAGGCGGCCCATACGAACGGCGGGCACGGTCGGATAGCGCGGCAGCTTCTTGCCGATGCTGGCCGGAAGATCGGCCAGCAGCAGGCTTGCCGAGGCCAAGGTGTAATAGCCCGCAATGCGCGGCCCGTCTGCCAGGGCCACGAAGCAGGCGGCAACGCGGCGACGAATGTCCTGCGTGACTTGCTCTTGCAGGTAGCGATTCAGCGGCTCCGAATCACTGCGAAAGGCAGCGCGATCATGTGCGGCATCGAGCGGCGCGAGCCGGAACGGTGCGCCGCTCATTCAGCGCGCAAGAGTTTGCGGCGACGGGCAAAGGCACGTTCC
>NZ_JBEXDX010000129.1:0-1033 GCF_040605995.1 Streptomyces sp. NPDC005492
GTGCTGTTCTCCTCCGGTGCCGCCTCATGGGGCGGAACGGGGCAGGGCGGTTACGCGGCGGGCAACGCCTGCCTGGACAGCCTCGCCGAGTACCGCCGCTCCCAGGGGCGTACCGCCACCTCCCTCGCCTGGGGCGGCTGGGCCGGGCCCGGACTGACCGACATCGACGCGGAGTTCGTGGCCTACCTGCGGCGCATGGGCGTGCTCGCCATGCGGCCCGACCTCGCGATCGCGGCCATGCAGCGCGTCCTGGAGCAGGACGAGACCGTACTCACCGTCTCCGACATGGACTGGGCGAAGTTCGTCCCCGCCTTCACCCTGGCCCGCCCGAGCAACCTCTTCGACCTGCTCCCCGAAGCGGCCCCGACCGCCGGCGAGCCGGCCGAGGACGGCGGCGACGGCTTCGCCGCCCGGATCGCCGCCCTGCCCGCCGCCGAACGGCGCGCCCACCTGACCACCCTGGTCCGCGATCACGCCGCCGCCGTCCTGGGCCACAGCGGCGGCGACGAGATCGACCCCGGCCAGGCGTTCCGCGAGGTCGGCTTCGACTCCCTGACCGCGGTCGAGCTGCGCAACCGGCTCCAGACCGCGACCGGCACCAGCCTGCCCGCCACCCTCGTCTTCGACTACCCGAGCGCGGCGCGGCTGGCCGGCCACCTCGCCGAGCTGTTCGGCGGCCCCGCCGAGCAGGACCGCACCGACCTGCCCGTACTCCAGCAGCTCACCGACGACCCGATCGCCGTGGTCGGCATGGCCTGCCGCTACCCCGGCGGCGTCACCGGACCCGACGAACTGTGGCAGCTGGTCGCCTCGGGCACGGACGCCGTCTCCGGCTTCCCCGGCAACCGCGGCTGGGACCTCGACGCGCTCTACGCCCCCACCGGCTACCGCCCCGGCGCCTCGATCACCCGCGAAGGCGGATTCGTCGACTCCGCGGTGGAGTTCGACGCGGGCTTCTTCGGGATCTCGCCGCGTGAGGCGCTGGCGATGGACCCGCAGCAGCGGCTGCTGCTGGAGGTGGCCTGGGAGTCGC